>DAPM01000012.1 GCA_002502135.1 archaeon UBA543
TTGAGAAAGGATTTGTTAAGGTATTTGTAGTATCCCATTTTCTGTAATCTCCTCTATTTTCGCTCAAACCGAAGTTATCAACGCAACGGACGAATCCGCAAATAGGTTTAAAATTATCAAAGAGCTGGTTTAAAAGCTTTTTCCTTTACTTCTTCGCATGCCAATAAGCAAGACCAACTAGAATTAGTATTGCTGCAATAATTGCTGAGTATAGTAATAATCCCATTTAAGTCACTTAGCTTGTGTTGGTTGTGGTTGTATAATAAAGTTACTGAAGAGACCAGTGGAACCGGTGCGCCGTGGATCCGGAGCGCCGTAGTTGAGTTTCGGAGCCACGGCCCAACTGCGCCCCGGTGCCCCTGAACCAATTTAACCAACCTACATCCACTTCTTTTCCCAATCCTCAAAAGATTCATCACTAATTTTAACATCGCTCTTTTTCTTGTGCCTAAATTCGCCGAAGTTCTTGTAAAAATAAAATCCAAAAGCAAGACCTACGACCAGGCCAGCAAGGTGAGCAGCATGGGCAGTTGCACTCGGCACAAACAACCCGACAAGATCTCCAAATCCCCAGAACACTGCTGCAAGAGCCATTGGCATTGGAAATCCAAAAACCCAAACCATCATTTTCGGCCTGAGAACCGCTAGCATGCCCAAGATTCCGAAAATAGCACCGGATGCTCCGATAACTGCTCCGTAGAAGGGAAGCGACACTAATGCAGATGCAATTCCAGCAGCTGCATACACAATTAAGAACCATTTACTTCCGATTATTCTTTCAAGAATTGTTCCGAAAATCGCAAGAGCAAACATATTGTAAAGCAGATGCGAGAATGAGCCGTGCATGAAAGCGTGGGTAACCATAGTCCATGGCCGGAACAGCACCATTTTTGAAACCAGAACAAAGTAATCTGAAAGATCTCCGAGAATTGCCTGCAAAATGAAAGCTCCAACACAAATTAGAATGATTTTTACTGACCACCAGGATAATTTGTCTTGTCTCATAGTAGGAACCACATCACAATTGCAACTGCCAGAGGAACTGTGAAATTATCATTAAAAGGAATTGGAATAGACTCGATTATCATTCCAATAGCTGCTGCTGCCAGGGCAAGAGGCCACGGAAGCAGGAACAAGCAGGCAAGGAATGCAGTCAGAACTCCAGCAAACAGACCTTCCCAAGTCTTCTTTTTATGATAAGGAAGCAGGTGATGACCGTAATGGGCGCCGATCAATGTTGAGAAAGCATCGCCAACAGCAAGAACCAGAATTGCAATTCTGAAAATCTCAACACCGAAGATCAGCATTGTGAGAAACGCACTGAAGAAAATTGTGGAAAGCCCAAAATAAATCTTTATCCTGCGTTCCTCTGCTCTTGCAAAATTGTGAAGATAATCGAAAAGATTTTTCAAAAACATGAGCTTGTGCGAGAGCGGTCGGAATAAACATAGTGTTGATGCAAGCACGAAAAAGGCGAATAACAGTGCAAGGGCAATTGGTTTTGGAAGAACATAAGATAAGAGAACTATACTAACCCCTAACAAATGAAAAATTTGACGTTTGATTTCCTGGTTCATCCTCTCAAGAATTAAGTTAGATGGTTTAAATAAATAGTGGGTGAAATGTGTAAGTTAGTATTAGTTTGAGTTTGTTTAGTGGGGGGTGTTTGGTTAAATTGGTTCAGAGTGTAGAGTGTGGAATGTTACCACACTCTAATTCACTACAATCCACAATCCCATCCAATTAATTCAATGGAAGAATAACTCCCCCATTTTCAGCGATAAGTATAAAAACACTTGCGCTAATTGGTAGAACATTGTGAGGTTAGACGAGAAAATACTAGATTATATTAAGAGAATCGGACCCAGCACTCCAATTGAAGTGGCGCAGAGGGTCGGTTCTGATTCATTAATCGTAGCTGCGATTTTAGTTGATGCAGCCAGCCAGCACAGAATTAAAAGATCAAAAAGAAAAGCTGGAGGAAGTCACAGATACTATTATTATGAAGAACAGCTGAAAATGTTACAGAAGAGAATTAATAGTGTTCTTCAGCCTCCAGACAAGCAAATGATTCAGAAGGTGCTGAATGAGAAAGTTTTGAGCGAGCTGAATCTTCAGCCGCAGGAAGTCAGCATCCTATCTGGACTTGAAGATCTTATAACTGGTTTCACTTTCGAGCACGAGAACAGGATTGTCAGAGGATGGTGCTCACCCAATATTAATGAGGAAAAAGCACGAGAAACTATTCTAAAGAAAATAAAACCTGCAGAACCTGAGGTTAAAGCTGAAGAACCTAAAGCAAAAGCGGAAGTCAAAGAACCTGAAATTAAAAAAAAAAGTCCAGAAGAAAAGGAAAAGCGGGGAAGCGGGGCGCCGGGGCAGCGGGGCGCCGAAAAGGGAAAAAGAGAAAGCCCAAAAAAAGAGGAAAAGGAAAGTGAGGAAGACCTCAAAGAGCAGATAAGGCGCGAGATTCTTGAAGAAATTAAGGGAAGTTTTGTTGACAATATTATGCAGAAGCTTGAGAAGCACAATATTGATATTAAGGATCAGAGAGAGATCAAGAAAGGCAAGGAGTATGAACTTGTTATTTCAGTTCCGACAAATCTTGGAAGCCAGAAGTATCTAGTTAGAGTTTTCTCAGCAGGCAAAAAGAAGGTAGGTGCTAAGGATATTTACAGTCTTGGAATGGAAGCTGTTTCGAAAAAGATTCCTGCAATTGCAGTGAGCTCTAGTGGTTTTGCAAAAACTGCTGTTAAGAAATGGAAAGAAGAATTGCAGGACATAATGATGCTAATGACTGAAGACGATTTGGCTGAAGATTAAATGAAAACTGTTTTTTACAAAGAAATTGGATTGGATATTTTGGAACAGGTTTATGAGCCACGAGAGGATTCAATGTTATTGGCTGAGCAAGTTGAAAAAGAGGTAGAAGGCAAGAAGCTTAGTGTTCTTGACATCGGAACTGGCTCAGGTTTGCAAGCCATAATCGCAAGCCAGAAAGGCTCTGTTGTTACTGCAACTGATATTAATCCAATAGCACTGGATTGCGCAAAATCAAATGCTGAGAAGAATGGAGTTGAAATTGAATTTCTGTTAGGGGATTTATTTGAGCCACTCAATTCGGAGCCCCGGCTCCACGGTTCCACGGCGCCCCTGAACAAATTTGATCTGATAATTTTCAATGCTCCTTATTTGAAAGAGGAAGGCGCACCAGCAGAAAAAGAGCTAATAGACCACAGTTATGCAGGTGCAGGGAAAATCAAAGAATTTCTAGAGCAGTACAAGAATTTCTTAAAACCAGGAGGATTTGCTCTGCTTGTGCACAGCTCGCTATCTGGAGTAGAAGTATCTGGCGAGATAATCGCTAGCAAGAAAGTTGCTTTTGAAGAGATTTTTGTCTCAAAGCTTGTTTAAATTACAAATTTGAATAGGAGATAGAGTGCAATAAATATACCAAAGAGTATTAGTATAATTTTACCTATACCGCCCTTATCACTTGAAAGGTTTAGACCCATAAACAGAATATAGTTTTTGCAGTATTTAAGACTTGCAGTTACTCTTTTTCAAGAATCAGAGCAAGAACATCACTATCTTTCAAAACATGCTTCAGGTGCACTTTCTGCGCATCGAATTTTGCACTTGGGCCCCAGATTTCGGCGTATCTAAACCGCTTGAAAAATGACTGGTGAAGCTGTTTGCAGACCTCCTCAACTGTTGAACCTTTTCGGATTATCAGAGGTTCTTCCATATCTGCTTTCTTTCCACGTTTTTTCAGGAAAATGCGGATGAAATTCAGCTTTTTGAAAATAAGTTTGCGAAGAGCTTCAATATTCTTTCCTTTGTCAGCGGAAATTGCCATGTCGTGCTTCACTTTAGGAGTTTTTTCAACAGCATCAATCTTATTCAGAATCCGCAATGCTGGAACGTATTTTCTGTTGTTGATTACAGCATCCAGAAAGTCATCAAAGCTGACATTGCCCCGAATTGAAACATGCACATTCAGATATCCGAATTCTGTTAGGATGTCCTTAATGGACTGGTTATCCAGCTTGACGGAGCTTGATTTGTCAATAGTAATTCCGCCATACATTCGCTTTTTGATTTTCACTGCAGGTTCAGATTGGTCCAGTCGGAAATTCGCACCATACAATTCGGTTTCCATGCGTTCCAACTGCTCAGGTTTTGTAGCATCGATTAGTAGGACAACTAAATCAGCATTCCGGATAACAGAAAGCACTTCCTTTCCCCTGCCTTTTCCACCAGCAGCTCCTGAAACTAATCCAGGCACATCAAAAACCTGAATTTTTGCACAATTATAATTCATCATTCCAGGAACAACATTCAGAGTTGTGAATTCGTAAGCGCCAACAGGTGATTCGGCATTTGTGAGTTGATTGAGAAGTGTAGATTTGCCAACAGATGGAAATCCGACCAGAATTACAGTAGCATCGCCTGTCTTTTTCAAGCCGTAACCAAGACCTTGAGCCTTACCAACACTTGCAGATTTTGTCAGCTGCTCTTTCAGTCTTGCAAGTTTTGCTTTGATTTTTCCAATATGATGCTGAGTAGCCTTATTGTACTTGGTTGTTACAAGCTCTTCTTCAAGTTCTTTTATTTCTTCTTCAATTGCCATTAGTAGAAATATAGAAAGGTTGTTATAATATAAAGATAACCCTTCTCATCATAAGTCTTATAAACCATCAATAACACGAGTGACAAATGTCAGTATGAAGAAAATAGTAGCACTTTCAAATTTAGTAACAGACCTTATACAAAATATTAGCGAGGAGCATATGCAGTCTCTTGGTTTTGAGAAAGGGAAATTTCATATTGCAGAGACTGGAGAATTTGAAAAACTAAGAAAAGACCTAGGTGAAGGCACTAAAATCCCTGGAGGCTCAGCTGCTAATGTTGTTGCAGGAGCAACACAACTCGGCGCAAAAACAGGATTAATTGGAACTCTTGGAAATGATGAAGTTGGAACTTTTTACAAACAAGATGTTTTGAATCGAGGAATTGATGATTATATTGCAGAAAAACAAGGACAGAGCGGAGTTTGCCACACTTTCATCACACCTGATGGCGAGCGGACATTTGTTCTTGATTTTGGGGTTTCACAAGAATTTGAAATTCTCGGAACTCAATTTGAAAACTCTCATATTTTCCACACAACTGCTTACGAACTAAGCGGAACTAAAGAATTAACAAATAAGGCACTTGAACTTGCAAAAGAAAAAGGATTAGAAATCAGTTTTGATCTTGCAGATCCTGGAGTTGTTGGTAATTTCAAAGAAGAGATCAGACAAGCAATCACAGGAGCAAAGATTGTTTTCGCTAATGAGCAGGAAGCACTGACTTTTACAGGAAAAACTGATGCACATGAAGCTCTTGATGAAATTGCAAAACTTGCAGAAATTGCTGTTGTAAAGCTTGGGGAAAAAGGATCATTAATAAAATCCAGAGAAGAGAAGCACGAAATCCAGATTATTCCAATTGAAAATCTTGTTAATACAAATGGCGCAGGTGATGCTTATGCTGCTGGTTTCTTGTCAGCTTATTCTTCTGGAAAAACTTTGAAAGAGGCTGGAGAGCATGGCAGTGCATTTGCTGCTAAAGCTTGTATGAGTCAGGGCGCACGGATTTCTGAGTAGTTACGTTTTTAAACGCACAAAATAACTCTTAATTATGAAGAAAGAGGAATGGCTCGAGACTTGCAGACTTATTGGAGAAGAAGCAACAAGAGAAATTATGCATTATTACAAAAAGAAAGAGGGGACTGAGGAAATCGGCAGGGGCTACGGCGGTGACATGACAATGCTGGTGGACAAAGTTGCTGAAGATATTATTATCAAAAGACTAAAAGAAACTAATGAGAACATCAAACTTGTAACTGAAGAAGCTGGGATTGTGAATATTGGAAAGGGAAAACCAGATTATTATGTTTTTGCTGATCCGCTAGACGGCTCATTCAATTTCAAAATGGGAATTGGATATTTCGGAACAACTCTTGCAGTCCTAGATGCAAAAAAGAACGTGGATATTGTCGGCTACACTAAGAATTTCGTTAGCAAGAGCGAGTATTATGCCATGCTTGGCAAGGGTGCTTACAAGAACGGAGACCGGATTTACACTAGCCAGAAAGAAGCTCCTGAAGATATACTGCTGGAATGTTCATACAAGGCGAATTTTGACAGCATTAAAAAGATTACAGATGTTTTCCATACTGCCAGACACTCCAGAATGCCAGGAGCAATTGCTATTGATTACTGCAAAGTTGCAAGCGGAAGTTTTGATGCAGTGATTTACGCAGGGTCTTCAAGATATTTGGATGTTGTTGCAGGGAATTTCATTGTAAAAGAAGCTGGTGGAGTAATTACTGATTTTGCAGGAAACGAGAAAATCTACAAGGGAAATAAGTTGGCTGCAAAAGACTTGTTGGTTTGCGGGAACGAGAAAATCCGCGATTATATTTTAGGGAAAAAGAAATGATTACAGTTGTTTTAATAGAACCGCATTACTCAGGAAATATTGGCTCAGTTTGCAGAGCTATGAAGAATTTTGGTTTTACAAAACTGGAAATGGTGAATCCAAAAAAGATTACAGACGAAGCTGGGATGATGGCAGTTCATGCCAAGGATGTTCTGGAAAAAGCAAAAACACTGAAAAAATTTAATTTTAAGAAATTCGATTATGTAATTGGAACAAGCTGTGTTGCAACTGAAAGTGATGATTATTTTCTGAGAATGACAGTGTCATTAAAGCAGTTAAAGCAAAAGTTTGGGGCACCGGGGCGCAGGGGCGCCGCGGGGCCGAAACGGCGCTCCGGATCCACGGCGCTCCGGCCCACTGGAAATATTGCAATTGTTTTCGGTCCTGAGCCGTCAGGACTTTCAAATGAATTTCTGGAGCAGTGTGATATTATTGCAACAATTCCAACTTCCACAAAATACAGAAGCATGAATTTATCTCACTCAGTTGCAGTTGCTCTTTACGAACTTTCAGATTTGAAACAGGAAAGCACTGTCCGATTAGCAAATTCGAAAGAAAAAACTCTGATTAATCAGAACCTCAGCAAAATAGTAAAAGCAAGTGGCTACCCTGCTGAAAAGCACAAAGTATTTAACAGCATGTTTCAGAAGCTGTTAGGGAGGGCGGTAGTAACAGGACGAGAAGCAAACACATTAATAGGCGTCCTCAAACGTATAAGAAAGGCTTTAGGCGTTAGGCCTTAGGCGTTAGGTAATAAAACCCAACGCCTAACACCCATTCAGCTGCTCAAACAGCTCAAAACGCCCAATGCCTTTAAACAAGAGGTAAATAAAAAATGTTAGGCGCAAGCGGTTCAACACTTCAAACAATGATAAACTGGGGAATCATGTTATTCCTTTTCATGTTTATTCTTCCGAAATTATATTTCTACCAGATTTTCTCAAAACTGGAAATGAGTGCAAGGAAGCTAGAAGCACTCTCGGCAAAGGCACAGAGGGGTTTGCTAAAAGAAACTGAAAAATTCACAAGAAGCAAGAAAGGTGCAAAGGCAATTCTGAAAAGCTTCATAGACTTTTTCCTAATCCCGCCAGTCAGTCTTGACCCATTTGGAATTATGAAGAAGATGGAGCATATGATTGATCAGGCAGAGGACAGATTCAAAGACGTTGCAACACAGATTGCGCCAAAAGCAAACAGCGAGCAGATGATGAATGTGGATATGGGATTGCAGGCAAGCACGATGCTTCACCAGCTTGCAAAAATGGTCCGTCACTTTGTGGAAATGGCAAAGAAATTCAAGAACCTGCAGATTGCAATGATAATCCAGATGCAGATGCCAATACTTGAGAAAATTGCAGAGTCGCAGTATGACGGCATGGAGACTTTCCTTAAGGGAATGGCAATTGGCGATGCTGCAGGGCCACTGACAATCGCAAGCATGTTAGACAAAGAGGGCAAGGAAATTGCTCCTGATGTTATGGCTGTAACTGAGAAGAAATGGGGAAGGAACATCACTTTCATGAAAGCTAAGGGACCTGGCGGAAGGCTTGGAAAACTTGGATTAGCTGTTGAAAGAGCTTGCAAAGGTAAGAAAATCGCAAAAATAATCACTATAGATGCTGCTCAGAAGCTTGAGGGAGAGAAAACCGGCTCAGTTGCAGAAGGAATTGGAGTTGCAATGGGCGGACCTGGAGTTCAGAAGTCCAGAATCGAGGAAGTTGCAGTCAGACTCCGAATACCGCTAGACGCAGTTGCAATAAAGATGAGTCCGTTCCAAGCAATCAAGCCAATGTCAATAAAAGTGGTTAATGCAATTGACAAGGCTGTTGAGCGGCTTAGAATGAGAGTGAAAGCTGCACCGAAAGGTTCAAATATAGTTGTGATTGGTGTAGGTAACACTTGTGGCATTCCAAACACGAATAAAAATCTGAAATCAGTCATAAATGTTATAAAGAGAGAAGCCCGCAGAAAGAAGGAAGAGGAAAAGAAGAAACAGAAGAAAGGCTTCTTCAAGAAAGCGAAAAAAGGCGATTATGACGATGATGATTCTCCGAATGGAGGACCATCAAATCTTGGAATGTTTATGAGTTTCATGTATTCAAGGATAAGGCATTAGGCCTTGGGCGTTAGGTAACGCCTAAAGCCCATCAAGTTGACTCAAACAAGTCAAAACGCCTAACGCCTTTCAAAAAGAGGACAAACAAAAATGGGTGAACGAAGAGGAGGAATTTACGCAAGGTTCGATTCAAGACCGAACTGCAGAAAGAGCGAGCGAAAGCCTCGCAAAGGTTATGTTAAAGGTATTCCTGGACTCAGAATTCACCACTTCCACACTGGAAACAGGATGAGCAAATTTGATACAGAACTCTCACTGATTCCAGAAAACGATGTTCAGGTAAAGCACACAGCTCTTGAAGCAGCCCGTATTGGAGCTGGAAAAACACTTACAACTGCTCTTGGAGAGCAGAACTTTCATCTTTTAATCAGAACTTATCCGCACCATGTCCTGAGGGAGAACTCAATGGCTACTGGTGCTGGAGCTGACCGGTTTTCAAGTGGTATGAGCAAATCTTTTGGACGGCCTATTGGAATGGCTGCTCGCGTCAGACGCGGACAGAAAATTATGAGCTTGTTTGTTCCAAAAGCTTCTGAAGATGTTGCAAAAGACGCACTTCGAAGAGCTAAAATGAAATTTCCAGTGAAGTGCAGTACTAAGATTGAAAAGGTATTAGAGTAGATTTTTTGCAGAATAAATTGAGTTGTTGATGTTTTACTGAGGGGAGTGTAGAGTGTGGTGAATTAGAGTGTAGAACAATACTACATTCCACACTCTGGATAAATTTAACTAGACACTCAACACTCTAATAGCTACCCACTATTTATTTAAACCAACAGTAACTAGTCCGAGCAAGGAAGAATTATTAACTCGTATGAGTTAAAGAAAATTTATAAAAGCAACAACCAGAGGAGTAACAGATGAATATTTACATTCAAGAAGCCAACAATTTAGAACCCTATCTAGATTTATCTGAAATTTCTCCTAATAAAATTTTCACAAAAAGTGGAAATAAAACATATCAACTAAATGTTGCCACTCAAGGAGATGTTATAGTAACAAATCTTACGAAAGATAGACATAAAGGAACTTATTCAACAAATATTATTAAAATTCCGGATGGACACATTTGCTTATGGTACAAATGGAGAGCAGGAAGAAACCAGTATCAAAAAGATAACATTGGTTGGAGATTTAAGCATCTCATACTTCCGCAAAAAATACCACTAAATAAACAAACACTCAACACATTGGGGGTGTTACAGGCAGAAATGACTAAATACAGTAAAAGAGCTTGTTCGATTATTTTTACCAATGGAGAACCCAATTTGAACAAGATTGTTATGAAATTTTTCAAAAGATTTGGAGTATGTTTTAGAGCTTGGAGTTGGAACATTATTTTTAATTTTAAATTAAAAGAGAGAGAAACGAAAGATGGAACAAGAGTAAGAGAATGGCTATCAGAGAAATTTTGGCTTAATCGAGTTCAGATTAGCAGTAAAAGACGACAGAATGTGTTTATGACATATACAGGAAATAAACACTACAAAAATATGAGAGAAAGTACAAATAGACTTGGTAATCTTAGGATACTTTATTCAAACATAATTTTGTACCAATTGTCTTTAGAATTGCTTGAAAAAATAAAGAGAATTTTACCACAATTACCAGCTGAATTTACAAAATATTATCTGCAAGGATTAATGGCAGGAGAAGGAGACGTAAAACTAACTAAAACAAGAAGCGTGGATAGTATTCGGATAGGCTGTATGAACGATAAAGAGAAGAAATTTTATTCAGAATGCCTTAGCAGATTAGGAATTGTTTCACGTGTTGAGAAAAATGGTGTTACAATAAACAACCAAAGAAATTTTGTTAAGGTATATAAACATCAATTGCTTAGTTTGCACCAAAAAAGACAGGAAAAGTTTTTGGAAGGTATGAAACAGTTCAAACGTATACCAGCTGAGGTAAAAACTGTCTTAAATGAAATAAAGAACATTTAAAAGTGAGGAAAACAAAGAGCATAAAATGAACTATATCGTTTGGGCTAAAGATCTTAACAAAGAAAAGGTTGAGATAGCTGGTGGAAAAGGAGCACAACTAGGTGAATTAACAGCTGGTGGGCTTCCGGTTCCGGAATGTTTTGTAGTAACTGCTCAGACTTACAAGAAATTTGTTGATGACGCAGACATAATTGAGGATATAAACGAAATTCTGAAAGATCTGGATGTTGAGGATAATGATAAACTGCAGAAAGCTTCAAAAGACATAGGAAGCATGATAACCGGCTCTCCAATGCCTGAGGATATGCAGGAAGAAATCAAACAGGAGTATTTGAAAATCAAGTCCACAGATGATATTATAATTGCCGGTACAGGACAGGAGCAGGGCGAATATGTTGCTGTGCGCTCATCTGCAACAGCAGAAGACCTCCCAGGAGCCAGTTTTGCAGGCCAGCAGGCAACTTTCCTGAATATAAAAGGCGGGACAGATCTGATCACTGCTGTAAAGGAGTGCTGGGCCAGCCTTTTTACTGCCAGAGCAATTTATTATCGGGTTAAGAAAGGTTTTGACCATGAAAAAGTTCTGATTTCAGTTATCGTGCAGAAAATGGTGGATTCTGATAAATCCGGAGTTATGTTTACAGTAAATCCAGTTGATAATGACCGCTCAAAAATTTCAATTGATTCAGCTTGGGGACTGGGAGAAGCAATAGTAGGCGGGCAAGTCACTCCTGATCACTTTTTAATTGACAAGAACACTTTGGAAATTGCTGAGAAGAGAATTTCAAAAAAGAAATTCATGTACACTCGAAATATTGCAGCTGGAAAAACTGAGAAAATGGTTCTTACTGACGAAACAGCTAACAAGGAATCTGTTACAGATGAGGAAGTTAAGAGAATTGCAGAGCTTGGAAAGAAAATTGAAGAGCATTATGATTATCCGCAGGATATTGAGTGGGCTATAGATGGTGATAATTTGTATATTCTGCAGTCAAGGCCGGTTACTACTTTGGGTGATGGAGAAGAACAGAAGTCAGTAGTCAGCACTCAGCAGTCAGAAAAACCGACCACTGACAACCGACCACTGACCACTGAACCAACAGGCGACAGCCTTGTAAAAGGTTTCGGAGCCAGCCCTGGAATCGGCGGCGGGAAAGTCAAAATTATAGCCAGTTCTGAAGAACTGGACAAAGTTCAGAAAGGCAATGTGCTTGTAGCGAAAATGACAACTCCTGATATGGTTCCTGCAATGGAGAGAGCATCTGCAATTGTCACAAATGAGGGCGGAGTTACCTGCCATGCTGCAATTGTGTCTAGAGAACTAGGAATACCGTGTATTGTTGGTTCTGAAAATGCCACAACTGTTCTAAAAGACGAGCAGGAAGTTACAGTAGATGCAAATCAAGGCATTGTTTTCCCTGGAATAAAAGCAGGAGCAAGCACTGAACCAAAGAAACTGGAAACAGCTGAGAAAATTCCTACAAAGACAAAGGTTTATGTTAATCTTGGAATTCCAAGCAAGGCAGAAGAAGTTGCTGCACTGCCTGTTGACGGTGTTGGCCTGATGCGCGAGGAGTTCATAATTGCTTCGCAGATTGGAGAGCATCCACTTGCAATGATTGAGCGGGGTGCTGCACAAGAATTTATTGACAAATTAGCTGAAGGAATTCAGGAAGTTGCAGAAGCATTTAATCCAAGGCCGGTTGTTCTGCGGTTGAGTGATTTGAAAACTAATGAGTATCATGATTTGAAAGGCGGAGAGAAGTTCGAGAATCCTGAAGATAATCCAATGATTGGATGGAGGGGGTGCTCCAGATACACTTCTGACAAGTATAAAGAAGCTTTCAAGCTTGAGCTGAAAGCTGTAAAGAAGGTCAGGGATGCTGGTTTCAAGAATATTGTAATAATGCTGCCGTTTGTCAGGAAGCTTGAGGATGTTACTAAAGTTACTGAATTAATGAAAGAAGCGGGGCTTGAGCGAGGAGAGGATTTGAAACTCTGGATAATGGCTGAAGTGCCTTCTGTTGTTGTTCTTGCTGATGAATTTGCTAAATTAGTTGACGGATTTTCAATTGGAAGCAATGATTTGACTCAATTGACAATGGGTGCAGATCGTGATTCTGAATTGCTTGAAAAGCTCGGTTACTTTGATGAAAGAGATGAAGCTGTTTTGCGATCTATTGCTCGATTGATTAAATTAGGAAATGCTGCTGGAATTACTGTTTCAATTTGCGGACAGGC
This sequence comes from archaeon UBA543, assembly GCA_002502135.1. GTDB lineage: Archaea > Undinarchaeota > Undinarchaeia > Undinarchaeales > UBA543 > UBA543. The sequence goes on from DAPM01000012.1 coordinate 12,793, forward strand.
GCCAAGCACAAAGCCTGAGATTATCAAATTCTTAGTTGAGAAAGGAATTACATCCATAAGTGCTAATCCTGATGTTGCTGTGCAGACAATGAAAATGGTTGCAACTGAGGAGAGTAAGATTACACTTGCTAAGGATGAAGCTGAGAATGAACAGCCAGTTGCTCCTGTGCCAGCGCCGGTTACTCCTGCACCAGAACCTAAAGCCCAAAGCCTAACGCCTAACGCCCCTGAACAAGAAGGAATCTTAGAGAAAGTAGCAGATGCTGTTGGCGAAGTAGGGGAGAAGATTGGCGGGTTGTTTCATCACGAGAAAAAGGAAGAAGAACAGCAATAGCTAACATTTTTATACAAACCAACCAATAAGTATCATTATGGGATTATTTCGTAAGAAAAAGAAAAAAGAAGAGCCAATAAAAGATAATGAGAGTGATGATAGCAAGCTTGTAAGACACTTTATCTGGGTTTCAGAAGAAACACAAGAAGAGGTTGATAGTGGACGAGTTGAGACAAATCAAGAGAAAGATGAAACACCAGTTACATGGGTGAAAAAAGAAGATGAATTAAAAGATGAAGATGTGTCTAAATTACTGAAAAAAAGCCATGAATTTTACAAAAACAAAGATTGGAAGAGTGCAATGAATTGTCTAGATAGAATACTGGAACTGGACGAGAACAATACCATTGCACTATTGAACAAGGGTGTAATATACTCAAAAAAAGAAGAGTATAAAAAAGCTATAACACATTATGAAAAAACAGAAAAACAATTAAGATTGAAGAAAAAGAAAACCGCACGTCTTTACTTTAACTGGGCAGCTGCTCTTTATAAATTAGGTGATATTGAAGGTGCAATTGAGAAAAATGAAAAACTTATAAAGGAAGACCCAAACTTTAAAAGCGCATTACATAATAGAAGCGCGTTTAGAATAAAATTAAAACAACAACAGGAGAACAGCAATAGCTAACCTTTTTATACCAAAACTTAGAGCAATTTATTATGCAAGAACAGATTTTACAAGCAGTTCAGGAAAAAGGAGCAAAGACAGTAGGACTGCAGGTGCCTGAAGGCCTGAAGAAAGAGGCTGGAGAGTGGATGCAGGAACTGGAAAAGAATGGAATCCAGGTTTACACATTCATTTCACCATGTTTTGGAGCATGCGACTTGTGCCACGAAGATGCTAAAGAGCTTGGCTGTGAAGTTTTAATTCACGTCGGCCACTCAGATATTGGTGTTGAAACTGATATTCCAGTGCTTTATGTTGAATACCAGTCTGAATTAGATATTTCTAAAATCACAGAGAAGGCAGGGAAAGAAATTAAAGAAACAATAATCTGCTTAACCACAACTCTGCAGCATATTAAACAGCTCAGCAAAGCTAAAGAAATCCTGGAAGAAGCTGGAAAAGAAGTTGTAATTGCAGAATCTGGAACACGGGCAAAATATCCTGGTCAAATTCTCGGATGCGATCCAGGAGCTGCTCTGAACCAGGAAGCAGAAGCATATCTGCATATCGGAACCGGAAACTTTCACCCTTTGGAAATCGCGCTTGCAACTGGAAAGAAAGTTTATGTTGCTGACCCTGAACTTGGAGAAGTAAGGATTTTTGAGGATGAAAAAGACAAATTCCTCAGAAAACGATTTGCGAAAATTGAAAATTCAAAAGAAGCAAAGAAAATTGGAATTCTGCTCAGCACAAAAACCGGCCAGAACCGAAAGGAGCTGGCAGAGAAGCTAAAGGAAATGTGCAAAGAGCACGGGAAAGAAGCACAGATTCTGGTTACAAATCATATTAGCCCGGACAACCTGCTCGGATATGGTTTTGATGCTTATGTCAGTACAGCTTGCCCCCGAATTGCAATTGACGATGCTGACAATTACGACAAGCCGCTTCTGACACCGCAGGAACTTGAAGTTGTGCTTGGAATTAGGGAATGGGAAAATTATAAATTGGATAGATTCTAGGCCCCCAGGCTCCTATGCCCCTATGCCCCTAAAACTTATAAACACCCAAAAACTCTGAAATAACCTAATAAAATGGATATCAACATTACTAAAGACGAGAAAGAACACATTGAACTAGAAATTGTTGGGGAAACTCACACTCTAGTAAATGCTCTAAAAGATGAATGCTACGAAGACAAGAAAGTTAGAAGCGCAGCTTACATGATTGCTCACCCATTAACATCCAGCCCAAAACTGATAGTCCGCACAAAAGGCGAGACTGCAAAAACTGCTGTGAAGAGTGCTGCATCAAGACTGGAAAAAGCTGCTGCTGAATTTGGAACCAAGTTCAAAAAGGCTTTATAATCAAATAACTAATTATTTCTGAAGAACTGTGAAAAAAAGAACACGTGACATATTAGAAATTGTAGCATATGTTTTTCTAGGTTATCTAATAGCTGTTGGTGCTAACAAGGGTCTTGCTTTTGCAATGGATACAAACTACCCTGTTGTTGCAGTTGTTTCATCCAGCATGGAGCATCACGAGGAAGTCACTTACAAAACCTGGTTCCTAGACCGCAAGTACGATGCTGAGGAAATGGGGAAATGGCCTTTTGAAGGAGGAATCAACAAAGGAGATATTGTTTTTGTTAAAGGACTTGAAAAAGATGAGGTGAAGCTTGGGGATGTTATTGTTTACAAATTCCAGACCACAGAACCAATAATTCACAGAGTTATCAAGGAGGAAGACGGAACTCTGCAGACCAAGGGCGATAATAATATGGATGTTGATCAGGATGACAGCATACCACCAATTAAGTCTGAGGATCTGCAAGGCAGAGCACTGTTCCGAGTTCCATTTTTAGGTTATGTTAAAATTGCTTTTATGAAAATTATGGGAGGTCTATAACAAAAAAATCAGCATGAATAGCAAGACCGAACCAATGTCAAATCAGGGCTTCGCCGAAGGCGAACGCCCTCGCGCTACACTCCGGAGCGCCACTCAAGAACCAGAGGATAAAATTGAAAGGAGGAGGTATTAGCGGAGATGCAGTTCTGTCCGAAATGTAAAGCAATGATGGCGCCAAAAGAGATTAAAGGCACAGATGATGTTGAAATGGTGTGTCCTAGTTGCGGTTTCAAAGAAGGCGCAGAGGAAGAATTGAACAGCACAGTTCAAGAGCAAGAGAAGCCAGATGATGTTGCTGTTATTGATGAAAAAAATGTTTCTCTGCCAACAGCTGAAAATGAATGCCCAAAATGCGGGAACAAGAAAGCTTACTGGTGGATAGAGCAGACAAGGTCTGCAGATGAAGCTCCTACTCGTTTTTACAGATGCACTAAGTGCAGACATACTTGGAGAGAGTACGGCTGAATATTCTGATATAGGGGGCTAGGCAAGTAGGGAGCTAGGGTGCTAAGGATTATAACAACACCTAGCCCCCTTGCACCTTAGTCCCCTAGCCCCCATAACATTTATAAGTTCGTCAACATTACCGCTGTTGAGGTTACTAACATGGCTATGGTTAAACACTCAAAAGTTTGGGAATCAATGCTGGTAGCAGGCGGAATAATCTTCGCCTTTGGCATGATCTGGGGAGCATTTCTTCTTGCAAAGACCTTCTCAGAAGCGCAGGGCGCACTCGTGCTAGTGGTTATCGGTATAGTACTTCTTGTACTTTCAGAGTCAGTTCTTATCAGTTTCAAGAAATAATGGAAAAACCTAGAAAAGCGCCTGCGATTGAAAAGACTATTCCAGAAATTAATGAGTCTGACATTAAGGTCAGAATCATTGGAACTGTGAAAAAACCTGATAAAAGCGGGTTTACACTCGAACGTGAGAATAACACTATTAGAGTGGAGTCGCAGGACAATGTTGATGATGGTGCGCTTGTTCGTGTTTTCGGGCGCCCAACAAACGTAAATGGGAACTTAGTTTTGAGCTCAGAACTAGTTCAGGACGTAAATTGCCTAAATGAAAAGGTATATAAGAAAATTAAAACACAAGGGTTATAATGAAAAAGCAATATGCATTAATATTGATTGCAGCATTTGTGCTGATGGTGTCAATAAGCGCAGTTTACGCTAGAGGCGCTAGCGATGATGAAGAGAACTGCATTACAAAACCAGCAAGCGCATTCAGCTTGGCAATGGTTACAGAAAGTGCAGTCTTCTTGTTCGCAGGCGGACTTGGACCTATCTTAATAGTCGCACTTGTAGCTGTTATCGCTGCTATTGTATCACACCTGATCTGGGGCGGATTCTAGAAAACTTTTTAAAGACTAGACCCCCATCAGACATGTTAGCCCAATGGGAATGGGCTGTTAGAATTAAGTAATTAGGGGAGAGATTAATGGCAAAGAAGTTCAAAGCAGTAATACAGGATTCAGAGTTACTAAAGGACAGTATAAATGCTGTTTCAAGTTTGTTAAACGAAGGTGTTTTCAAAGTTACTAAGAATGGTTTAGAGCTTGTGAGCATGGACTCTGCAAATGTAGCAATGGTTGATATGAAACTGTTGTCAAGTGCATTTACAGAGTTTGAAGTAACTGAAGAAGTTGGAATCGGTGTTAATATTATTGAATTCACTAATATTTTGAAAAGAGCAAAAGCTACTGACACAATTACACTTGAATTAGAAGATAATATGCTTCACATTAGGTTTGCTGGAGGATTTAGTCGTGCGTTCAATGTACCACTTCTGGACTTGAAACACGAAGCAAAGAATCCTAAACTTGAATTCCCAGTTGATATTCAGCTAAAGAGTACAATTCTCGAGGACGGAATTAGCGATGCTGAACTGATTTCAGATGCAGTAACACTTGAAGCTGATCCTGATAATTTCACAATGCGAACTGAGGGTGATTCAAGGCGAGCAGAATTGAAACTGGAAAAAGGAAATGAGTCGCTTGTTACTTTGAATGCAAAAGATCATGTTAAGAGCACTTTCCCGCTTGATTATTTAAGAAAAATGTCAAAAGCTGCTAAGCTGGCTGATGATGTTACTATTAAACTTGGTAATGATTATCCAATGAGAATGGACTTTACAGTTGTTGATAAAGTTCAGTTGGGATTTGTGCTTGCTCCGAGAATAGAGAGTGAGTAAAATATGGAAATACCGCACAACTTTCTTGGCCTTCCTGAAGAATTTTCTCACTGGAAAGGCTCAAAAATAGTAGTTCTGCCTGTTGCTTATGGCGGAGAGCCTGTCTGGGGAGCTGGAGCTGAGAAAGGTCCGTCTGCTATGATTGAAGCTAGCAAGAACATGGATCCCTATGACGAAATTCTAAAGCAGAACACTGCAATGAATATTATTCACACAGGCCACACAATTGAAGGCACAAAACCTGAAGATGTTATCCGAAAAGTCAGGGACAAAGTAACTCTGGTTGCAGGTGCTAAAAAGTTCCCAGTGATTTTGGGTGGTGACCATTCAATAACTCCTGGAGCTGTTTCTGCTCTGAAAGAATATTATCCAGATATGAGTGTGCTTCAATTAGATGCACATGCAGATTTGTGGGACAAATACAAAGATAGTGTGAATTCGCCAGCATGCGTAATGACTCGAATTAGGGAAATGAAACTTCAGGCTGTTCAGGTTGGTATCAGGAGCTTGTCAGAAGATGAGAAAGAACTGATTGAAAAGCACAAATATGATGTTTTCTATATGGCCGAGATGAAAAAAGACAAGTCTTGGCAGGAGAAAGCTCTGAAAGGGCTTGGAAATGATGTTTACATTACTCTTGATTTGGATGTGCTAGATCCTAGTATTATGCCTGCAACTGGAACTCCAGAGCCAGGGGGAATGTTGTGGGATGAGATTCTTGAGTTTTTGGAACTTGTGTTTAAGAGAAGGAATGTAATTGGTGTTGATATTACTGAGTTGAGCCCGATTAAAGGAATGATTGCTCCTGATTATTTAGCTGCTAAATTGGCTTACAGAATTATGGGTTTGAAGTTTAGAAATTAACCCAGTATAGAACAATTTTAAGAAACAGTTAAATACTCTACAGAGAAGAGAAAAAGCTATTGGCTGTTAGCTATTAGTTTTTAGTATAAATAGCCAAGAGCTAAAAGCCAAAAGCCGAACCAATAGGACAAACAAATGACTAAAACAACTATTTCAGTAATTAAAGCAGATGTGGGCAGTTTGCCTGGTCACATTGAAGCACCTGAACAGCTTATACAGGTTTGCGACGAGCACTTAAACAAGGCTGTTGAGGATGGTATAATTAATGATTATTACCTGACACGCTGTGGTGACGACATTGAATTTATTATGACACACTTCAAGGGTGTTGACAACAAGGAAGTTCACAAGCTTGCCTGGGACGGATTCAAGAAAGCTGCAGACAAAGCAAAAGAATTGAAACTTTATGGAGCTGGACAGGATTTACTAAAAGACTCTTTTTCAGGAAATGTTAAGGGAATGGGCCCTGGAGTTGCTGAAATGGAATTTGAAGAGCGGGGTTCTGACCCAATTATTGTTTTCTGCGCTGACAAAACAGAGCCAGCTGCATTCAACTTGCCAATGTACAAGATTTTTGCTGATGCATTCAACACAGCAGGGCTTGTAATTGACCCAAATTGCCATGAAGGTTTCACATTTGAAGTTCATGACATTAAAAAAGGCAAGAAAATCATGATTAACACTCCAGAAGAAGTTTATGATTTGCTTTCACTGATCGGAACAACTCCAACTTATGTTGTTAAGAGAGTTTTCAGAAAAAGTGATAAGGAAATCGCTGCAGTAGTCTGTACTGAAAAACTGTCGCATATTGCCGGAAAGTATGTTGGAAAAGATGATCCAGTTGCAATTGTGCGATGTCAGAGCGGATTCCCAGCTGTTGGAGAAGTTCTTGAACCATTCACATTCCCGCACTTGGTTGCAGGATTTATGCGAGGTTCGCACAGAGGACCTTTAATGCCTGTTTCTGAAGCAGATGCAGTAATTGGTCGTTTTGATGGACCACCACGAATTATTGCACTTGGTTTCCAAGTTTGCAATGGAAAACTTGTCGGACCAAAAGACTTGTTTGCAGATATTTCTTTTGATAATGCAAGGCAGAAAGCTAATGACATTTCTGATTATATGCGAAGGCACGGTCCTTTTGAACCGCACAGGTTGTCAGCAGAGGAATTAGAATATTCCACTTTGCCTGATATTGTTGAGAAAATGAAGGATAGGTTTAAGGATATTTAGCTCGTGGCTTGTAGCTTGTGGCTTGTACCTTTTTGTGCAAAAAAGGATTAACTCAATAAACTCATTAGAGTTAACAAAATTTTATAAACGAAAGAAAAAGCCATCAAGTATGCAGAATTATAGAAATTTAGAAGTATATCAAAGAACTGAACAACTTACAGAAGATATTTATGATATTACTAAAAAATTTCCAAGAGAAGAATTATACAATATAACACAACACATACGAAAAACTGTACTTTCTATAGGAGCTAACATTTCAGAAGGAACTGGAAGACAAAGTGATGCTGAGTTTTTAAGATTTTTATATATCTCGATGGGATCACTGAAAGAATTGGATCATTTTTTGAATATTGCAAATAAATTAAGCTATATTACAAAAGAAGAATATGATTTGATTTTGATTAAAGTTAATGTTATTGGGAAAAAATTAAGCAGTTTGATAAATAAGATAAAAACAGACAAAAATCGAGCCACAAGCCACTAGCTTTAACAAATTTAACCAGACAAGCCACAAGCAAATATTTATACACCAACTTCAAAGAATAAACGGGAGAAATGTATCGCGAACAAATTGAGAAGTATTATTCTCAGCCAGAAATTTTGAAAGCAATGACGCAAATCGCTGAAGACCGCGAGGTAGTTCAATCACTCCCGAATGGCGGTTTTGGGAAGCGACCAAATACTGTTTTTTATGAACAAGATCTTCTTCAGATGGTAAAAAGCAATGCAATTTCATTTCACTGCTCAGTTGAGCGCTGGAAAAACCCGCTTGGCCTGAGCACAAGCATGCAGAAATCGGATTTGGATGCAAACAGAGCAGGCTGGGACTTGATTATTGATATTGACTGCGACCACGGCTTGGAATATTCCCAAAAAGCTGCAATTATAATTTGCGACACTCTGGAGAAATTCGGAATCAAGAATTATGGAATAAAATTCTCA
>DAPM01000002.1 GCA_002502135.1 archaeon UBA543
CTTCCAACCAGAATTGCTTTTACTGTTAATCCTGGAATAGTGACATGAGCCTTGATATTCTTCATTAGAATCTGTTCCTAGTTTTCTTTTAATAAGCCTTGTGGAATTCAAACTTTTAATTCTGTAAAAAGGTGTGCGCAGTGAGCAACAAGAGTTTCCCCCTGAGGTGTTGCCCACTGCGAGACGGTAACCGCTATAAAGCCGGTTGAACAGGATTTTGCTGCATTCCAGCTACTAGTAATGTTTGAGTTTTTGTGAAATCAGTAATTTGTCGGACTTGTTCAAGTATTGTGTTGTTCAATATTTCCTGGTTTTCTGCGCTTAGTTTTGCAACTATGTCAAATTTTCCAAATACAACATGCGCTTCTTTAACACCAGAAATCTCCTTAAGTCTGTCTACTGTTGCTTTTTCTGTGTCAGGATTGACCTGACCAAGGATGTATGCATTAATCATTTTAGTCCTTCCAATTATACGAGAGTATTTCACGGTATATAAGCTTTTCGGGAGGGCGGGACACCTGGACTATTTTTAATGACAAGGTGACTTAAAAGTGGGACATAGTCCTCAAGGATAAGTTATATATACTCCTTTGTCCTACTTTTTTTACCTATTTAGTAGGACTTCCATATGAAATTAGACGAAAAAGATAAAATAATCTTAAGAGAACTGCAAAAAGATGCTCACCAACCAATACGGGATCTCAGCAAGAAAACTGGGATACCAAAAACAACACTCCATCATAGGGTAAGAAGACTGGAAAAAGAAAAAGTAATTACAAAATATGTTGCAACTGTTGATGCTGAGAAAGTTGGTCAGCCTGCTTCTGCTTTTGTTTTTGGAGTTATTGAGCAATATGACCAAAAAAGCACAAAACCAGCAATTTATAATATTTTAAAAAATCTTGAAAAAATACCAGAAGTTCGGGAAGCCCATATGGTAACAGGGGCGTTTGATATAATTATGCGTGTAACTGGTAAGAATGAAAAAGAAATTGGGACAGTTTGCAGTGATAAGCTAAGGGAAATTCCTGGTTTGAAACGAACCGAGTCAAGCATAATCTTTTTAACTGGGAAGGACACCCATGAAATCAAGGTGGAGTAATGACATCATTAAAAGACGCTGAATATATCAAAGCAAAGAACAGAGTTGTATCTATAATCAAAAAGCTAAGGGTACAAATTCCGAGAAAAATTTACGACTTGTCACAGGCAGGTTTATCTGAAGTACGAAACGATGTTTTTGAAAACAAACCATCTGAGCGTGTTGTTATTATTCTGAGGACAAATGGTTGCTCGTGGTCACGCTCTTCTGGCGGATGCTCCATGTGCGGACATATTGCAGAGCACGCACTTTGGGAAAAATTTGAACCTGAACTTTTCGTAAAGCAGTTTTCTCACGAGTATTCTAAATATAATTTTTCATATTATCCAACATTATGTCTCTACAATAACGGCTCGTTCTTGAATGAGCGTGAACTGCCACTTGAAGCCAGAAATAAGATACTTGACATCATTGCCAAAAATGACAATATTAAACAATTTATATTTGAAACTCGTCTAGAGTATGTGACCCCTGAAAACTTAGCAGATATTAAAAAAAGACTAAATGGGAAAAAAGTGGGAGTTGCTATCGGTTTAGAAACACTTAATGATGAAGTACGCGATCTTTGCATTAACAAAGGCTTTACACTGAAACAGTTTGAAGACAAGGCAAAAGTTGTATCAGAAATTCTTAACCTACGAACATATGTTCTTCTAAAGCCCCCATTCCTCACTGAAAAAGAGGCAATAGATGATGCAGTTCAGACAATCAAGTATGCTCAGAATATACTCAAGGCAGATTCAGTACATTTGGAAGCGTGCACAGTTCAAGATTACACACTTGTTCACTATCTTTGGAATCGTGGTGTTTATCAAACCGCACGACTCTGGAGCATCATAGAAATTCTAAAAATGACAAATAACATCTATGTCAGTCCGTTTAGATATCTTCCTCTTCCAAAAAGGGTTCCGCATAATTGTGACAAGTGTACCCATGTTATAACAAAAAAAGTATTGAAAGATTACAACACCTCGTTGGATCTTTCTGTTCTTTCAGATCTTTCATGCAAATGTAAACAAACATGGGTGGATTCTTTAAATGAAAAAGCCGTTTCACCGCTATCCAGAAGAATCAATTTAATTTTAGATGAATTGGAGATAAATCATTTATAATTAATTCCCGCCGTATCAGGGACCTATTTCCTATTAAGGGTTTAATAGTTTCCGACGGGAAAGGTGTGGTGTGTGGTAACCGCATTTATTATATTTCCACAGTTTTTATAGATTTTTGAATTTAATTAATACTTCTATCATTATTTGGTTAATTTTATGAAAAAATTATATATACTACCTAGTATTTAGGTAAAATTAACCAAATAGGTGATTATTATGAAACTCGACCCTCTTGACAAAGAAATACTGCGCGAACTTCAGAAAGATGCAAAGCAGTCATCTAAAAAGCTAGGCAAGAAGTTTGGAAAGCCTCAGACAACAATAGTCAATCGGATAAAACGGTTGGAGAATATGGGAATTATTAAAGGATATGCGGCCATTATCGATGCAGAAAAGATTGGACTTGGTGCAACAGCGTTTTCATTAATAAAAGTAAAACAAGGCCCCATCGATGTTAAAGCAGGCAAAGGTGCCATTTTAGAAGCAACTAAAAACTTTGCTAAATATGAGGAAGTTAATGAGGTATATGCTCTTGCAGGAGATTATGACATTCTATTAAAAATTCATGGAGAAAGTGAAAAAGCTATTGGCAAGTGGTTAATGACAGAATTCTGGAAAGTATCATCTGTAGATAAGTCTAGTACAATAATTACTTTTTATTCTGAAAAAGATACTCAAAACCTAAAAATTATCTAAGTTTTCCAATTCCAAAAAGCATTAAAACCCTTAAACTCTCTTCTACATTGATGAAAACCAAGATATCTCCGTCACTATTGTCAGCGGATTTCACAAAACTGGGGGAGCAGATGGCTCTTCTCGAGCCTCTGGCAGATTCCTGGCACTTTGATGTAATGGACGGACACTTTGTGCCGAACCTGACTATTGGAATTCCAGTTCTCAAATCAATACGAAAAGCAACAAAACTTCCAATTGTCGCGCACTTAATGATAGAACATCCTGAAGATTTTGTAGAAGCATTTGCAAAAGCCGGAGCAGATGTAATAGAATTCCACTTGGAAACAACTCCAGAACCTGGCAAACTAATACAGAAAATTCATTCTCTTGGCAAAAAAGCAGGAATAGCTCTTAATCCAGACACTTCACTTGATGTGGCCTCCTCATTCCTTGACAAGGCAGATCTTGTACTTTTGATGGCTGTCAATCCAGGTTTTGCTGGTCAGGGCTTCATAGACATTACTGAAAAGATCAAAGAGCTCAGAACCACATACAAAGGTGATATTGAAGTGGATGGCGGAATAAATAGCGAAACTGCAAAACTTGTTTGCTCTGCTGGTGCAAATATACTAGTCTCTGGATCTTATATTTTCAACTCAGACAATCCTGTACAAACCTTGAAAGATTTAAAGGCTTAATCTACTTCGTGAATTTTCACATCAAAGATTAGAGTTTTCCCTGCCATTGCATGGTTGTAGTCAACAACAACACTTTCCTCATCAGCATTGATCACAACACCCTTTTGTCCAGTGCCCTTCCGTATACTACTTCCAATTTTTGGTTCGTGTCTGACTATTATTTTTGAATCCTGAATTTCCATAATTCTTACAGGCCACCATACAAGAAGTGGGTTATAATAAATTGAATTCAATGTTGGTTTGTGCTCAAATCGCACTTCCCCAAATTCTCTGTCAATATCAGTAACCTTCATCATCCACATGTAATCCTTTAATGTTACAGTGTTTCCGACTTTTATTTCTCCTTTTGTTTGTGCTTCAGCAACTTCCATACTCAAGTCAAAATACTTGTTTAAAGTGTATTCAGCTTCCATTACTTCCAGAAGATCTGTGCTCCAGACTCCGTATCCGTATTCTGGCTCTACAATAACGTTTTTCTGCTCTCCAGGTTTCATTCCTATAATTCCGTACTCAAAACCAGGAAGAAGCGTGTTGTCTCCGACTCTGAAATCAATAGTGTTATTGTCAAATAATGTTCCGTTTTCAAAAGTTCCTACATAAGTAAGTGTAACCTTGTCCCCGATTTCAACTCCTGGGCTGGCCATCACCGCAACAACAAATATTGCTGCAACAATTACAATCAGAAGAACCCCAAGATAATAATATGGTCTCTTGTTCTTTTTGGATAGTTTTTTCCCAATTGTTGTTCCGGCTATTTTTTCAATAGTCCGGCCAATATCTTTTTCAATTTTTCCTGCAAGGTCTTTTTTCCCTTTAGAAGATTTTTCTTCTGCCATAGCAATTCGTTAAAATTATTATACTTTTAAGTGTTGTGATAGACTCACATCCCTGGTATTTTTCCCTTCAACATCTTCATCATCTTATTCATTCCGCGCTTGTTTCCGCCCATTTGCTTCATCATCTTCTTTGTCATATTGTACTGTTTTAGGAGCATTCTCACTTCTTCTACAGAAGCTCCTGCACCCTTTGCAATTCTCTTGACTCTTTGTCCGCTCAGAACTTCAGGATTCTCAAGCTCTTCTTTTGTCATAGAGTCCATAATTGTGGTGAACCTCTTTATCCTGTCTTCTGACATATTCATTTGGTCTTTAGGAATATCAACGCCCATTGGCAGCATTTCCATAACCTTGCTCAATGGTCCCATCTTTTTCATACTCTGAATTTGCTTGTAAAGATCTTTTAATGTGAATTTTCCTTTTACAAAATCCTTTGCCTTCTCCTGGTCTTCCTCATCAAAAATCTCCTGAGTTTTCTTTACCAGAGTTTCCAGATCACCCATTCCAAGAAGTTTTGAAATGAATTTTGTAGGATTGAACTCATCAAATTCGCTAACTCCCTCTCCAGTTCCCACGAATTTTATCGGCACTCCGAGAGTTGAGCAGGCCGTGAGCGCTCCTCCGCCTTTTGCACTTGAATCAAGTTTTGTTAGAATAACGCCGGTCACGCCTACTGTTTCATTAAAAGCTCTTGCCTGATCTGCAGCTTTCTGACCAACATCTGCAGGCATAATAAGTAGTTTCTCTTCTGGTTTGAAAGCATCATTAATCTTTTTCAGTTCCTCTGTCAGTTCCTTGTCAATAATGCTCCGTCCCTCTGCATCTTGGGTAAGCGCATCCCTTCCAGCAGAATCCACTATTACAACATCAGCATCTTTGACATTGTCCAGATTCTCTTTAATGATTTTTACAGGGTCCTTTCCTCCACCGAAAACAGGAATATTATTCTCAGCACCAAGTTGTTTTAATTGCTCGTAAGCTGCCGGTCTCCAGGTATCTGTGGAAATCATTGAAACTTTCAAACCTTTTTTGTGCAGGTATTTTCCCAATTTTGCACAGGTAGTTGTTTTTCCAGCTCCGAAAAGACCAACCAGCATTATCCTACCCTTGTCTTTTAGCTTAAGTTCTCCAGCTTCGCCTGCTAGCGAACTCATCAATTCTTCATAAACAATATTCACAACATGCTCTCGCTTTGAAAGTCCGGTTTTTGGTTTCTCATCTGATGCCCGTTTCTTAATATTCTCTGAAATCTTGAAAACCAGCTTAACATTTACATCCGCTGCTAGAAGTGCGCGCTGAATATCCTTTACAGTTGTCTCCAAGGTCTCCTTATCAATATACCCGGCTCTCGCTATTTTTCGCAAACTTTCCCTAAGTGCACTGCCTAGTTTGTCCAGTACCATGCGTTATCCTCTTAAAACTTGTCTTAATATTTGTTACGGTTTCAGGTTTCAGAGCGAAAAGTATTATAATGAGTAATATGACCAAAATTAGTGGGGATCATGGATGATGAAAAGTCGCTCGGTGTTGCGAGCGGATTGAATGTTGGCATATTCGGCTGTGTACTCTTGTTTCTTCTATTCATGTTGCTGTATTTTACTTTCTGGCCTCTTCTAAAGAGTATTGTTGCAGTTTTCATATAATTCTGCACACCCAATAACTTTATAATCTGACTGTTTCAAGGGATTTTTAATGCACTCGTCTAAGCACATATTTGTCAATCTTGCACTGGGAAGTCTCCTGCTCTATTTAATGCGAATGCCAATTTGGTCAAAAGAGCTTATGATAATGGTGCTTTTCGGGCTTTTTGTTGACATTGACCATTTGTTCAATCAGATGGTGAGCGGGAATTTGTATAATCCTGATAAAATGGTGAAGCATTGGACCGCAACTGCAGAAGGATATACTGGCGCGCTTTATTTGTTCCATTCTTATGAATTCATGGCAGTAGTTTTACTTGCCGGAGTGTTCCGACCAATTTTCATGTATGCATTTATCGGCCTTGCTTTGCATTTTGTCTGCGATGCTATTGTTAATCTTAAAGAGACTCATACTTTAGAATGGTTTGAAGATTATTCAATTATTTATTACTTGTATCAATGGAGTGATTACCATGTTGTTAAGAGATTCTGGTATTCTGCTATCAAGCTGGTCAACCCAAAATCCTTTTTGAATCTGGTTGCCCTTTACCTTATTTATGCTTACACCCACCCACACACAGTAATGGGCTGGATTTTTTCAAAATATCAACCACAGGCCTTAATCCAGTGGATGCTTGAGAAAATTTAAGTGGTGGGCCCGCCCCGACAATCTCACAAAAGATACTCATTTGCATTGAGTTTTTCAACTATTCCAAAAACCTTTTAACCAATATAATCTATATGTTTTTTAACAATATACTTATGTTTATATTGTGTGTCATAAATAAAGGAGTTGAATGTCTTGTACAATCTTTTAAAAAATTTGAGAATCTTTACTTATCCAGAGCCTCCTGGTGATAAGTATTCTTCATTTGCCGGTGAAATTCCTCCTGTTTATTTTAAAGAAACCGGGAATATGAACGTGCACAAGATTTTTAATCCACGTGTTAATACTGATAGAATAATCTTTGCTAACCTTAAGAAAAAAAATAACACTACAATTTTACATTATGTTGGTTATACAAAAGGGCCTAATGAAAAATACAGGACAAAGTACAGTGGACATGGTCTTGCTACTGCAATTGTAATGCTTCACTTCTTATTTTCATTTTACAAGCACGGTTGCCCAACTGTGCTTTGCCCAGTGGCAAAATATCGTAGGGGAAAAATGTACACTCTACTTGGAATGGTAAAAAGAGGAGGTGGTATGTTTACACATTCTTTTTCTTATATCCCTTCTTTAATTTTCCAAATTTTTTCGTAGGAGAATATGATAAGAAAACCATTGAAGCTATACAAAACCATGAAGAAGTAATAGAATTGTGTGAGAAAACTCTTTCAAACACAGGAGTTTCAGTACAAGAAATAATTAATGTTTACAAAAAGGTTGGGAAAAGTATGACTGAAAATAAAGTTAGAAAGTATCTGCTAGATGCTGCTGAAGAATTAAGGCAGCAATCATTATAATTTTTATATGTAAATTTTATTGTTTTAAATTTTCTCAGAATTAAGAAACATCTGTTAAAATTTAAGTGGTGGGCCCGCCCTGATTTGAACAGGGGACATTCGCCATGTGAAGGCGACGACATAACCAGACTAGACAACGGGCCCAATAATGAGTATTGTTTCTTCTTACAGCAATGTTTAATAAGGTTTTCTGCATTCTATTCCACTATGACAACTTGCGCAAAATGTAAACTTGAAATCCCACAATCCGAGCTTGTGGTCTGCGCTAAATGCGAAGCTCAGCTTCACAAAAAGTGCTCCCGGAAGTACGATGAC
Organism: archaeon UBA543; assembly: GCA_002502135.1. Taxonomy (GTDB): domain Archaea; phylum Undinarchaeota; class Undinarchaeia; order Undinarchaeales; family UBA543; genus UBA543. The sequence continues at coordinate 7,846 of DAPM01000002.1, forward strand.
AAGCGGTACTGCAGAAAGTGCCTGAAGATTGTTAATGAGGATAATCCGACTTGGGTCGGAATGGGATGAAAAAGCAAAAACGAGGAAAAGTAAAGCAGAGCTTGAAAGAGCTTGCTCGCGAACGAATTAAAACTCTTTTCAAACATGCTGAAACTGTTTCTCCCGAAGCTGGTCGGAAAGCTGTTAAGCGCGCTCGGGATGTTGGGATGAAGTTTCGAGTGCATATGCCAAAGGACGTTAAAAGGAAATATTGTAAAAAGTGTGACTCTTTTTTAAAACCTGGAGTGAACTGCATTGTCCGTTTAAACCAGAAGAAGCAGTCTCATATTGTTATTACTTGCACCAAGTGTGGGGCTGTGATCCGGATGCCTTATAAGAAATAAATCAAAACCCTTATAAACACCTTCTTTAATGAATTCTTCACCAATGGGGATTGGTTTCGACTGTTTCGGCAGGAGAAATAAAACTATGGTAAATGCATACGACGTACCTGCATCTGATCTTATCAATGCAGTTGCAAAAGAACTAAAACAAGATGAAAAAATAAAACCTCCAGAATGGATGGTTTATGCCAAGAGCGGAGCTCATGTAGAGCGACCGCCTCAAGACGACGACTTTTGGTACCACAGAGGAGCTTCCATGCTTCGCAAGATTTATGTGACTGGCAACCTTGGAACCCAGAGACTGCGCACTGAATACGGTGGAAAAAAGAACCGAGGTGCAAAACCTGGAAAGCACAGAAAAGCTGGCGGATCTATAATTAGAAAACTGCTTCAACAGCTTGAGTCAGCTGGCTACATTAAGAAAATGAAAACCGGCAGAATCATTGCACCTGCAGGACAGAAACTTCTTGATAATACTGCTTACACACTTTTCAAAAAACCAAAAACAAAAGAAGAAGCAGTAGAACAGGTTAAGGAAAAAGCTAAGAATATGGCTGAGAAACTTCCAGAACAGAAAACTGAGAAACCTAAAATAAAACAGGACAAACCTAAGAAACCAGAGAAGAAAGAAGAGAAAAAGGAAGCACCAGCAGAAAAGAAAGAAGCGAAGCCTGAAGCTGTTAAGGAAGAGAAAAAGCCTGACAAAAAGGAAGAGTCAAAAGCTAAAAAGTAATCTTTATTCTAATGGACGACGCAGAACTTGAATCAATTAGGCAGAAGAAGCTTGCAGAACTCCAGCAACAGCAGGAGTCTGCAGAGCATATGGCTCAGCAGGAAAATTCTGCTAAACATCAAATTGAAACAGTTTTAAGACAAATCCTAACTCCAGATGCATGGGAGCAATGGAACAATCTGAAATACCGCGACACAGTTTCTAAAACAACTTTTGCGCACCAGGTCGGGATGATGTTAATTCAAGCAAGTCAGAGCGGGCAAGTTCCAGGAAAAATTAACAAGGAACAGCTAAAGCGCTTCCTTGCTGTTGTACAGCAGAAAACCAGAAAGGAAATCAATATTCGGGGTCTGTCTGACAAGTTCCGCAGTGAAAAAAAGCAATAGCAATCTTCATGCTTGTAAAGAAGTTCTTTCTTAATACTCGCAACCAGCTTAAACGTGTGATTTTACAATTGCTATAACAATGCCGATAACGATTCCTGCAGAGATCCCCACTACCATGTTGCCGTGCAGAAGAACACCGTAAAGTACACCTGCAGTGCATCCAAGGGCAGTAGCGATTCCCATATTGTATGCGAGTTTTTGATCTATATTCATCAAAACCTCTTATGAAGCCGTGGTTTATAAGTCTATTTAATGCACCAAAACTCCTATATACTCAAACAAAGCCCAATTATCTTATGAAGGCAATATTGCTCTACTCAGGTGGAAAGGATTCTACTTTAGTAGCTCACTTGCTCAAACTGCTTGGATACGAATTCAAATGCGTTACAGCGAATTTTGGAGTTGTTCCAGACTGCGTTAAAGTAGCTGAAGGAGTTGCTAAAACTCTTGGTTTTGAGCATGAGATACTGCAAATGCCGAGAGAAGTGATTGAAAAAGGCGTGGATATGTGCCTTGAGGCAGGATACGGCAGACCTGGCATCAATTACATTCATCATGCTGTTCTGGAGTCTACCTGCGAGAAATATGGGAAAGATTTTCCAATAATCGCTGATGGAGGAAGGCGAGATGACAAAACTCCTAAAATGAAATACCCGGAAATCCAGAGTTTAGAAAATCGCCACAAAATCCAGTATTTCTGCCCACTAAACGGCTTTCCGCACGCCACCATAAAGTATTTAACAGACAAACTCTTCGAAATAAAGTCTATTAGAGCAGGCGAAGTGCCGACTTCTGAATATGAAACTGAAATGCGCGAGATATTGCGTGTTCGCGGCGAAGATCCTGCAAAAATATTTCCATTACATCATACTCACACAATAGTGGAAGGTTACAAAAATGACAGCAAGAAAACACCTTAATTACAAACTAAGGCTTGGTAAAAGAACCAAGCAGAACAGGATAGTTCCACTGTGGGCTATAATGAAAACCAAGAGGCAGGTACGATCTCATCCGCAGAGACGATACTGGCGCTCTTCAAATTTGAAGGTATAAAATGGCTGATAAAGATTTAAAAAAAGAAGAGAAAGTAGTTGACAATGTCCAGACCTCTAAATCTGATACTGGACAAGTCTTGAAGCCAGAGAAATCTATTAAGCTTCAAGAAAAGCCTACTCTAGAAAAGAAAGAAGAAACGGAAAAGCCTAAGAAAGAATCCATAATGAAGCAGGTCAAAAAAATGGCAGAGGCTAAGAAAGCTGGTAAGCCTCTAACAAAAAAAGACCCTAAAACAGAAGTCAAGAAAGGCCCTGCACGAGTTTTTACAGTTCCGCTAAAAGTTGGCACACCAAGAAACACCAAAACCAGACGTGCTATCCACTATCTAAGAGCATTTGTGCTTAAGCACACAAAACAGGAAGCAGTTATTGATCAAGAATTAAATGAATTTTTGTGGGAAAGGGGAAGGAAGAAAGCTCCTGCAAGAATCCGAGTTTCAGTAGAAACTACTGAAGATGGCAAGTCTCTTGTCAGTCTCAAGAAATAAGGTTTAAAATGACTAGTAAAAATTTCAAAGTTTCAGGGAATTACTTCTACAGGCAGGACACTTATCCGTTTGCAAAAACTGTTACTGCAGAATCTGAAGATGCTGCAAGAGAGCAGGTTTATTGTCTTATGGGATCCAATCACAAGCTGAAACGCGGTGAAATGGAAGTAACTGGTATTGAAATTGTTAAAGCTGAGAAAGCTGCTGCTCCTATTGCTAAGAAGGAAGCTCCAGCACCTGAGGCTGTTAAGGAAGCAGCACCTGAAGTTGCTCCAGCAGAAGAGCCAGCACCTGTTCCAGAAGAAGCAGTTAAAGCAGAACCAGAAGCTGTTCCAGAAGACGAAATTCTCGATACTCCAACGGAGCCAAAAGCAGAATGAAACCAACAACCCCAGCTGAGGAAAAAGAATTCCAGCAAAAATACATGACTTATAATCTTTACAAACAGCAGGCACAGGCCTTGGTAAAAGAACTGTCAATGTTAAACCAGACAGCTCAGACCATGACCACTGCTCGCGAAGTTTTGAAAAATATTGACGGTTCCAAGGAATCTGAAATTCTGGTTCCAGTTGGCGGAAACACGTTCCTTAAAGCAAAAATTGAAGATGCTGAAAATGTTCTAGTCGGCGTCGGTTCTGATATTGTTCTAAAAAAGCCTGTCAAGGATGCGCTTACAGCTATTGACGAGCAGATTGAGAACCTCCAGAATGCTTCTGAAAAGCTCAATACACAGATGAAAACACTGGAAGATCAGATGAGAATACTTGAACCTGAAATTCAGAAAATGGTGCAGGCTGTGCGAAAAGAACCAAAACAGTAATCTGTTCCAAAATATTTATAACCAACTAGTTTTATCCAAGATACTACAATGTTCGAGAATCTAAAAAAGAAGCTCAAGAAAGCGATTTCATCAGTCTCTGGAAAGATTGACGAGCCAGAGCCAGAAGTTGTTGAAGAAGAAATTTTAGAAGAAGAATCTCCTGAAGAAGTTAAAGAAGAACCTGAAGAAACAGAAGCAGTTGAGCCTGTTGAAGACGAAATTTCTGAACCTGAGCCTGAAGTTGAAGAACCTGAGCCAGAGGAAACCCCTGAAGAAACCCCTGAAGAAACCCCTGAAGGGCCAGTTCCTGAACCTGAAATTGAAAAAGAGCCAGAACCTGAGCCTGAACCAGAAGTTGAAGAACCAGAACCGGAAGAAAAACCTGAACCAGAGCCAGTTGAGGAACCAATCGAAGAAACCCCAGAACCTGAAGAAGAACCTGTTGTTGAACTTGATGATTCTGAAATGCAGATAATCCAGGAAGCTGAGAAGGAAGCAGAAGCTGAAATACAAAAGCACACAGAGGTTTTGAAAAAAGAAGGTGAAGGATTTTTTAAGCGCATGTTCAAAAAGAAAAAGAAAGAGGAAGAACCTAAAGAAGAACCAGAACCTCCAGCTAAAAAAGAAGCACCGAAAGCAACCTTAATAGAAAGACTCCGCAACAAAAAGCTATCAGAAAAAGACATGGATTCAATTCTTTGGGATCTTGAGCTGGCATTAATTGAAAATGATGTTGCAAAAGAGGTTACTGAAAAAATCAATTCTGATATCAAACAAGAGCTTCTTGGCTCTGAATCTTCACGAAAGAGTGTTGAAGCTATAATCACCGATGCTTTGAAAAAGTCTGTTACTGGAATCCTGAGCAAGGAACCAATTGATGTGATTCAGCAAGCCAAGGACAAAACCGATAAACCGTATGTTATTCTGTTCTTCGGATTTAACGGAACTGGAAAGACAATGACAATTGGTAAATTCGCAAAACTTCTCAAAGATGCTGGCTTAACTTGTGTTATGGCTGCTGGCGACACTTTCCGTGCTGCAGCAATTGAGCAACTTGAAGTTCATGCAAAGAATTTGGATGTTCCAATAATCAAGCAGGAGCGCGGTTCTGACTCTGCTGCTGTAATTTATGACGCAATCGATCATGCAAAAGCAAAAGGAATCGACGTTGTTCTTGCAGATACCGCAGGACGGTCAAGTAACAATGCTAATTTAATGGATGAGCTGAAAAAAGTGGTTCGTGTCAACAAACCTGACTTGAAAATCTTTGTTGGAGACGCTCTAACCGGTAATGATGCTGCAGATCAAGCGAAATTGTTCCACGAAACAGGCGGAATCGATGCTGCTGTGCTCACAAAAGTTGATTGTGATGCAAAAGGCGGCGCCTGCCTATCTGTTTCCTATATGACTGATGCACCTATAATATATCTAGGAACTGGACAGGATTATGGGGATATGGAGAAGTTCGAGCCTGAGTGGTTCTTAGATAAAGTGTTCTAGTAACTCAAATATATTACTTATGTCATATATGCCGAAACATATATAACTGGCTTTATACACGCAATTTGTGGGAAAACCCCCTGAGGGCTCAAATGGTGTGTTGGAGACGGTCGTCAACCCCTTACTTCTGAATGACAATGACAACCGAAAATTCATTGATTTGGAAGAAGCTCATGATCTTGTGCAGGATTTGGAAGTTGGAAATGATGCAAATCTTGCAAATCAGAATAACTATGGAGAGGAAGAGGATGCATGGTTTTTTGAACTTCAGTTAATGCAGTGCAAAGGTTTGGGCAATTTGCGAATCTTCCCAAGATGCCACCAGAGCGAATTCACACCATTCTCAACCCCCAATACTAATTCAAATAACGGAGCTGTTACAAACATTTCAATAATTGTGCAGAGTGAACCAGGACCTGTAATGACAGTTGCTGTAATTCTTCCAATCAAGAATACTACTGTTGCACCTGTTACTGCTTCTGTAGAAAAAGAAATGCCAAAAATCAAATTGCCAATTGCAACAGCAAGTGCTATTTTAACTTCTCCAGCTAAATTACTTGATCCAAATAACATGAACCTCAGGGTTTATTCTATTGCTTTTTTCATTTTCATGGCTGATCTAATCATATTCGCTGCAATAACCAACAGACGAGGAGGTGACAAAGAGTGATTCTCGAATTTGTCGGAGCATCAACAATGTTCTGGATTGCAAAACTGGTAGCTATTGTGCTGTTCGGATACTTTTCGTAAGGTATTTCCGCTACTTCATGATTGCCGGTGCTGTAATGCTTGTAACATTCATGATGGTCTCTATTGTCTCAATGTTCGTGTAGTGATAAAATTGCGGGTGGGTTTCTATGCTTCTTGCATGGCTTGCTATTCCTCCATTTAACCTCCCCCTGCCCGCACTTCTACTCCCTAAATAAACCCATAAAAGTTAAAAAAAATTTATATACTCTGTAACGCCTCCTTATTTTCAGAGGCAAATATCTTTGCCTCTAGCTCAGGACCTGTCCTGGGTTACAGCTCACGACAATTTTGTCTGCAGGCTTTCAACAGCCTGCAGACATTTCCATTCGGTTAGCGTGAGCTATCTGGAGGATGAAAAATGAAAAAATTGTTAATTGCAATGGTGGTGTTCTCACTGCTGGTCGTACTGCCTCAGCTTGTAATTGGAGCAGTTTTGCCTGAGGAGAATCTTTCACAGGAGCAGGAGTCTGCAGTTGAGGAAATTGAAAGCACAATCGGAAGCATAACCAGTCTTATTCGCCTTATTGGCGGAACAATTGGGACTCTTGTAATCACAGCTGGCGGAGTTATGTTCATGACTTCTGGTGAGAACCCGGAGCGGAAGGAACAGGCAAAGCAGGTTTTGACAATGGGTGTTATTGGTTTGATTGTGATTCTTGTTGCACCTTCAATTGTTGGATTCATAATCGGTTAAATGAAGCTGAAACTCGTAATTGCAGTTGCCTTAGTTGCGCTTCTTCTCCAGCCAATTGCAGTTAATGCAGAGTCTGTTGACATGGGATCTGCGCCGCCTCCTGCACCAGTTTGTCCTGATGAAGAAACTATTGCTGATTCTGTGCTTGAGAAACTAAGAGAAAAAGGAATTGATGCCCCTGATTTTTCTGAGTTAGATGAGCTTGAAGATGTTAAAATCAAAGAGTTAGTACCAATTAATCTTTCAAGTTTTAGCGGCGATGCTAATGAAATCATAAAACGCACAAGAGAAATTGCTGACACTCCTTTAACAGAAGTTATTGATTCTCCTACTGTTTCCAAACTTGTTGGTTGGCTTGGTCTTGGAATCGACTTGTCAGTTCTAACCGTTAGTGACAGTGGCAAGGTTATTTCCTGTTTTGCAATCTCAGCAGGCGGACTCTGGGACTACCTCTCCACCCTGCACAACTGCATTTCAAATGTAATTGACGCAAAACTTGCAAAACAAGCACCTGAACGCTTAGCAGAAGAGGAAAGAAAAAACAACATTGAGTCAGCATTCCAGTCAACAGTAGTTATTTCAAAAGAACTAGTTTCTGATAAAACAGCTTCGATTTTTGGGTGGTCTTAATGGTTTCTAGTGTTTTTGGTTTGTACAAATTATCAATTGCACTTGTCCTGACGATCCTAGTTCCGCTCCTAAGCTTTTTTGCATTAAAATTATTAACATCTGGCTTCAGTTCTCCAGAAAAACGCTCACACTTGAAAGAAGCATTATCTGGATTTGTAATTTTCCTGTTTTCAATCCCCCTTGCCTATCTTGCATATTCAACTCTTGTAAAACTTTCATCACTTGCATCAAAATATCTATTAGGTGAATCTTTTGCAATTACTAATCTCTCTAACTTTTCCAGCACTCTGCTCAGCATCCTCTCAAGCGAAACTCTAATCGGAACTTACAATCTCGGAACTCTTTTTGCAATGCTCACAATCTCAATACAGCGAATCCTGCTGGTTCTCGGAGCAGTAACACTTCCATTTTCACTTGCTCTGCTGTTTCTGACATCTTCAAGTTCTCTCAAACAGCTCGGCCAGGCGCTTCTGATGTTCTTTGGAATGGTTATTTTCATGCCTTTAATCGATTCACTTATTTTCCAATGCGCAGAATTAGCTATTCTGGGTGCAGAAAGCGCTGAATTCATTGTAGTTGGCTCATACTGGCTCGTGGGACTAGTAAATTTGTTAGTCTTTTTCGCAGCATTTAGTGTTTCAAAAACAGGAAGCGGAGTTACCCTTATTAGAAATATTGTTAAGAAAAATTAACGTCCAATCCCTTTATACTTCAAACCAGCTTTAACAATCGCATCTTTATCCAGACAATTCCGGCCATCAACAACAGCTTTAATCTCAGCTTTCTTCAAATCATCTGCACCCAAATTCAAAAACTCATCATGCGCAGTAGCAAGAATAACATAATCACTTTTCTCCAACAGTTCCTCAACACTTTTCACACTACTCTTTTCCAAAACATGCGGATCAAAAATCTCAACATTAGCGCCCTGCTCTTTCAAAATACCTAGCATTTTCAAACCAGGACTTCCTCGAACATCATCAACATTTCCCTTATACGAAATTCCTAGAATTCCAACTTTAGCATCCTTTAATTCGCCATTCAATTCCTTTAGCAATTCAACAGTATAACCCGGCATGCTCCTATTTATGTCACGAGCCATTTTCAAGAAAGTGTGCTTGAATCCGCTTTGTTCAGCTTTATCTATCAAATAATATGGATCAACTGGAATACAGTGACCTCCAACTCCACAACCTGGATAATGTGGCATAAATGCAAATGGTTTTGTGCTTGCTCCTTTTATCACTTCGATTAAATCAATTCCTGTTCTGTCAAACGATTTTGCAAGTTCATTCACATAAGCAATATTAATATCCCTAAAAGTGTTTTCAACAACTTTCACAGCTTCTGCAGATTTTAAAGAGCTCAAAACAGTTACATCTGCATCCAATATTGACTTGTAAAACTCTCCAGCTTTTCCAGCGCATTCTTTTGTAAAACCGCCAAGTACCCTAGGAATATTCTCAATCGTCCATTCCTTGTTTCCAGGATCAATCCGCTCTGGGCAGTGCGCAAGACAGAAATCTGTACCAGCTTTCAGTCCACTTTCTTCCAAAATCGGTTTTACAATTTCTTCAGTAGTTCCTGGGAAAATAGTGGATTCAATTATCACAATCTGACCCTTCTGCAGATTTTTTGAAACATCTCCTACAGCTGCTTTTAGTGCACTCAAATTCGGAGTTTTATCTTCATTAACTGGAGTTGGCACACAAACAATCACAATTTCTGCATCTTTTATTACTGCAGAATCAGCTGAAGCATTTACTTCTGAAAGTTTTCCAACTTTTTCAGAATCAATATCAAAACCAGAAACATCCTGCTCTCTTTGCTTGCACAGTCTTGCCAGTGGCAAGCCAACATACCCTAATCCAATAATACAAACTTTACTCATTTCAGTGATTCAATTGTTTTCTTCAGCCCAGCAACAAGATCAACTTTAGGGAAATATCCAAGCTCATTCTTGGCAACTCCGATATTTGCCTTGGAGTTCATTATGTCTCCTGTTCTTGGTTCTGAATATGTAGGTTGAATATTCTTTTCCAAAATCTTGTTCAAGTGCTTTACAAGAGTATTAAGGTCAGTTCCAATACCTGTTCCAATATTGTAAACTTTTCCAGCTACACCCACACTATTGCAGGCAAGCAAACATGCATCAACAACATTTGAAACATACACGAAATCGCGAGATTGGAATCCATCTCCGTAAATTTCCGGTTTTCTCCTTCCTTTCATTATCTTGATGAATTTCGGAATAACTGCAGCATACTGTGATTTTGGATCCTGTCTAGGTCCGAACACATTGAAATATCGCAGTGAAACTGTTTCAAGACCGTAAATATCATTGTAAAGTTTTGCGAAACTTTCTGCAGAAAGTTTTGAAACTGCATATGGTGAAAGCGGTTTTAGCATAGTGGTCTCATTTACTGCTGTTGGATGCTCTCCATAAACAGCACATGAAGACGCTAAAACCACTCTTTTTACACGAGCATCTTTTGCTGCTTTCAGCACCTTAAGAGTTCCAAGCACATTTGTCTTGGTTGTTCCAGCTGGGTTCTGCATTGAGTTCTGCACTGAAACATCTGCAGCTTGATGAAGAACATAATCGTGGCCTTCAAACTCTTTCTTGAGTAGGGAGTAACTCATAATACTTCCCTTTACAAGTGTGATTTTGTCCAGAATATGTTTAATGTTTGAGCGATTGCCGGTGCTCAAATCATCTATTACTTTAACATCTTGACCGCGCTTCACAAGCTCTTCCACTATGTGGGAGCCAATGAATCCTGCGCCGCCTGTAACTACATAGCTTGCCATTTTATTTGTCAAATTTGTTCGGCTTTTAGCTCGTGGCTTTTAGCTTGTACCTCTTTTCGCAACAAAAGGTACTAGCCACTAGCGACCAGCTACTAGCCAATTATTATGTTTTCTCCTCTCCTAATCCCTCCTATTTGGTCTTTAAATGTTTTTGGAACGTAGGGTATTTTTCCCACTTCCAAACACTGATATTTTTCTGAATCTTTGTATTAATATAAGTTTTGAATAACAAGTTTTTTATTCGAAAAGAACACATAACAACTACATTTATATATGTCTACTACGCATAAAATAATCAGCGCCCGAGGGAGATGTTCTTTCATGAATAAAACTTGAGAGAGCGAGCGCACATTCCAATCACTAGAGATTGGATACTAGGTAGAGAAAATGCCAAAACAATACACAGGCCTCGCAGTAGGTTACTGTGCAAGCTTTGACATTACCCAATAGGAGAATCAAATGCCAAAACAATGCACAGGCCTCGCAGTAGGTTACTGTGCAAGCTTTGACATTACCCAATAGGAGAATCAAATGCCAAAACAAGCACTTGTTCAAATAAAAGAAGCAGAACACAAGGCTGACAGTCTTGTGGAAAAAGCCCATAAAGAATCTGAAAAGATTCTTCAAAAGGCACAGCAAGACAGTTCTATGGATCGCGAAAATATTTTAAAAAATACACAACAGGAAGCTGACACTCTAATTGCTAAAACACGAGACAGCGCAAGCAAACAAGCGTCCCAGATACTTCAAAAAGCTAAAACTGAGATTGAACATCACGAAAAAATATGCTCAAAGCACATGGACAATGCAGTTGGCGCAGTTGTTGACCACATAATTACTGAGGATTAAATACAAATGTTTAGGCCAGCCAGAATGCAGAAGCTCAAGTTCATTGCCCTGAACAAATACAGGGACAATGTTGTTAGAGCTCTCCATAATTCTGGTGTAATTCAATTGGAAGATGCAGGAGAATTCCTGGAACAACCAGAATGGAAGACTTTTCTCGGAGGAGTTGAACAAACAACTGAAAACCGCGAAGTTATACCACTTTTAATCAAACTTGATCGCATAATCGATATCCTAAAACACACTCAGGTAAAGAAAGAAGGGCTTCTTTCAAGCATCAGTGCTGAGACAAAAAAAGAAAAGGTTAATGACGAACACCCTGCTGAATTTTTGAAAGAAGCAACCCGTGTTGTCAAAGAGCTTGATATTCAAGTTGGAGCTCTTAGCTCCCAAATGGAATCTATTGAAACCGAAATCTTCCAGCTCACAAATCTTAATCAAATAAAGGACATGCTCGAGAAAATCAGTGTTGATTACAAGCATGTTGGACAATCTTCTCGTGTTCACACTTTTGCAGGCCGAATTGTAAATGAAAAGCGTTCAGAACTTGTACAGGAAGTTCGAAAAACCAGCGAAACTGCAAACATTCTTGCTGAAAAACTGGATGCTGAGAACAGTATTGTTGCAATAACAGTTCTCAAACAGGAAGCTGAATCCATAGAGCTTATTCTAAGGACATTCGGTTTTGATGAATTTGAAGTTCCAAAACTGGAAACTGATGTTAAAAATATTGATACAAGAGTCAAAGAGCTGGAAAAAGACTCTAATTCTAAAAAGGAACAGCTCAGAAAGCTCCATGAAAAATGGAACAAGAAACTTGACATTATCAGAGAGCAACTTGTTATTGAAAAAGAGCGCATGGATGCCCTTAACAAAATTGCAGGAACAAAAAAGACATTCATAATGCATGGCTGGGTTCCTAAAAAGAAAACTGAATCTGTTCTAAAATCCATTGAAACTACATCCCACAACTGCTGTCACATCAAAATTGAGGATCCTGAAGGCAGTGACGATGTTCCTGTTAAGCTAAAGAACAAATGGATTGCAAAGCCGTTTGAAATGCTTACTGAAATGTACTCTGTTCCAAAGTACAATGAAATCGATCCTACTACAATTCTCACACCTCTGCTTATTTTGTATGCAGGGCTCATGCTAACTGATTTTGTTTATGGTCTCCTTCTGTTCATTGGCGGTTTATTCCTACTTCTAAAACTTGGAAAACACAATGAAAATTTCAAGCAGTTCGGAGTAATCGTAACTGCAGTCGGTCTTTCCACAATGTTCTTCGGAGTTCTTACTGGCAGTTATCTTGGTGATTTGCCGAAATACATCTGGGGCGTTTCGCCAGCTCAAATAGCTCCTTGGGTTGATCCTCTTACAAATCCTCTTGTAATTCTCAAACTCTCACTCTTTGTGGGAATCGCACACCTGAACCTTGGTCTGATCCTTGGTGCAGTTAATAATTTCAAACGCAACCAGAAACTTGAAGCACTCCACAGCCAGTTTATCTGGTTCTTCTTGCAGATTGCAGCATTCATTCTTCTTGCTCCAATGCTGGGAATCGCAGGACTTCCAATCTGGTTGAAATATGTTGCTTATGCATTTGCTGGAATATCTCTGGCAATACTTGTTAAATTCAATGGAGTAATCGGCTTATTCGATGTCACAGGCTTTTTCGGGGATGTAATGTCTTTCAGCCGTTTGCTCGCGCTCTGCCTAGCAACTGGTGGAATTGCAATGACCATGAACCTGCTTGCAGGAATGGTTATCGGAATCCCAATACTCGGAATTGTTTTGGCAGCACTCATCTTCCTTGTCGGTCATGTGTTTAGTTTTGCAATGAACGCACTTGGCGCTTTTGTGCATGCACTCAGGCTCCAGTATGTGGAGTTCTTCAGCAAATTCTATACAGGTGGCGGCAGGAAATACACGCCTTTCTCTGTAAAGCGTGATTATACTATACTCGAGGAATTAAAATGAAAACAAATCAGAAACTAATAAGGAAAAACTGTTGGGAGGAGAACTAAAATGGCAGGTGTTGAAGTAGCACTTGCAGCAGTGGGAGCTGGCATCGCAGTCGGTGTCGCAGGTCTTGCAAGCGGTATTGGTGCCGGTATTGCAGGAGCTGCAGGAGCAGGTGCTATAGCAGAGGATCCTGAAAAATTCTCAACAGCACTTATTTTTCAGGCTCTTCCGCAGACTCAGGGAATTTATGGTTTCCTGATCGCAATTCTCATACTTATGGGTACAGGGATTGTAGGTACAGCAGTGGTGAATATTTCTGTTGGTACTGCAATTGCTTGTGTTGGTGCAGGAATCGCAGTCGGATTCGCTGGACTATCAGCTATTGGACAGGGAATCGCATCTGGTTCTGCAATTGGCGCAGTTGCTGAAAATGACAAGATGATGGGCAAGGGAATGGTGTTTTCCGTTCTTCCAGAAACCCAGGCTATTTACGGAATGCTTATCGCAGTTCTTATTCTTCTTGGAGCAGGCATAATCGGAACCACAAACGGTACCCTTCCTCTTCCAATTGGAATCGCAGCACTTGGTGCTGGAATCGCAGTTGGTGTAGCAGGATTGTCTGGTCTTGGGCAGGGAATTGCCGCAAGCGCAGCAATCGGAGCTGTTTCTGAGAAAGAAGAAATGTTTGGAAAAGGAATGGTGTTCTCAGTTCTTCCAGAAACCCAGGCTTTGTATGGATTCATTGTCGCAATCTTAATTCTAGTATCTGTTGGAATGATTGGCGGTAGTATTGTTGGCGGTTTGAAAATGGGTGCAGGAATAGCTGCAGTTGGAGCAGGAATCGCTGTCGGCGTTGCTGGACTTTCAGCTATTGGACAAGGAATTGCTGCAGGAGCTGCAGTTTCCACTGTTGCAGAAGATGACAAGATGATGGGCAAGGGAATGGTTTTCTCTGTGCTTCCAGAAACTCAGGCTATTTACGGAATGCTTATTGCAATTCTAATACTGCTTGGTGCAGGAATCCTTGGGTCAACCACTGGTGGACAAGGAATTTCAGAAACAGTTGGTCTTGCCGGAATCGGAGCAGGAATCGCTGTCGGCGTTGCAGGACTTTCAGCTATTGGACAGGGAATAGCAGCAGGAGCTGGTGTTGGAGCAGTATCTGAAAAGAGTGAGCTCTTTGGAAAGAGCATGGTGTTCTCGGTTCTGCCGGAAACTCAGGCTCTATACGGCTTTATTGTCGGAATCCTCATACTTGCATCTGTAGGTCTGATTGGAGCTGCAAAAGCAGGAGCACTTGACAGTGTTGTTGGAATAGCTTCAATAGCTGCAGGATGCGCAGTAGGATTTGCAGGACTTTCAGCTATTGGACAGGGAATCGTGTCTGGTGGAGCAATTGGAGCAACTGCAAAGAACAGTGAATCAACTGGAAAGGGCCTTGTGCTCTCAGTTATTCCTGAGACATACGCAATCTTCGGACTGTTGGTTGCTATCCTCATAATGCTTGGAGTTGGAATGTTCGGGTGATTAAAATGGAAGGAGTATCTAAAATAAACAAAAAAATAATGAACGATGCTATTACAGAAGCTAATGGCATTATCAGCGAGGCTAAAGAAAAGGCTGCAGAGCTGAAAGGCATTGAACAACAGAAAACCAATGCTGAAAAGAAAGTGATCCAGGAAAACGGCAAGAAAAACGCTGAGCGTGAAGAACAGCGAATCCTTTCCTCTGCAAACCTTGAGTCACACAACCTTCGCCTGCAAAGCACTGATGCAATGATAAATGATGCAGTATCCAAAGCTGAAACCCAACTCAAAAAAATGAGCAAGGACACCACTGGCCGATACAAGAAAGCCCTAAAACTTCTTGCAAAAGAAGGCATTGAAGCTATTGGTAAAGAAAGTGTCTTGTATTTTAATGAGGACAATCTTGGCGCTGGAAAAGAAATCGCCAAAGAGCTTGGTGTAAAAGCTGAAAAGAACAAGGACTTGCTTGGTGGTGTTATTATTGAAAACACTGCAGGAGATCTCAGAATTGATAATAGTATTGGGCGCATACTTGAACGGGATGCAGACAAAATCCGCGGAAAAGTTGCAAAAATATTGTTTAAGAGTAAAACATGAACCTATCACTTGAAACGCTCGTTATGAGCGCACCAGTCGTGGCAATTGTAGTCGCTTCAGCTGTGGCAGGATTTGTCGTTCTGATAATTCCAGTGATAATGAATATTGTTGATCTTGCTCCTTACATGTACACAAATGCAAAAATCAGGGCTTTGGAAGCTGGTTTGCTCAAGAAACCAAAACTCGAAGACCTGAAAAACGCTAAGACAAGACTTGATTGCATCAGCTCTCTTGAAGAAACAGATTATGGTACTTACATTAACAAAGAAGCTGATCCTTCTTCTGAAGAAGGATTGGAACGGGCACTTAACCAGCATACTGCAGATATTTACAACAAACTTGTGAAAACAGTTCCTAAAGAAGTTACAGGCGTAATGAGGGATTTGCTCAAAGTTTATGACGTCCGCAATATCAAGATGGTGTTCCGATCACTTAAGAATGATGAGTTCCCAGCTGAAAAGCGAACTGAACTTGTAACTCCAATTGGTACAATGAAACCGCACATTCTCAAGGCTCTTGTAGAATCAAAAACTCTTGATGAAGCAGTTTCCGAACTTGAAAGTACAGAGTACGGAAAAGTGGTATCTGTTTCAATGCCTAAAGTAGAGGAAACCAACAGTCTTCTGCCACTTGAAATCGCGCTTGACAAATATGTTTACGAGAATGCACACAAGAAAATTGCGCTTTCAAAAGAGTCAAACATGGTGTCTGTTGGGATCCTACTTGGGACTAAAATCGATATCACTAACCTCAAAACCCTTCTAAGAATCCGGGGAGCAAACAGTAAAGTCGACAATATTGATGATTTCCTGATAAATGCATCCTACAATTTGAAAGGGGACAAAATAAAGTCTCTTGCCAAAGCAGATGCAGTCGAAGATATTCTGTCTCAGCTTGAAGGAACACCTTACGCAGAAGCAGTTTCAGATGTTGTTACCACTTTCAAAGACACTGGTTCTCTTTACCAGATTGAAAAGAAGCTTGACGAGTATTATGAAAAATCTGCAAAACAGATATCAGTCAAATACGGACTCGGAATCGGACCTGCCTTGAATATGCTAGTTGGCAAAGAAGCTGACGCAAGAAAGATTCGAGTGCACTCAAGCTTCAGCACAGAAGGCATTGACATTGAAACAGGAGGTGCTGTATGAATATCTGCGTAATCGGAGACAAGGACATGACTCTTGGATTCAGATTGGCAGGAGTTACTGCAGAATATCCAGTAGAGAAAATGGATGACACCAAGAGAGTGCTAGAAGAAGCTCTTCAAAAAGAATTTGATTTAATTATAATCTCTGAAAACCATGCAAGCTACGCAAGTGCAGAGATTCAAAAGCTAAGAAGCAAACCGCATCCGGTTGTGATTGAAGTTCCGGATAAAAGCGGTTCCACAGGACATGCGAAGCAGAACATCAAGGACTTGATTCGCAGGGCTGTTGGAATTGATATTACTTCGAAGGAAGGTGAAGCAAAGTGATAAAAGGAAAAATTGTTAGAATAGCAGGACCAGTTATCGTGGCAGACGGAATGAAAGGTTCCAAGATGTACGATGTTGTCAAAGTTGGAGAAGAGGGACTTCTCGGTGAAGTTATCCAGCTCAACCAAGACAAGGCTACAGTGCAGGTGTATGAAGAAACTGCAGGCATAGGGCCAGGACATCCAGTTGTTAATACTGGACTTCCACTCTCTGTCGAGCTCGGGCCAGGCCTTATCGGCACTACCTACGACGGTATTGCAAGGCCGCTTGAGAACATTATGAAAAAAGCAGGTTCATACATTACACGAGGTATTGACGAGCCAACACTTGATGCCAAAAAGCAGTGGGAATTCAAACCTGTTGTGAAAAAAGGCGCTAAGGTTAAAGGCGGGGATATTCTCGGAACTGTCAAGGAGTCTGAAGTTGTGGAGAACCGAATTATGGTTCCTCCAAAAATGGAAGGTGAAATCACCAAGATTGTAGCAGCAGGAAAATACACTGTTCACGACAATATTGCTGAAATTGACGGAAAACCTGTTCAGATGGCTCAGAAATGGCCTGTCCGAATTCCAAGACCATATGCTGACAAATTCAAGCCAACAACTCCGCTTATTACAGGACAGAGAATTGTGGATACTTTCTTCCCTGTTGCAAAAGGTGGAGCAAGCTCAATTCCAGGTCCATTCGGGGCAGGAAAAACAGTCATGCAGCAGCAGCTTGCAAAATGGTCTGATGCTGACATTGTTGTTTACATTGGATGCGGAGAGCGTGGAAATGAAATGACTGATGTGCTGAAAGAATTCCCACACTTGAAAGATCCAAGAACAGGAAAAGCACTGCTTGAGAGAACAATTTTGATTGCAAATACTTCAAACATGCCTGTGGCTGCACGTGAAGCTTCTGTTTATACAGGAATCACAATTGCAGAATACTACAGAGACATGGGATATGCAGTTGCGCTTATGGCAGATTCAACATCCAGATGGGCAGAAGCTATGCGTGAAATCAGTTCCCGTTTGGAAGAGATGCCTGGTGAGGAAGGATACCCTGCATATTTGGCTCCTAGAATTGCTCAATTCTACGAGCGCGCAGGATCTGTGCAGACAGTAGGCACTGACACAAAGAAAATGGGTTCAGTTTCTGTTATTGGAGCTGTAAGTCCTCCTGGGGGCGACTTTTCAGAGCCTGTAACACAGAACACTTTGCGTATCTGCAAGGTTTTCTGGGCATTGGATGCTGATTTGGCTAACAGACGCCACTTCCCAAGTATCAATTGGCTTACATCCTACTCGCTTTATGACGAGAATGTAGCTGGCTGGTGGAAAAAGGAAGTTGGAAACTGGTTTGAAGCAAAGAAAGAAGCAATGAATATTCTCCAAAGAGAAGCTGAGTTGCAGGAAATTGTCAGGCTTGTTGGTCCAGATGCACTTCCTGAAAAGGATAAATTGCTTATGGAAACAGCTCGTTCGCTTAGAGAGGATTTCCTACAGCAGAATGCTTTCGACGATGTGGATACTTACACTTCTCCAGAGAAGCAGTTCAAGCTCCTGGACACTATTTTGTGGAAGTATCATGAAGCTCAGAAAGCTGTTGATGCTGATATTGCAACTAGCGATATCTCCGCAATTCCGGTTGTCGAAGACATTGCAGGCTTGAAATATCTTGAAGAAGGAAAAGTTCGAGGCAAGATTCAGGATATTAAAACCAAGTTTGAGGATGGTATAAAGAAACTGATGCAGCGTGAGAAGATTGTAAAGGGAGGTAGTAACAATGAGTGAAAAAATTAAGGAATACTCCACAGTAAAAGAAGTCAGCGGTCCGCTGATCATTGTTGATGGTGTTGAAGGCGCTACTTACAATGAGCTTGTTGAAATCAAAACTCCTGAAAAGGAAAAGAGATTTGGGCAGGTTTTGGAAGTTGCTGGAAAAACTGCTGTTGTGCAGGTTTTCGAAGGAACTCGGGGTATTGATACAGACAAGACCAGCACCAGATTCACTGGAAAAGGTGTTATGCTTCCAGTGTCTAAGAATATGCTCGGTCGTGTTTTCAACTCCCGTGGAGAACCTCTTGATGGTGGTCCAAAGATTGTTGCTGAGAAGTTCATAGATATTAATGGAGCTCCCATCAACCCAACAGCTCGAGAGTACCCAGAGGATTTCATCCAGACAGGTGTTTCCACAATTGACGGAATGAACACACTTGTCAGGGGACAGAAGCTTCCGATTTTCTCAGGATCTGGTCTTCCGCACAATGAACTTGCTGCTCAGATTGCAAGACAGGCTAAGGTTCTCGGTTCTAAAGAGCCTTTTGCTGTTATTTTCGCTGCAATGGGAATTACTTTCGAGGAGGCTCAGTTCTTTAAGGAAGATTTTGAGAAGTCCGGAGCACTTGAGAAAGTTCTGATGTTTGTCAATCTGGCAAATGATCCAACAATTGAGCGCATTATTACGCCAAGAGCAGCTTTGACTGCAGCAGAATACCTTGCATTTGAAAAAGGAATGCATGTTCTGGTTATCATGACTGACATGACCAACTACTGCGAAGCTCTGAGAGAAATTTCAGCAGCTCGAGAAGAGGTTCCTGGAAGACGTGGTTATCCTGGATACATGTACACTGATTTGGCTTCTTTGTATGAGAGAGCTGGAAAAATTGAAGGCAAGAAGGGTTCTATTACCCAGCTTCCAATTCTTTCCATGCCTCAGGATGACATAACACACCCTATTCCTGATTTGACTGGATATATTACAGAAGGTCAGATTGTGCTTTCAAGAGATCTGCACAAGAAAGGAGTGTTCCCTCCAGTCGATGTTCTACCTTGCTTATCCCGTTTGATGAACAAGGGTATTGGCGAAGACAAGACTAGGGACGACCACTCTGGCGTATCAAACCAGGCGTATGCAGGATATGCAGAAGGCCGAAGTTTGCAGGATTTGGTTGCTGTTATTGGTGAAGAAGCATTGTCAGAGCGTGACAAGGCGTTCCTCAGATTCTCTCAGGAGTTTGAAAAGAAATTAGTAACTCAGGGTAGAGATGAAGACCGAAGCATTGAAACCACTCTTGGAATTTGCTGGGAAATGTTCAACATTCTTCCAAAAGAAGAACTGAAGAGATTGAAACAACCGCATATTGAGAAGTATTTGAAATCAGACTAAAGGGGCTAAGGTGCTAGGGGGCAAGGGGACTAGGAACAAAACCTAGCTCCCTAGTCCCCTACCTGCCTAGCCCCCTAACCAACAGGAAAAATAAAAATGACTGACATCATTTCGGGAATAAACCCGACAAGAATGGAGCTAATCAAGCTAAACAAGAAGATCAAGCTAGCTGACAAAGGATACAAGCTCCTAAAGGAGAAACGGGACGCGCTTATTATGAAGTTCCTTGAAATTATTAAGCAGGGCTCTAATCTCCGAACTGATGTTGAAAAGCATTTCAAGCAGGCATATAATGATCTGGTAAAATCCAAGGCAATAATGGGAGCTCTTGAAGTAAAGAGCGCTTCAATGGCAGTGCGTGAAATTGCAAATGCAAAATTCCAGACAAAGAATATTATTGGAATTAAAGTGCCTGAAATTGCTCTAGAAGAGGATGAACGAAACCTTGGAAACAGGGGATACAGTCCGATTACAACTTCTGCTTCTCTTGATGAAGCTTCTAGCAAGTTTGACACCGCTCTTAATCTAGTTGTTCAGATGGCTGAAGTTGAGAAAACCATTCAGATGCTTGCAACAGAAGTTGAGAAAACCAAGAGGCGTGTGAATGCATTGGAGTATATTGTTATTCCGCGTATGAGGAATACTGCAAAGTTCATTAGAATGCGTTTGGATGAAATGGAACGTGAGGATTTTTCACGATTAAAGAAAATCAAATCAAAATTAGCTAAAAAGAAGGAGGCATCTTTAAATGACAACAATTGAAAATGTTTGGAATCAATTCAAAGAAAAACAGCTTTCAGTCGGGCTGAAACAGTCAAACTGGAAGCTTGAGCATCTTGTTGCTGAGGAAGACCATGATGTTGTGAAAGGCAGGTGCCATTCTATCAAGGTCAAGCGGGTTCAGGTTCCTGCTAATCATTTTGTGCTGACTTCTCTTTACAGAATGAACAAGTACGGAAATGTTTCTGGAGTAAGTGAGGCAGATCCAAAGCCAATGGATATGGACCGGAGTATTGGTTATGCTCGATTCACAGCAATACTTGACGGCACTGTTAAATCTGGAGAGTTCCTTGGATATGTTATGCTGATGCCAGTTGAGGAAAGGAGTGTAGAATGAAAATCCAAGAGCTATTCGACAGAAAAGAGGAAGAAATAAATGATATGCTTACTCCTGATGTTGATGCGCGTTTTGAGAAAATATTAGAACATTATGAGGATTTATATAATGAAAAAAAGGGTACTTTCCAGTCTTCAGAATATGCTATTAGCATAAATTTTAGATTAGATCTTAAGGATATCAAGAAGGTTTATAATGAAATTAAAGAAGAAGTAAAAAAGATTGATACACAAAAAACAACATCAAAACAGGCATTGAAACTATTGGAAAAAGTTCTTGAAAAAGAAAAGACAATTCTTGATATTAATAAGAAGCATCAGGAGATTATTGAGTGGCAGAAAGGTTTCTTAAAAAGGAATGGCGGTGCTTATGCAAATCATCTTCTAAAAGATGCAGAGAGTAAGAGGCCAATGGGTCTTGCATTTGCATTGAAGTTCATGAATGAGAGTGTTTGCCGAATTGCATTTATAAAAGGACGTGTCATTCAGTATCGTCAACCACTCGACGCTATTTCATCCTGAAACTGTTGTTATGACTAGCAAATTCCTCCGAAAAATCCTGAAAGACCCGAAAAAGCGGGAGAAATTCTTCCTAGTAATGACTTTTGCGCCAATTATAATCAGTATTATGGTTATAATCGGGTTTGTCATCTTTCTGTTGATAGTTACTGGAGTATTGTAAAACTTATAAGTGATTGTGTGTTACACGTGTTATGAATACCGGAGACCGTATTAGAGTAAATACTAAAAAGCGTGAGTATTCTGGAATCTTAATACCACGCCCTGGCCTTGCAGAGGACACTCATCTTGTTCTGAAACTGAATAATGGCTACAATATCGGAATTCCAAAAGAGAGCATTGTTTCTTCAGAAGTTGTTGAAAAAGCAGGGGAAAGGCCGAAGAAGCAGACCACAGAATTTGACAAAACCAAACCACCTATTTCTATTATCTCAACTGGCGGAACAATCACTTCTGAAGTTGATTACAAAACAGGCGGGGTTTTTCCAGCTGAAACAGCAGAGGATTTGCTTGGAAAAGTGCCGGAACTTGCTGATTATGTAAGCATCAAGAACATGTCCAGTCCGTTCCAGCTTTTAAGCGAGGACCTGACTGCCAAGGAATGGGGCAAACTTGCTGAAGAAATTGCAAAAGAACTGAATTCAGGAGCTCAGGGAGTAATCCTGACGCACGGAACCGACATATTACACTACACTTCAGCTGCAATGTCATTCATGCTCCAGAACCTGAACAAGCCAGTTGCAGTTGTTGGAGCTCAGCGATCAACAGACCGAGGCTCATTTGATGGCCCTCAAAACCTGCTATGCGCAGCTCATTACTGTCTTTCAGATATTGCAGAAGTTTCAATTGTAATGCATGGAACAAGTGATGATGATTACTGTATTGCAAGCAGAGGCACAAAAGTCAGGAAAATGCACAGTTCAAGAAGGGATGCTTTCAGACCAATAAATGATTCACCGCTTGCAAAAGTGTTCCCGGACGGCAATCTCATAATCGAGAACACTGACCACAATTCCAGAGCATCTGGAAAGGTTCAGGCAGACACAAAATTCGAAGAAAAAGTCGGTCTGGTGACTTATTACCCAGGCGCAAGTCCAGATATTCTGGATTTCTATATCAACAAAGGTTACAAGGGACTTATAATTGCAGCAACAGGATTCGGGCACATTTCAACCCAGCCTCTTGACAAAAAGACTTCCTGGCTTCCAGGCCTTAAAAAAGCAGTTGCCAAAGGAATATTTGTTGGAATAACAACCCAAACACTCTACGGAACAACAGATCCTTATGTTTATGCAGCAGGCAGGCTAATGGAGGATGCAGGAGCAGTATTTTTGAAAGACATGCTTCCTGAAACAGCGTATGTGAAGCTTGGTTGGGTTCTAGGGCACAAGAACTGGAATGCCAAAACCAAGATGCTTGAGAATATTGCAGGGGAAATGAGTGAGAAAATCAACCCTAAAGCTTTTTTGAATTAAAATGGACTATCGCAAACTAGGGCTCAAGGCAGGACTGGAAATACACCAGCAACTTGATACTGACAAGCTTTTCTGTAAATGCCCTTCTATGCTTAAAGAAGGCGAGCCGAATTTCAAAATCAAAAGAAGTCTTCGCCCAGTAGCTGGAGAAACTGGAGTAATTGATCCTGCAGCTTTGCAGGCATATCTCCGAGGCCATTCTTATGTCTACCACGGCTGGTCTGACTGCAATTGTCTTGTAGAAGCTGATGAACAGCCTCCTTATCCGATTAATTCTGAAGCAATGGAAACAGTGCACTTGGTCTCGCTTTTGCTCAATTGTCATATTTTCGATGAAGCGTTTGTAATGCGCAAAACTGTTATTGACGGCTCAAATGTTTCCGGATTCCAGAGAACAGCGCTTGTGGCAATTGATGGCGAGCTGGATGTTGATGGTTTGATAGTTAAGGTTCCATCAGTTTCTATTGAAGAGGATGCTGCTCGAAAAATCGGCGAGGAAGAAGGAAATATTGTCTACAATCTCGACAGGCTCGGAATCCCTCTTATAGAAATGGCTACAGATCCGTGTATTAGAACTCCTGATGAAGCCAGAAAAGTTGCCAGAGCACTTGGAGATATTCTGCGAGCAACCCGGAAAGTGAAAAGGGGAATTGGTACAATCCGACAGGACTTGAATATTTCAATAAAAGAAGGTGCTAGAGTTGAATTAAAAGGTGTGCAGGAACTGAATATGCTTCCCAAACATGTGGAAAATGAAGTGCTCCGCCAGGTGAATTTAGTAGAGATTCGGAAAGCACTTCGTGATCGATGTGCAAAGAAATTCGAGGCAAAACCAGTAGATGTCACCCCACTTTTCAAGCTCTGCAAAGCAAATGTTATCAAAAGTGCAATTGAGAAAAAGCATATTATTCTAGCTGCAAAACTTCCAGATTTCAAAATGCTGTTAGGCAAAGAGCTTCAGCCAGGCAGACGTCTTGGTTCTGAAATGTCTGATTATGCAAAAGCATTTGGTGCAAAAGGGCTGTTCCATAGTGACGAATTACCTGCTTACGGAATCACAGAAGAAGAAGTTGAAACTCTGAAGAAAAAACTGGAGTGCACTGACCGAGATGCATTTATCTTGATTGCAGAGCACAAGGATTGCTGTGAAAAGTGTATTAATGCTGCAATTGAGAGAGCGAACATGGCAATTGATGGAGTGCCTGAGGAAACTCGAAAAGCTCAAATGGACGGTACTTCCACTTACATGCGTCCTCTTGCTGGCGGTGCAAGAATGTATCCGGAAACTGATTTGCCTTCTATTCCTGCAACTACCAAGTATTTGAATGAGCTGAAAAAGAAATTACCTGAATTACCTTGGGTGCAGATTGAGAAAATCGGAAAGAAATACAAATTATCACACGAACTTGCTGAAACAATCTACCGGTCATCTTTCTATGATTTATTCATTGAGCTTATCAAAACAAAAGCAGATCCAACTCTGATTGCAACAACACTTACTGCAACTCTGAAAAACGCGCAAAAAGATACTGAATCTGAAGTTGAGTTATCTGAAGATCATCTGCGGGCTCTGTTCAGTTCGCTGGTTGATGGAAAGTTCAGCAAAGAAGCAATTCCAAAGATTCTGGAGAAGTGGTTCAAGAAGCCTGAAGCTAAATTTGAATCAATTATGAAAGGTGCAGGCGCTGGAACTATTAAGTCTGGAGCTTTGGAGAAAGTTATTTCAGATATTGTTAAAAAGAACCAGAAATTGATTAAGGAAAAGGGCGAAAGGGCAATTCAGCCATTAATGGGATTAGTTATGAAAGAAGTTCGCGGGAAAGCTGATGGAAAGCAGGTTATGGATATTTTGAGTAAAAAAGTTTTGGAAAAAAGGTAATATTTTTCATTAATTTCAAATCAGGGCTTCGCGAAGCGAATGCCCTCGGCCATCCTCCGCGGCCAGGCGGAGAAAGAGTGTGTTGGGTTAATTACACTCCAATGCAACTTCAGGCCCAAACAGCCCTAGAACAGAATTATAATATCTTTCATTACCGCACTCAACATCCTTCTTGCACTTGTAAACATAATAAAAATCAGTAGAAGTTGGATCAAGTTCAAACCATACACCTTCAACACTGGCAACAACCCATGCATGCTGGGCCTCAGTCTCACTCTCTCCGCCATATGCAACATATGCCTCCATTCCAGCAGATTTCATAAGCGAAACCATCAGAATCGACATGTCTGTGCAGTCTCCATCCATTGTTTTTAGCACTTCTGCAGGGTTTCTCCAGGTATTAGTGTAAGGAATATACTCAATATTATGAGCAACATAATTGAAAATCAGATATGCTTTCCCCAGCTCATCTTCAGCATCTTCTACAAGCACTTGAGCCAGTTCTTCAACACCTTCGCTATTTTCAAAAGACTTGATTCTTGGAGAATCAACATACTTGTCAGAATTGCAGGTTCCGCTCTTAGACTCGAAAAAACCATACTCGTAGCTGTTCCAGTTGCTTTCAACTAATTCAAAAGAAGCAAAAGCAGTAGGTGCTGGAGGTTGTTCTGCAAGAATATATTCTGTTCCTGCATACAAGGCCAGCGGTATGGCTACTATCGCAATAATGAGCATCAGATTTCTGCGGTTCATTTGTCTTTAAACCGTGAAGTTTTTGCTATATAAGTCTTGCTGACATATGTCAGTTATAGTTTGAACAGCTTTCTTGCATTTTCATTAGCCTGCTCAGCAACTTCTGCTTTAGTTAATTCTTTAATTCTTGCAACTTCCTTTAAAGCAGTTAGAATATTCTTTGGCTCGTTTCTTTTCCCTTTATCCGGTCCCAATGAAGGCGCATCACTTTCCAAAAGTAGATTTTCAATTGGAAGCTTCATCACCATTTTCTGTTTCTGCTCAGATCGCACAATTGATGGCGGTATTGAAAAGAAAAATCCTGCTTCAGTTCCAATCATTGCATTTTGCGCAGAACCGTCAAATGCGTGCATGCAAACCCGTGTTGCTCCATGTTTTTTCAGCAAATCTATTGCGTATTTTCCAGCAGAACGAGAATGAACCACAATCGGTTTGTCCAGCTCTTTTGCAAGCTCAATAAAACTTTCAAAAATTTCCCTCTGTTTTTTCCTGTCAGCTTCTTCCTTTACGCACCAATAATCAAGACCAACTTCACCAATTGCAATAAATTTTTCAGCATTAGCTCGAATATAATCCTGCATTAGTTTTGCATCTGTCTTCTTTAAATTCTTTGGACTAAATCCTGCACACGGCTTAAGAACTGGAAATTTTAATGCAAGTTCAATCGCTTTCTCATTCTCTTTTAGATTCTCCCCAGAATCCAGAATCGCAACTAAACCGTTATCAAGCGAGTGTTGCACTACAGTTATCCTGTCTTTGTCAAATTGCTCAGAATTCACATGTGAATGAACATCAATTATTTCCATTATTCCAGAAACTCCACTGAATCAATAATCCCGTCAGAGTCAGCATCAACTCCTTCAATCACACTTGCTTTCTCTTTTTTATTATGTTTGTTTCCTTTCAGAAATTTGTCAAAATTCTTTATTAGCGCAAGTACAGCAGATTTTGTACCGGAATATCGGATTCCTGCTAATATTAGAAGCCGTTTTCCCTTGGCATAAGGATTTGCAGTTTCCAGAACCATTCCGCACTCTCCTGCAGTGTATTTCTTTTTCGAAAATCTTGAGTAAATATACCATTTCTTGTCTTTTACAAATCTGATTGGCAGTTTGCTGTTCACTTTTTCAAGAACTTTATTAACAACAGGTCCGCCGAGCAGTATCAGATTCTCTTTCAGGTCTTCTGGTGTAACTTCTGTATCCAAAAGCACCTTAGACTCTGGTAAATGTGTCAGGAAAGTCCCTAAAAACAGCGCAAGATCAATTCCGTAATAGCCATCCCGCGACTGGGATCGCTCCGGACCGTGCGAGAACGGACTTCCAATAATAATTTTTGAGTGAAGCTCGCCATTTGAAACAAAAGGCTGAAGATCTACAGTATCTTCTGCAATCTTTTTAGCATCCTTGAAATCCTTATACCTCATTACAAATGCAGAATCTGATAAAGCATAGTATTTCGCAGTAGCGCCCTGCCGAGTTTCCTCGCGAATCACCTTGATAATCCCTGCTTTTTCCAGATTCCGGATATGGTAATACACTTTCTGCTCGTGCATTTTCAACTGCTTTGCAATATCCTTTGGATAATTCTCCTGCTTTGAAAGAATTTTTAGCACCTTCTGCGCCAGTTCAGAGCTGACACTCTTCAACTGACTGCCTGTTATCTCTTTTGCAGACACTGAAAGCACGTTTTTTCCTGTTCTTTTAACAACTTGCATGGTTAACCACTAAAAAAATGATTGCAATACTAGTATAAATATTTTAGTAAAGGTTATATATGTAATTCTGGAACCTGTTTTACTATGTGCGGCATATTCGGGATTGTTTCAAAAGAGGAAAAACCACTTGGCCCTATACTGACTGAGGCTGGAAAACGGCTTGCTTATCGCGGTTACGACTCTGTTGGAGCAGCAGTTTTCACAGATAATTCTATTGATCTTAGAAAGGATATTGGAAAAGTTGAGGAGGTCAATGAAAAACTTAATTTTTCTGAAATGAAGGGCAATCGCGGTATTATCCAGCTCAGATGGGCCACTTTTGGAGCTCCTGCACAGGTTAATGCACAGCCTTTTATGGATTGCAAGCAGGAGATTGTTGGTGCTGAGAACGGAAATATTGTTAATTCAATTCAGCTTCAGGAGATTCTTGAAAACGAGGGTCATACAATCCAGAGCACTAATGACGGCGAAATTTGCGTCCATGTTGTTGCAAAGCACATGCGCGCAGGCAAAACCATGCTGGAAAGCATTCAACTTGCATACAAGGAACTGAAAGGCGATTATGCACTAATTTTCTTTAACAAAGTCGAAAACAAGATTTACGCAATAAAAAAAGGCTCTGGTTTAGTTGTTGCAGTTACTGAAAATGAAGCTTACTGTTCTTCAGATATTCCTTCAATACTTCCGCTCACTAATGAAATAATCAGCATGCAGGATGGTGATATTGTTGTTCTTGAGCCTGGAAAAGCAGAATTCTACAGAGCTGACACTGGCGAGAAAGTGGAAAGAAAAGCCAAGGTTCATAAAGAAACAATGGAGTCTGCACAGAAAGGCGGTTACGATCACTTTATGCTAAAAGAAATTCATGAACAGTCTGATCGGGCAAGGGATTTAATCGACTTGCTAAACGAATCAAAATTCGTGGAGCCGTTTGTTTCAGCACTGAAAAGCGCAAGAGAAATTTATTTTGTTGGTTGCGGAACCAGCTACCACGCCTGCCAGCTAGGGTCCTATTACTTTAACAAAATCGCTAACAAGAGGGCAATTCCATCGCTTCCTCAGCAGTTTATAGAAGAGTTCGGAAACTCGCTCACCTCTGAAGATGCAGTTGTTTTTGTGAGCCAGAGTGGCGAGACAAAAGATGTGCTGAATGCACTGAATTATGCTAAAGAAAAAGGATGCAAGATTCTTGGAATGCTGAATGTTCTTGGCTCAACTTTAATGAATATTTCTGATGTTTATTTGCCAATTGCTTGCGGTTATGAAATTTCAGTTCCTGCAACTAAGACTTTCCTGAACCAGGCTATAATGTTCCTGTATATGGCATTCCGTCAAGCTGACAAAGACACTTCTGAGCTAGCAGAACTGCCTGGATTAATTCAAAAAACAATAGATGAAACTGATGAATCCTGCAAGGAGATTGCAGAGCACATCAAAGGATGGAAAGAATTGTATTATCTGGGTTATGGCATTACCCACCCAATTGCAAAAGAAGGAGCACTTAAGCTAAAAGAAATCACTTACATGCACTGCGAAGGAATTTTCAGTTCTGAGTTCAAGCACGGTCCGCTTAGTGCAGTTGAAAAAGATTATCCAGTAGCGTTTATCACTGCTCCTGAAAATGTGGATATAATGATCAGTCATATTAATGAAGTTGCTTGCAGGCACGGGAAAGTTCTGTTAATTGCTGAAGATAATGAGGTTCTGCAGAAATATGCAACTTCTTTTGTGAAAGTTCCGAAAACAAACCAGATTTTGTTCCCACTACTTGCAACAATTCCAGCACAATTGATTTCTTATTACGCTAGCAAGAACCTAGATCTTGATCCTGATTTTCCTCGTAATTTGAGCAAGACTTTGACTGTGGATTAGGAAATTATTTAACCCCCGCACGAGTAGGTTTTCTTATGGGTTTGTTAGAACTAATATCGCGAAAAAGATCAAAAGATCAAAAAAGATCAAAATGGCATCGAAATGTTAGAGATCCTACCTTGAAAGAATATCTTAAGCGAAATCCTAATGTTCAAGTCTATGGAGAAGCAATAAACGGCGTTAGTAGTTATGTTTATCTTGTAAGACGAGGAAACACAAAATTCATTCTGAAATTCGCAGACGCACATTGGAGTTCTGGTTTGTTACATCTTAAACAGGAAATAGAAGTTTTAGAAAAGTGTAAAGAAGCTGGAGTGAAAGGGGTTGCTCACATAATTAGATCTTTTGAAATACCTAAAGTAGGACGTTTCCTTGAAAAAGAGTATATTGAAAAAACAGATGATCTAAACGATGTAAGAACAAATAAAAAGTGTAAGGCAGCACTTTTAGAAACTGTTAAGCAAATTCATAATCTAGGTTATGGAATCGTTGAAATAACCTTGACCAACCTTAGAATCAAGAATAAAAGAGCGTATATAGTAGATCTTGGTTCATGCCGAGAACTAATTAAACCTTCCCAAATAAAAAACGATTTACATAGAGTTGATATGCACTTCAAATGCTAAAATGACAACAATAGACCAATGCAAACAGCTCCTCACAGCAGAACTAGAAAAAGTACTGACAACCGACTTCCTACCAGAATTCTACAATCCAATCCGAGAAACAGTATTTTCAGGAGGCAAGCGAATCCGCCCAGTCTTCTGCATGCTCACTTGTGAAGCTTGCGGAGCAGATGTCCAGAAAGCAATTCCAGTAGCAGTTGCAATAGAATTAGTTCAATCCTTCAGCCTGGTTCACGATGACATAATAGACAAAGATGAAATGCGCAGGAGCAAGCCTACAATGTGGAAAACTTACGGCCAGGGACCAACAATAAACATGGGAAACGGAATGTTTACGAAAAGCATTGAAGCTCTTGGAAATTATAAAGGTGATAATTATGCTGAAGTTATTCAGGTTTTCGCGCGCGGAGTAATGGATATGTGTGAAGGGCAGGCTCTGGATATAATGTACGAGGATCGCGATGCAATTACTATTGAAGATTATTACAAAATGTCAACCCGGAAGACTGGGAATTATATCGGCGCTTCCTTGAAGCTCGGTGCAGTAATTGCAAGTGCAAGTGAAGAAATCAGAAACAGCATTGACGAAGCTGGAAAAAAGCTCGGACTAGCTTACCAAATCTGGGATGACTATATTGATTTTTCTTCTGATAATACTGGAAAGGACAAGGGATCTGATATCAAAAAAGGCAAGAAAACACTGATTGTTTGCCATGCTCTTGAAAATCTGGAAGATTCTGACAAAACAGAGCTTCTGCAAATCCTGAACACAGACCTAAATTCAACAACAGAGCAGATGATCCAGCGCGCAGTAGAATTATTTGAAAAAACTCAGTCAATTCAGTTTGCCAAGGATACTGCAGTCAAATTAGTTGCAGAAGCTAAGGAAAAACTGGCAGTGCTTCCTGATTCTGATGCCAAGAACGAGATTATGAAGCTGGCTGATTTTTTAGTTGATCGGGATGTTTAGCTGATTCTGTAAACATAAAAACCATTCTCATCACCAACAAATTCAATTCTAGAATCTTTCTGCACCCACTCTTCCATTTCTGTTAAAATCATTTTCTCATTCAAATTGTCATAAACTCTTTCCAGAACATCATAAATCTGATCAAAAAAGAAACTTCCGTGAGTTTCCTGAATTGCAATTGCAATTTTCTGCATTAATAGAAATCGCGCTTCCTTGGTTGCTGGCAAGTGCATTGCAAAGTCTCTAGCTCTTGCTTCTGCGTTTTTTACATCGATCTTGTCCCTCATTCTCCCTCCTATTCAGTTCATCAGCATTTGTTGTTATTAGCTCAGTTTCTCTGGGCGATGCAATTATCTTCACTGGGAAACGCTCACTATCAATAATCATAATCCCTTCTCCAACTTTACTGCTCAACAGAATTCCTCTTTCTCCATCTGTCAAACCCATTGCTTTTGATAAATCATCTATCACACTTGCATCTTGTTTTAGCAAGTACTTGCAGCTTGTATTAGCCAGAACAGACTTTCCAGTTTCATTATTCAGAACATCATTAACTTCCTGAGTTATCAAAAACAAAGACATATTGAATTTCCTGCAGGTTTTCACAATCTTGAACAAGTAATCTGAAGAATCTGAGTGACTGAGAAGGCTCCAAGCCTCATCAACTGCAAGAATTTTCCTGCTCCTGTCCTTCTGCATTGTGCTGTAAAGATATTCCAAAACCAAATACGACATAAGCGGTTTGATTGCTGTAGGCATTTTCTGAATATCAAAACAAGTGAAATTCTTTTCAAAATCAATATTTGTGCGCTTATTCAGGAAAGCGTATGAGCCAGAAACATATTGTTCCAGCTGAGCTGACAAAACTTTAGCTTCTTTTTCCTCACATTCCTTAACTGCATTCAGCAAGTCTTTCATAATCGGCGGCTTGTTTTTCCAGGTTTCAGGTTCTTTAGATTTTATTCCGCAATTCAAATAAGCAATAGTAGTTGCTTTGTCCAATAGCGACAAGCTCAAATTGTCTATTTTCGGAAACATTATCTTGTAAGCAGACAGGAGCGACAGTCTTTTATCATCAAAATTTTGTCCCATTAAGTCAAATAAATTGATTATTGACTTAGACTCTTTGGAAATTTCAATAATTTCTCCCTCCAATTCTTTTGTAAGATCCAGATACTCTGCCTGCGGATCAACAACGAAAATTCTGCTCCCTGCCATAAAAGCCCGCAGAAATATCAGCTTACAGCAGAAGCTCTTTCCAGATCCTGAAGTGCCAAGAACAAGCGAATTTGGATTTGTTAGCTTGAAAACATCACGAATTATTGGAATTCCGTTGCTCAAGTTGGTTGCAAGCATTACTCCGTTCTTGTCAGTTTCGAGGAACGAGCTTGTAAATGGAAAACAGGCACTCAGAGCAGATGTTGTCAGTGTCCTCTGTTGTTTCAGCTTGTCCTGCGCCAGCGGCATCATGCTCTGCAAACCCTCTTTCATCCGAAAAGCTGGTTTTTTCGGAACAATCATTAGTGAATTCAGAATAGATTCAGCTTGCCGAGTTGCAGAATCCAGTTTCTTTTTGTCAAAAGCTTTCACATTCAAATAAAAACTGGTTTTGAATAGTTTTTCATTTCCAGCTTGTATTTCCTCTAAAATTTTCCTTGTATCATTAATCAGCAAATCAATACTTGGAGTGTAAACACCTTTCTTTTCTGCAGAATACTTGTCAGCATTCAGTTTTTTGAGCAAACGATTAAGACTAACAAGCATCGAGTCAATTGAAGATGGAGTAATGTGCATTGCAATATCAAAATCTGATTTACTGCGGATAATTCTGTCCATAAAACCTTCAGAAACTTGTCTTGGATAGCCAACAGCCATCAGAACTCGATTCAACTGATCATTCATTTTAGCATGATCTGGCCTGAAAAGCAGTTCATCTGGTGCTACAATCTTCTGCAAAATCTCCTGTGTCATTTCTGCCCCCTGAAAATTGTTAGTGGTGATGCATACTGATTGCTGATATTAACTGAGTTGCTGAAAAAGCTCAGGATTAGGCCGGTTAGGTCCTCACTTAGCAGTCTTTTTGATGCTAAACCGCAGTTTGCAAGCCCTTCTCTTGCCAATTCCAGCCTGTTGTCCAGTTCTTCTGGTTTATTGCTCTTCAAACAGACATAAAACAGCTTATTTTTCACAGTATTCTCTGAAATGTAATTTTCTACAAAACAAACATAGTCTTCAAATAAATTCTCCAACCCAGAATTCTTTTTCTTTTCAATCTGCTTTTTCACAGCAGTTCTTAGGTGCTTGATATAGTAATCAAGATTAACATTAACAGTTCTGACCAGCACCTGCACTGGAAAATCCAGTGAATTCAGAAAGTTCTGGTAATTTTTAATAACAGCTTCCTTGTCCTTTTTTGCTTTTATTGCAAAATTCGTTGGTGTGACTTGCAAAATTCCAATGCAACTATTGTCACTGAGCACTACTGTGTTATTTGAAATCTCTTTAACTCCAATAATTTTCCTCATCTTCTTGTCAAAATAGCCTAAGTGCTGTTTGGTTTTGTAGAAATTCAGCATACTGAGCAGTTTGTTGTCGATTTTCAGAAACGCCAGAACTGCACCAACAGAAACCGCCACCACTGCTCCTAAAACCTTCAAAATCAGCGGACTCTGCGTCTTCAGAATAATTCCCGTCAGCACTGCTGCTCCGCTCAAATATCCAATTTGCTTCAAATTCAATCCGAAAATGATTTTCTCTTCATACTTCAGAGCCTGCGGTATCTCATAAGTCATAATTGCGAGAGGACAAGCAGGGTTTATAAAATTTTTTTAACTTTTGTGGGTTTATGGAGTTAATGGGAAAAAGGTATATAAGCCAGTAAAAACCCTGTAAAAGCATGACCAAGAGGAAAGTTTCACACCCGATATTCGGTGACGACCCAGTATTAATGCAGAAAGGCAGTATTTTTGAAACTGAAGCTCGTAGGATAGATACTGAAAACCGTGCTGCGAGGGATAGGGAAAAACGAACACATGTCCATCATGTTTATCACCACGAGCAGGGAGAGAGAAAACAAAAGAAACCAATCGACCCTTTCGCATTAACAATGGCTGTTATCGGAGCGATGGTTGCTTTTCTATTGCTTAAAATACTATTCTAAGGTATGTAGAAATGAGTAATGTTTACAAAGACCAAAGAGGTTACTTGCGCTACAAGTCAACAAACAGGCTGGTGCATAGAGAAGTTATGCGCAACCATCTTGGTAGGCGTCTAACAGCGAAAGAGGTAGTGCATCACAAAGACGAGGACAAGCTACACAATCATATTAGCAACTTGCGCTTGTTCAAAAGCCAGTTCTGGCACAATTTGCATCATAAGTTTAAATGGAACGTGACTGATCCTGTGGTGGACTTCGTGTTTCGTTTGTTGAAAGTTACTTTTATTGCTACGAGTGCTGTTGCAGTTTTTTATTTATTGCTTAAATTTTCATAATGAGTTGTAGAATAAATGCCGTATACTCAGGTGTTTTATTCTATTCTTTCTAATTTGAAAGTATATTCTTTCTTTTCAATTTTTGAGAAAGAGTATGTCATTTCGTGAGGGCAGTCACACTCAGCACATGGAATGATCCTGTCAATAGAAGTCGGAGTGCCACAAGATGGAGAGTTATAATTCAAAATAATCTCATCACCAACCATCTTAAAATCACCACTATGAATCTTTTCCCCGCAATTCAAAACCTCTGTCACGAGAACTTGCAAAGTATTTCTACCAATCCATTGGCTTTCTATTGTTGGCAAACTATTAAAAAAGTCAACTTCGTTTTCATAGTCATAATCCATACAAGGG
The DNA here is from genome assembly GCA_002502135.1 of archaeon UBA543. Lineage (GTDB taxonomy): Archaea > Undinarchaeota > Undinarchaeia > Undinarchaeales > UBA543 > UBA543. The sequence goes on from DAPM01000002.1 coordinate 42,436, forward strand.
CCTGAAGAGAATTCTAATTCTATACTACCTAATCCTGCTTGTGTTTTACTTTGAACACAACCAGCAGTAAGCGCAACTATCAATATTATTCCTATTAAACACATTTTTTTAATCATTTTTTCTTCCTCCATGAGTATTAATTGATTGCAATTGTTTCAAGCGTGCCATCTTCTGTTATGTAAGTCGTGGCGCCGTGTATTGTCGGTGTTTTTGAACATTGACCAGTTGGATCAGTTATCTCTTTCATTTTTTCATAGTCATAATAGCCGTCTTCAGGAAGATACTCACAAACATATTCACACTCTGAACTTCTTTTACAAACCTTTCCAGCATCACTGGCTGGCGTATAACATTCATAATCAGCTTTAGGGTGCCAATCTACAAAAACACCCTCGTCTCCCTTTTCACACACCTTAAAGCAAAGCTTTCTCCCCTCAAATTCAGAATCAAAAGACATAGTCCCCGGTCTACAAATTCCAAGTCTGCTGAAACCATTAAGAAAATAAGTCCCTATCAACAGTACAAATATTGCAATTATTATTGTTAAAAATTTTTTATTTTTCATTTTTTGTATCAATCCCTTCCTTAATTTTAGCGGTTATATGCCTTTCGTTAACCTCATGGAAATCATCCTCTAAAACCCAATGTTTATTCATAATAGAGTTGTCGGTAGGGCGGATATTCTCTTCTGTATAACTACAGCCTTCGTATTCTGAGGTAGAAATATGTGCGTGATTTTGTGCTAAATCTCCCCACCACTCCTCAGAGTGTTCTATTGTTGGTGCGCAATTAGGTTTTCCAGGCCGATCTCCTTTTGCTGGCTCTACATATTCATCTGATAATCCACCAAAACTATGACCGAACTCATGAGTTACAACTCTACCATCTCTTTTTTTGTCTATTTCTCCAATAAGTGCAAAAGCGTATAAACTGTTAACATATGCGTAAGATCTTGTTCTCCTGTCTTTGATTTCTTTCGTGTTCCTAACAAGGACAATAAGTTTGTCTTGTTCTTTCCCACATATATCTTCTGCAGTATTTCTGACTTGATTTCTATCAAAATAATAGTTATCCCCTCTCTTGTTTAGTTCAAATTCTTCTTGATTTCTGAACATCCAAACATTAAAAGCTTCTCGCAACATTTTAAATGGTTCAACAGAGAACAAACCATTATATCCACTTTTTCCATTATAATCTACTACTTTTTCAACAGCGTCACGAAATTCTTTTTCAGAATCATAACCAGAACCTATTAAAGTAATATCTATTTTCTTACTTTTATCACCATTATCTATATGATTCCTGCATTGTGGTTCTACGCATTCGTTTATTGTATCATCACATAACCCTCCTGTTTCTTCACAGTCTGAATCTTTCAAACAATAAGCATCTGACATTTTTTTACAGTGTCCAATTCCAAAAAAGTTTTTATCTGCACAAGATTCACCATCTGGACAAGAACGGAACCAAGAACACCATCGTCCCTTTTCTTCGTCAGGTTTCTCTTCTGATTCGTTTTCTTCGGATTTTTCGTCCGGTTTTTCATCTGTATCTTTTTCTGATTTTGGTTTATAGAATTGTTTTGAAAGAATTTCTTCATCAGAACTTTTAAGTCGTGTGAGAATACTATAATCAAAGTCACCAGCTACCCCTTCTTTAGTATAATAATAAAATTGATTATGTGGTGTGTCTACATTTGAAAGCGTAGGACTAAGAACAAATGTACATTCATCACCATAACACAAGTTTTCATAAACACAATCATGAGTATTATAAAAATTAACAGAATCTTTAAGATTAGCTAAATAATTATTAGGAAACCGCCTTAGTGATAGTTCTTCCTCAACCTCAACATAACAGTCTGGCCCATATAAATGTCTTCGTTTCTTCTCACACGCCGCTTTTTCATACTCTTCAAAACTCACAGATTTATTACAAAAAAGTGGCATAGTATCCTCCAACATTATACTTTCTCCTGTATATTCTCCAAAGTTTTCATAATAGATACGGAAAACACGACAATTAAGAAGTGGGTACTGATCAAGCCATTCCTGTACCTCTTCTTGACTGCATTTTTCATATTCTTCTTCTATTGGTTCAGATTCTTCCGGTTTGCTCACACCACTAACAAATCCTTCGTTTGATAAGGTTTCTATGCATTCTTCCATACTCAGATTATCTTCCAACAAAACCATGTTTACACAAGTCATTCGGATAGCATATCTTTGAGTAGCTAACAAGCTTCCAGCGAAAATTGTGCAAAGTAAAATTAGTAGAACAATGAGTATAGCCTTTTTCCCCATACAGAACAATAGTTTTTGGGGTTTTAAATATTCTTTCTTGGTGTGTAATAAGCTTTTTAAAGAAGTCTTGACTATCTTTTTTGATTAAAAATGAAAAAGGAAATGTTTTTTATAGGAATATTCATGATAAGCGTAGTTCTTGTTTCAGGTTGTGTTCAAGCAGTAGAACAAGAATGCCCAGATATAAAATTAAAAGAAGGTGATAGTATTACTCTTATGAAAACCTCCAATTCCCTTTTATTTTCTATAAAGGATGTTCAAGCAGTTGGGTGGAAATTGAACTACTTGCCAGCTTCCCCTCTTTTCGCTGAAAAAGGGAAAAACCCAGGAGAAAATATTAACTATTATTATTATGGTTTCAGTGCAATTAAGAAAATTGTGGATGACTCAGGATACGTTCAAGGAGAGATAGAACGAGAAGGAACTATTGTTTTAGAACCAACAGAGGTAGAACGCAAAGATTCGTTTAAAGATGTTCGCATCAAAAAAATTATTTGTAAATAATTAAAAGAATGCCACACGCTTAGCGTGGTGATGGTAACCGTTTTTGCTTTACAGAGGAGACGGTCAAGTCGGGCTTCTGCAAAGCTGGTAGTCCCACGCCAAGACGCACAGCAAGGCGCGCGATTATAAAGAAAAAAACATGAAGTTCTTTCCCGTCTCTCACACACCTAACATTATCATATACGTTCAAGTATATAAGTGTTTTTATAAGAAATGAAACTAATTAACAAAAGAAGGCACTTTGTAGTTAATAACAGTAAATTAATAACAAAAACTATATAAATGATGAAAATAAGTATTATTTGGTGACAAAAACATGACAAAAAAAGAACAAAAAACAATAAAACTTGATAATATTTCCCGAATAATACTGGAAGAGCTACAAGAAAATGCTCGGAAAGACCTCAGACACATTGCGAAAAAAGCAAAAACGTCACTTCCAACAATCAGCAGGAGAATAACTGCACTTGAAAATGCAGGAGTGATAAAAGGTTATCATGCCTCTGTAGATGGTGCTTTTTTTGATGAGAAAGAGACAGTATTTACTTTAATAAAATTAAATCTGTCTCAGACAGAAGTTAAAGGAGAACCAACTTTAGAGTATGTTTGCAAGCAACTTGCAAAGTATCCAAATGTGAAAAAAGTTCATGGTCTTTTCGGTCAGAATGATGTGCTTATAGAAGTCAGGGGGGAAAGTCTAAAGTCTATAGGTGAATGGCTAACAACAACAACATCGAAGCTTAGCGGTTTCATCCGAAGCACAGAGAGTATTAGTTCTCTGCACACGGCTAAAGACACAAGGGATGTGCAAATTACGACTTGAATTTAGAACAGCAAAAGAGGAAGACATTGACCACTTAGAATATTTAGAAAAAGAATGTTTTGAACCAGAATTACAGGCATCAAAAGAAATTATGCTTGCTCGGATGCGCCACTCTCCCGAAGGTTTTTTCATAGCATTCATTGATGACAAACCAGTTGGTTATTTGTGTGCAATGTTTGTGAATGATGAGCACATTGAGAAATTACCTGAAAAAGTTAAAGAAAACGCAATTATTGATATGAATGTGCCTAAAGGAGACAATCTTCACTTAATTAGTCTCGGAATTATTGAAGAGAAGCGTAAATATCAAGGCGGGAAGGTAATAACTGGCCTTAATGCTCTTTTGGACAATCTAATTGCAGAAATGAAGCCAAAACAATTTGTGATTGTTCCTGAAACCACTTACGGGCATGGTTATAGTGATAGAATTGGTTATGATTTTGAAAAAGAACTGGATTTTGTTAATTCGCAAGGGTATAGAGCGAGATTGAGGATTAAGAACTTACAATAATCTTTCCAAAATCCTTATATACCAGTTATATGAGTATATTTTCATATGAATTGCAAATCATACGAAACATTCTTTCAGAACTTTGCAAATAAGGCAAAGCTAGATATTATGCTATTATTGCGAGACGGTTCGCTGAATGTTTCAGCCCTAACCAAACAGCTTAATTCTGAACAATCTGCAGTTTCACACAATCTAAAGAAACTCTGTGACTGCAATGTTGTTTCTGTAAAATCAGAAGGAAGAGAGCGAATTTATTCCCTGAACAAGCAAACAATTCTTCCACTACTTAAATTAGTGCAGACGCATGTTGAATCCAATTGCACTGTGAGGTGCTGCAAAAAATGAACAAACTAGTTTACTTTGACAATGGAGCTTCCACTCAAGTTGACCCACTGGTTTTCGAAGCAATGCAGCCATATTTCTCAGAAAAGTACGGCAATGCTTCTTCTCTTCACAAATTTGGAATGGATGCTAAAGATGCTCTTGAAACATCCAGACGACAGATTGCAAGTCTGCTCGGAGCTAAAGCTGATGAACTCATCTTCACTTCAGGAGGCACTGAATCAAATAATATTGCCCTGAAAGGTGTTGCATTTGCAAATCGGGACAAAGGAAATCACATAATCACAACCCAGATTGAGCACAAATGTATTGTAAACACCTGCAAGTGGCTCAAGGAACAGGGTTTTGAAATCACTTACCTTCCAGTTGATTCTGAAGGTTTTGTAAATCCTGAAGATTTACAAAATGCAATTACTGACAAAACAATTCTAGTAACAATAATTCACGGAAACAATGAAACTGGCACAATCCAGGATTTAGTTCCGCTTGGCAAAATCTGCAAAGAAAAAGGAGTTCTATTCCACACTGATGCTTGCCAGAGCTTTACTAAAACAGAATTGGATGTTAATACTCAGAATCTTGACTTAGTAACAATTAATTCTCACAAGATTCACGGTCCTAAAGG
>DAPM01000007.1 GCA_002502135.1 archaeon UBA543
TGCAATTACAAATGCAAGATTTCCGCTTGGAAAAGATATTAAGAACAAACTAGAAGGAGTTACAATTAAAAAGAATGCAAAAATCGGAGCAAATGCAACAATTCTGCCTGGTGTGACAATTGGAGAGAATGCGCTGGTTGGTGCAGGAAGCGTTGTTACGCAGGATGTTCCGGATAATTCTGTTGCAGTCGGCAATCCTGCAAAAGTGGTAAAAAATATAAATGAACTTTCTTATCCAGATGGAGAGAAGCCATATGATGCTGTTGGCTAGTAGCTGGTGGCTCGTACCTTTTATTGCGAGAAAAAAGGTACAAGCTAAAAGCTTAACCAACTTAACCAAACAAGCCAAGAGCTGAATAAAGAGGACAAAAAAATGAAAATACCTTTAGTAGACTTGAAAGCGCAATACAGAAGCATTAAGCCAGAGATTGATGCTGTTGTCAGTGATGTTCTTGACAGCGGCTGGTATATTATGGGCGACAGAGTTAAGGAATTTGAGAAAAGATTTGCAGAATACTGCACTACAACCAGTTCTATTGGAGTTGGGAATGGCACTTCTGCACTCAGACTGGCAGTTGAAGCTTGCGGAATTGGCGAAGGTGATGAAGTTATTACAACTCCACATACTTTTGCAGCAACTTCTGAAGCAATTGTATCCTGCGGTGCTAAGCCGGTTTTTGTTGATATTTACGAGAAAACCTACAATATGGATTTTGAGAAAATCGAGGAAGCTATTACTGACAAGACAAAAGCAATTCTCCCAGTTCATCTTTACGGACAAACCTGCGATATGGATCATATTATGGAAATTGCGCAGAAGCACAACTTGAAAGTAATTGAAGATTCTGCTCAGTCTCATGGTGCAGAGTGTAATGGAAAAAGAGCAGGTTCAATTGGAGATGTTGGATGCTTTAGTTTTTATCCTGGAAAGAACTTGGGAGCTTGCGGAGATGCTGGTGCAGTTACTACTAATGATAATGAGATTTCAATGAAAATCGGGATGCTAAGAGATCATGGCAGGAGCAAGAAGTATGAGCACAAGTATATTGGAATGAATGAGAGGCTGGATGCAATTCAGGCTGCTATTTTGAATGTTAAACTGGATCATCTGGATGACTGGACAGCTAAAAGAATTGAAAATGCTGGAATTTACACAGAATTGCTGGAAGGAACAGATGCAATTCTGCCTTACACTGCCCCTTTTGCAAAGCATGTTTATCATTTGTATATTATTCGAACTCAGAATCGAGATGAGATTAAGCAGAAAATGAATGCTAAAGAGATTGAAGCTGGAATTCATTATCCAATTCCTCTGCACCTTCAGCCTGCATTCCAGTATTTAGGTTACAAAGAAGGAAATTTCCCAATTGCTGAGAAAATTGCTAAAGAGATTTTGACACTTCCGTTGTATCCTGAGCTGACTAGAGAGCAGATGGAGTTTGTTGTTAATAGTTTTAAAGAAGCTTCAGGTTAATTGCAGCAAGAACAAGGTTTCTTAGGCTTAGTCTTTTTCTTAACCCAGTTATCAAACTTTTTCCAAGTGCTTTTCTTTTTTTCAGGCATTAGATTTCTCCTTTAATTTATTGTAGCCAGGACAGGTTTTACACTTTTGATCTTCACTATTGCCTGTTTTGTATTCATTAATAGCTTTTTTCAAAGCAGAAATTCCGAGTTGTGAGCAGTGCACTTTCAATTGAGGAACTTCTCCAAGAACATTCAAAACATCCTGAAAAGTGAGTGCTTCAGCTTCTGCAATTGTTTTGCCAATTACAATCTCGCAAAGAGCATCTGAAGCAGCTATTGCAGCAACACAGCCATAAGTCTGAACAGAAGCATCAATAATCTGGTTGTCTTTTATTTTCAGGAAAATTTTCATAACATCTCCGCAAGCAGGATTGCCAACCTGACCAGTAGAGCTAGGATTAGCCATTGCCTTCACGTGTTTTGGGTTTTCAAACCTTGTTAGAACTTTTTTTGAGTACATAATCTGCAACTTTCGCTAATGGCGAATACCTCCTGAGTTTTTTCACAACTTTCTGCAATTCTGCAAGAACATAATCAATTTCTTCTTCAGTTGTGAACCTGCTAATAGTGAGTCTGAGACTGCCATTTGCTTCCTCATCTGTTAATCCAAGTGCTTTGAGAACATAACTTGGCTCTAGAGCTTTTGCAGAGCAGGCAGAGCCAGTTGAAGAGCAAATTCCTTTTTGATCAAGATAGCCTCCAAGTGCTTCTCCTTCGATTCCCTGGAATGAGAAATTTGCATTGTTTGCAAGCCGTTTATCGCCTTTTGAGCCGTTCAATTTAGTGTTTTCAATTGCCAGAACACCTTCAATCAGCTTGTCCCGCAGTTTTGTCATTTTTGCAGTGTGCTCAGGATTCATTCCAAGTTTTGCAGCTTCTGCAAATCCGACTATTCCGTGAATGTTTTCAGTGCCGGATCTGATTCCGAATTCGTGATTTCCCCCGTGTTGCCAAGCATCGAGTTTAGTGCCTTTTCGAAAGTACAAAGCACCAATTCCTTTAGGACCGTGAATCTTGTGA
>DAPM01000009.1 GCA_002502135.1 archaeon UBA543
GATATACTGAATACAGATTTTTCAAGTTTCATTAGAATAAGTTCTGGGCTATGAGTTTATAATAGTTTGGAAAAAAGGGTAGAAAAGGGGGTTTTAAACCCCTTTTCTTAGATTAATTTTTCGTGCAATGTTTAGACTTCGTATACAGTCTTGCCTGCGAGCATAGCTGAACTGTCTTTTGCAAGAACTGCAGCAGCCTTCATTGTTCCAGTTCTGTCTGAACCAGCAACAACAATTGCGTACTTACCAGTTGCAAATGCATCAGCAACAAGCTCGATCACACCAGCACCAGCAGATGCAACATCTGCGGTTGAGCCAGCAGCACCGATTGTCTTTGTAAGTTTTCCTGCGGTCTGCAGAGCGTTCACCAGTGTGTTAACGGCTGGACCACCAACAAGAGCTAGGTTGTAGCCTGACTTGTCAGCAGCTGTAACGTCTGAGTCTAGTTTTGCGACTGAAGATGGTAGTGTAGCCTTTGTGACTCCACCGACACTTCCTTCAACCTTGACCTGTCCACCTAGAAGTGCAACAGTCTCTCCTGCATCTGCAGAAACAGCTGTTCCTTCCATTTCAGACTGGGTTCCAACAATATACTCACCGAACAACTGTTCCTGTGGGTATCTGATGGAAACAAGTGTCTGACCGACACTGTCCACATATGCACCCCATCGTGTGTAGTAATCACGTGTCAAAGGTGTAGTGGATCCCTGCCTTCCAATGAAGTTGTCTTTGTCTTCATCGTAGTAGACATAAGCCTCGTCTTCATCAACGTAGTCAGTAAACTGACCAACACCACTTGATTTGCTGCCGTTAAACTCAATAGTTATATTGAATTTGTTTGAACCAGTGTTCAATGCAGGTTCCTCAAGGGATAGGTTACCAGCAATACCTTCTCCACCATATGCTGGGTTGCCTCCAGTAACAGATCCAGAATCGTTGGAGTACCATAGGTTGACGTGGTTGGATGTGGTCAACTTAACGTATGGGTTAGTTACAGCAGTCAAGTTCTGTGAAGCACCAGTAACTCTTGTATAGTTCAGAGTTGAGGTACTTGGATTCTTGTAGTACCAGAAGTTGCAGTTTGTGTTTGCAGCAACATCTGCTTCTGTTACATTGACCCATAGTTCGCTTGTGACCATGGTTGTGTTGGAACTATCTTTGTACTCAAGGTAGTCTCCTCCAGGAGTTCTAACTCGAAGTACACCTTGTGCAGTTCCATCCTTGTCCAAGTCGCGGGTTGTTGGCATGATATCAACATCTATGAATGATGGTTCATTGCCGTACTTGTCAGCTAGACCGTTGTAGGTCAAACCGAACAAGTTGTTTGGTGCCATAACACTGTCGCCAGGGTACAACACTGTGTTGGTTGAACTTACAGTTGTGTGAGGTTCTGTGTCCTTCACACTCAAGTACTGTAGGTTTGTTCCATCAACAGAGTGGGAAACCTGCCAGGTTGTTTCAGTTCCATCACCGAGTGTCAAGTAGCTGCCGTCCTCAAGTTTGAGGATACCTGCACCAATAACCATCTGGGATTCTCCCTCGTTGGTTCCTGATGTGGTAACTACAGCGTTCTTGATGTAGATCTCGATTCCAGCAACTGTGTCTGTGTCTCCGGCTAGGACATACTTAGTTTCTGTCTGACCGCCGTTGGTCACAGTCACTTTTGCTTTGTAGGACTGACCACTACCTGTTGCATAAATGCCTCCAAGAGTAACATCTACGCCACCGAAAGTAACAGCTGGATCAGCTGTTGACAGAACAACTTCAGCGTCGGATGCTCCGAGCTTAATCTTGTCCTGTACGGATGCTGAAATTACAGTGTATTCTTTACCCATAAACCACAATTTCTTTCCTTTAAGGTCAGATCCTGCAGCTGATTTTATCAAGTAAAGCTGGTAGTCGACTGAGTTTCCTGCAATTGTCATGAAAACTTCATCAAACTTGTCACCGTCGTTGGTATCTTTGTTATCACGTTCTGCAGTAAGATCTGCTAGTGTGACATCAATTTTTTCATACCAATTGAATTCGGTTCCGTTTATGTACAAAGGACCTTTGTCCTTGTAACTGTACAGGTAGTCAACAATACCATCACCAGATGCAAATCCGGCTGGACCGACTGTGTCGGTTGTGGCGTTTGAGCCTCCGAATTCGTATGCTGATTTAGCATCCTGATCTAACTGTATGTGTCGTGTGACACCGCTAACGTCTGTTGAGATAGGAGTAAGGGTTACTCCACCTGAACCAGAGCCAGCTTTCAAGACATTTTGACCGACAAACGCACCCATGTTGATTGCGCTAACGACGTCTGCTGTAGCTGCATTTGCACCAACAACAATCATTCCGCCAACAACACCTTCAGCTACCATAAGGTCTGAATAGTCGCCCAAGTCTTTTGTATCTGCTGCCAAAGCTGCACCTGCGAGTGTTGCGCCGATCATAACGGCGGACCCGAGAGCTGCTCCGACTTTTTTCCACATGCTTTGCATGGCTTTTTACCTCCGTGTGTTTTACACTAAGTTGTGTTGTCGCGTAAAAACAAAACAAAAACAACAACATCACCTTCTATGACTAAAATATAGTATATAAAGCTTTCTATACGGATTACTCAGTTTTCTTTTGGCTTGGTGCAGTGCCTTGGAGCCTATTGATTTCGCCCTGTTTAGCGAATACTGAGTGTGCGAGAGAAACAACGATACTTGACACATCTGCGAGTATATTTTCAGCTTCGCCAGAAGGTAGTGTAATGTTTTTTGGTGATAATATCTCGAAATTGGATGGAGAGTACATTAGAGCAATATAAACCATTTTTCCGAAGTCTCTGGCCACTAATTTAACGTCAATATGTTGTGAGAATAATCCAGATTCAAGGGTTTCTGGGTCAGAAAAAGTAGTTTCATATACTTTAATCTTCTCCTCCTTTTTCAGGCGTTCTACTAGTTTATCAAGAGCATCTTTCATGTGGGTTTTATCATTGCCCTGGACCTCGATGATTATCTCTGCGTTGATCCACTTCCCGTCTTCAATTAGCTCTTTGATTTTGTCATCCATTGCTCGGTTTTGTTGAGTTAGGGGGTTTTTATATTATTTGGTCAGGTGGGTTGTCAGTGTTTTGTAATCATCCTCAAGATTCATGTCACTAGAATTCAAGATTTGGAAATGAATAGTATGCAAGCCAGTTTTGAGTCCGAATGGTGCACCACTTTTGTATTTATTGCAGTTTCCGCTTGTTGCTGAAAATTTCGGGTTATACGTTTTATTGCACCAAGAGTCATTGCAATTTTCAGTCCAGATACGCATATTGACATTGTCCTCGAAAGCAAGAGTACCGTGATTGCAGATTTCAATGTCGAGGCTTATCTTCCTGGTTTCATTATCATAATAATTTCCAGTTATTGAATACCAGGCATCGCCAACCCCGATATCGAAGACTATTCCGGCGTGTAGTGTCTGTTTTGCAATATTGTTGTGCTGGTTATCGTCGTTTTCAGATAGGTTGGCAGAGATAGGATATACGCCACTATCTTCTGGTTTCCATAGGAAATGATGGTGTTTTTCCTTGTTTGGTTGGAGTGTTACTTGTGTACAAGTTTTGCTGAGTGAGTTATTGAAACAAAACGTTCTGGTTTCTACAGAACTATTATAATTTTTGAGAATAATTGTTGTGTTAGCTTCAGAACCAGGAACAAGTGGTGTTGTTGTGATTGATATTATTCCAACATCTGTGAAGTTTTCAGAGATTTCTTTCAGAACTCTACCTGTGCTTGCTTCCTGTTTTGGTATGGAAAATAGGTGTTCGAGTGTTGGAACTATATCGTCATTATAAGATAATGAGTTTGATAATTTTGCAGGGATTTTAGGGCCGACAACAATGAATGGTATGCGCTTTGCTTCTGGTTTTGAGCAGGATGCGTGATAGCCATACTCGCCGTAAGACCCTTCCCTAAAGCACATGCCGTGGTCTGCTGTTATTATCAGGATTGTGTTTTCGATTAGTCCTGTTTTAAGAAGTGTGTTAAGGATCTGCTCTGTTTGTAGGTCTGCTGCTGCAAGTGTTTCTGTGTAGTCTGAAGGACCTGAGTGGCCGCCGTGGTCAGTTCCTGCAAAATTTGAAACCAAGAGGAAGCTCTGGTTTTCTTGAGAAAGTTCTTGTAAAATGCTTGTGATGGAGTCTGCAGTCCATTGATCATAATCAACATAAACTGAGCTGGTACGGTTTTGGTAAGAAGATAGGTTGTTAGAAGCCTTGAAAACGTTTCTGAGATTTTGCGAGATATTAGCATTAATAGTCAAAGTAGAATTTAGCACATCCCAATTATTGTAAGGATCGTGGAGGATTGCATCCATTTTCTCAACAACTTCTGCAGAATCACCCTGCCCCATCACCCCCAAAACCGTGTAGTTGGAAGATCTTGCGCTGTCGAAAATTGTGTTGTTTGGAAGTGAAACTGAGTGCGCAAACGCCCTCCAATCATAATCTTTCTTGTGCTGTGAAGTGAATGTAGTTGAGTGAGATTGGGTTGTGCTGGGGATGCGGACATCCATATTCTCTTGTGTGAAACCACGATACTGCAAACCAACAAGGTTTGGGGTGAGTTCTTCATTTAAGTAGAGCGCGCCCATTCCATCAAAAAAGAGTAGCACAATATTTTGAAGTGAAGAGTTCTTGCTGATGTAAAATGAAAGATTATGAAAATTGTCTGCAGGGTTGAAATCATTTTCAATACTTGCTGAAAGCATGAAGCTGGCCAGGCCTTTTGAAAGATTTGAAGTGTTGAAGGAGAGAAGATGTTTTTTAGATACTCCTGACTGCAGAGTTGTTTGATCTGTGATTGAGAAATTATCAGATTTGAGGAGAATTGTGATGTTTTCAGAAAAATTTCCCTTGTTCTCGAGAAGGGTTTCCAGCTCAGTTTCATCACCAGAAAGTAGTGGTGTTGCTCGTGCTTTTATGGAAACGTCGTGGATAGGAAAGCTTTTTGAGAATTTGAGGAAAACTGCATCTGAAGCTGGATCATCCCAATCACCAGATGGTGGAAGGGTCCCAGTTATTGTAATTGCTCCCGAGTAAACGCCTTGGCCACTGCTGGTTTTGATTGTGATGTTCTTTGTGGTTTTGGCATCTAGATTGAAATTATTTTCAGAAAACGAGAGATTAAGCTGGCCTTGCTTCTTGTTTAGGATTTCTGAAGAAAGTAAGATACTCTCTATTTTCTTTCCAGTTGGGTTTGTGATTGTTATTGTGGTATTGTTTAATCCTGCTTCCAGAAAACCAATGCTTATTTTCTCCTTTTTGTTGTGGATGATATCGCTTGTTGAAGTTAGCAATTTTACCCAGAGTTTTGGGAGATATAAGTCTCTAGCATTCATACTTGAGGCAACAGAAACAGGAATAGAAACCTGCTGCGTGCCCTCGATTAGGTTAACTTTTTTCTGGAAATGTTCTGAAAGCTCGTAGATTTTTTCATTCACTTCCTTGATTAAAACAACATCAACAAGTGTGTTTAGAACCTCCTTGTGGTCTGGAAGAACTGTGTCTGGAAGCATTGTACTGATTGAAAAAGTGGTGTTTGATATCTTGCCCATGACAAAACGATCATGGCTTTGCATGCTGACTTTGGACTTGCTGATCGTTAGGAAGAAGTGAACTGCTTTTGTTTCGTTGTTTATTATTTTCCTGGCGTGCTTGTTTGCAAGAAAACCAGGAGCAAGTATAGTGATTGTTGTTTCATTTGGATTGAAAACAGTAGACAGGCCAGAGGCATTTGTTTTTGTGGGGGTGTAATTTTCAATTGATGGAGTGGTTTCAAGTGTTGCTCCAGGAACTGGGACAATTTGATAGGAATCACTTCTCGGCATTGTGCGATTATAATAAACCCCAACAGTTGCCCATGTTCCGTTTTCAAAAAGAGGATTTGGAGGAAGTGGTTGCTTTTCAATTGGTTTGATACCTGGAGTAGACCCAGCCATGCCAGATGAACCGCCCCCATACACTTTTGGCTGGCGCTTATAAGGAGTATAAGAATAATTGGATGTATATTCATATGGGGTGTAATTTTGCCAAGTATTCGTGTATTCTGCTTCAATTGGTTCGATCGTCTCATCTTCAGTCCAATCAGATTCAGCAGACATGAATCCAGTAATATTTTGCAGTCCGAAGATTTTCACGGCCCCGGCTAATAAAAAAAATGCTGCGAAAATTGCTAGAATTCTCCAATTAAATTTGCGCTTTTCCCTGCTTCTGAACATTATCGGCTCTTTTCCCATGAAGAAAGGGCAGGCTTGCGGTTCTTATAAATTTTCTTTAACTTTTGTAAGTTTATAGAGTTAATATTTTCACCATAAAGAATATAAGTCGCCCTGAGATTTTACTATTTGATTAAAATGGTCGAAGAAATTACTGATGCAAATTTTGATGAAAAAACAGGACAAACTGGGTTGGTTGTTGTTGATTTCCACGCCACTTGGTGCGGGCCATGTAAGATGTACGGACCGATTTTCGAGCAGGTTGCTGGAGAAAACACTGATGTGAAGTTCTACAAAATGGATAATGATGCAAATCAGAAGGGAAAAGACCTTGGAGTTATGGGAGTTCCAACTACTATTTTCTTTAAAGGCGGAGCAGAAGTGGACAGGCAAGCAGGTTTAATGGATGCAGTTACACTGAAAAGTAAGGTGGATTCCTTAAAGGTGACAAATGTAAACACGGGAAAACCCTTAAATACTTCTACACCCTGAATAAAAAGATAGGGGAATATAATGGCAAGAATACCGTTTAAAGAAATACAAGCAAAGACTGTTGTCTCAGAAGGCGGCAGAATGTTCGGCAAAGTGCTGGACCTCACAGTTGATGTTTCAACTGGCGAACTAATCAACCTTTTAGTTGAGCCTACAAAGTACATCACTGCTCATTTTGAAGATCTAGTTCAGGACCACAGGGGTCGCTTGCTATTACCATTCAGCTCAGTAACTGCTGTTGGCGATTTTGTTTTAATTAACGAGCAAGACGTGATATAAGGAGAGTATGATGGTTTATCCAGAAAATATGACATCTAGAGAATGTTATCGCTGTGCTAATTATCGAGATTGTGGGAAAGTCCTAATGGACAGAATTTATCTTTTTGATAGTTTTTGCTGTAATTTTAAAGTTAAGAAGTAGTAATTTTTGTTAGAAGTTCTTTTATTTTCTGTTCAAACTCAGCCATTGTACCATCATTTTCAATTAGATAATCCGCTTTTTCAATTGTTTCTGCCAGACCCCAGCCAAGCTCCTTTTCATCGCGCCACTTCAATTCTTCAGAAGAAACTGGGTCGTCTCCTGTGCGTTCTGGTCTGCCGAGACGGGAATAACGAATTTCGAAAGATGAGTTAACAGAGATTAATACAAAATCAGCTCCATATTCTTTTTTGAAAATAATAATTGCTTCTGGAGAGCGGATTCCATCAATTACCACAGAGGGTTCTGATTTTAGCTCATTGATAAGGGGAATGCAGAGCTCGGCAACATACCCACGCCCATGTTTGTCCCTGATTTCAGTTGCAAAATTCCGAAGGTTTTCGTGGTTTATCTGGATTCCTTTTTTATCCATTTCTGCACGAACAGCATCACTCATAACAACTTTCTTAAAACCTTTTTCAACAAGTTTTTGGGTTATTATACCCTTGCCTGCTAGCGGTAAGCCAGTAATTGCAATAATTTTCATTTCAATCCGTGTACTTCATCCTCTACTCTGTGTAGAAATTGTATCATATAAGCTATTCGCCTGTCAGCTAATCGACGAGCAGTTTGGGTATACATTCGATCAATGCGGCCAAGCATGTTTTCTTGTATGAATTTGACTGTTCCACGCACATCCCGGTTGAGCCGACCACCATATGTGAAGGTTCTGCCAAGTCCGATTGCACCCAGAGCATCTAAATTATCAGCATCTGATAGCACTTTTGCTTCAACGCTTTGCGGTTCTGCGCCTCGTCTGGCTCGGTGTTGTTTAATGGCTAGGAATACTGGTTTTAGCTTTTCTCTGGGAAAGTTTATTGTTTTGAGAAAGTCTTTTCCGAAATATGCTGCTGTTTCTGCGTGGTCAGCACCAATTCCTTCTTCCATCACTCTACCGATGTCGTGGAGGAGTGTTGCAGTTAGTAAAACAAGGAGATCGGCGCCTTCCCATTTTCCAATGTGATAGGCCAAAGAGTATACACGCTGAGTGTGATCGTATCCATGGGATGGACTGTCCAGGTTTTCCCTTGCAAATTCCTCTACTTTCTGGATCATTTGCCAGTCTGCTTTCGAGACCAAGCGCTCCAGTTCCTTTGAGATTGTCCACTCTTTCTTTTGAAGTTTGCTGATGTTGTCGCTACTTGTTATCATTTTCAACCCCCATATCTTTTCTGAGCTGTGCTCGCACTGCGTTTCTGACATATTCGCTGACAGAAGCATAACCACCGCTTCCAGTTTTAATGTAAGTCAGAACCTGTTTATAGTGCTCTTCAGGTAGTTGCACGGTTTTCCATTTGGTTGCCCACGATTTCATATATACTCCAGATTAGACTATTTAGTTGATATATAGGTGTTAGAACTGATATATATGAGTTTTGATTACAGGAAAAGCTTTCAAAACACTTATATACTTCAGTATACTCTTGTAATATGGGAGGGAGAGATGTAGCTTTGTTCGTTCACGAGTGAAGCTCGGCCTCTCACCATTCATATTCTTGGAGGGTGGGGGCGACGATTGTCGCCTCTATTTTCTCTTTACAAAAATTATTTCATAGCTACAATTGCCGCTTTGTATAAATCAGCTAGATTTAACTTAATCTTGCTTTTTTTGCTAGATTGGTTAGAATAGTTCTTGTAGACATTAAATACTTCAGAATATGTTTGTGGAAAGTTTTTTCTTAACCAACGCTCTCTGAGCTTTAGGATAGGGATTTTGTGGTTTGCAGCAGCAACTTCTAAGTTTTCGCTAGTTTTGCGAGAAGCTGAGAAAAAGATGTTTGCCGTGTTGTTATAATCCTCTTTTAAATCGTCAAGGATGATGATGCAACGACCAAGTGCGTAAAACAATTGAAGATTGTCTGAGGTTGGTTGAATGTTGTGAATAGCCATGAGTACTTCCATTGTCCGCCTAGTTGAAGCTCGAGCTTTAAGGTGATGAAATGTCATACGGTCCGTAAAAGAGATATTAGACCAGTCGGCATCGCGTTCAAATTCCAGTGCCCTGGTGATAGTTTTATTTGTTTCTTTAAACAGCTTTAAAACTTTTGCAGTTGTCCCCAGTTTGAACTGATCAAGATTTCGTACTAACACTTGGGTATATTCCCAGATATCACACCAAAGCTTTTCTGCATTATACAGTTTATTTGCAATAATTATTGGCTCTTCTTTCCAGATGTTTTTTAACTTTTCAGAATCTCTTTTTGTTTCAAAGATGGAATCAAGAAGGATGTAATATTGTATATGTAGCATCAGGATTTTGAGTGTTTTTCTCTTTCGCATCTCTTTGTCAGTAACCCCCTTAGCTCGTAAAAATAAATAGAAGGGGTGCAGTGTGTGTTTAAAGTAGAATTTTTGAATATTGTGCTTATTTCTCAATTTTTCTGTGATTATATTTAAGTTTCGCTCATAATAAGGAATTGCTTGTAGAATACTCTGAGTTAGAAAAACCCCGATTTTGGCTCGCTTGAAAATACCTTTCATGACAATATAATGTTACAAGTAAGTTTTATAGTTTTCAATGGGAAAAGTTATTAAGACATAAAGACATTTAGGGGTATGTTATAGAAATGACTAAACCTGTCAGCAAACCAAATGATCTGAAGAGCGCACCGAAATGGATTGTTCGTTTTGAACACAGACCAATAACTGGAGACGGCTCTGCTGAAAAGATTGAGCGAGTTCTGTATGATGCTAAAACACTTAATCCAGACCTAACAAAAGTGACAAATAAAACAGTTTCGCCTTACAAGGCATTTAGACTTGCAGCAAATTTCTTAAGAGCAAATTTCTTAAGAGCAAATTTTCAAGAGTACAAGTCGCCTGAAGAAATAATACCGCCAGGAAACCAGAAAATAGAGGGAAAATATTACTTCTTGTGGATGGGCTTTGATCCCAAAATAGTTGCGCAGTGAGGAATTAAAACACAGGCTGGTGACGATACATATGATATACTTGCGTTAGGTCATGAAGAAGGGGAAGAGTATGTGCTTCTTGCTGCAGCTGCAGACGAACCGAATTTAGTAAACACTGTAAAACATATTAAAGATATTGTTAATTTTGCATTTGATGCACCAAGTAAATTGAAATATGTCTATGTTATCAAGTTAAAACTAGAAGGCCAGAAATAACTTTCTAAGGCATGAACTGCTGTAACCAAGATCCACCAATCATTATTGGAACGAACACTTTCACATATTTTACAAAGAATTCTTCTGAAGGTGTTGGAGTTCCGATTGCGAATCTGAACATCATCATACAAACTACTACAAGAGCGAAGCCAATAATCGCACTCATGCCTGCTAGTCCGTGTTTCATTGTTCGGACAACCATGGAGATAAGAACTGCAAGCACAAAACCGAATAAAAGATAGTGCTCGAAACCTGACATTCTGGCAGGCCGCTTAACAGTCATCATAAAGACAATTCCAAGAACCGTCGATACTATTGGAAACGCCAGGCAGATAGGATCAAAGTGACCTTTCTTGTTTTTCAAACTACTCATTATTCTCCCCATTATACGTATTAGGGCGCTTTTCTTGTATATATGCTTTTTCGATAGTCGAAGGGGACCCTAGTTGTCTACAACCCCTTTTTCACTAACCTTGAAAATAGCTTCTCCTTCTGGAAGGTTTGGACTGTCAATCAATCTTGCGATTCTCTTGCCAGCTTTGCTCTTTCTCAAGTAGAGTCTGAAAGTTGCGCTGTGACCTAAGATGTGCCCGCCTATTGGTTTTGTTGGGTCGCCGAAGAACATATCAGGTTTTGACATGACCTGGTTGGTCACGTAAACAACACAATTATACAAATCTGCAAGTCTGTGTAGGGTGCTCAAGTGCCGATTCAATTTCTGCTGTCTGGTTGCAAGAGTGCCTCTTCCTACGTATTCTGAACGGAATAGAGCAGTTAGAGAATCAACTATCACTAGTTTGATGTCGCCTTCTCGCAAGTATTTCTCAGCTTCTTCAGCCATAAGCATCTGGTCATCAGAACTGTAAGCTCTTGCCACTTTGATTCGCTTTAGAGCTTCCTGTGGGTCCAAGCCGATGGTTTCAGCCATTTGAATAACTCGCTCTGGTCGGAATGTGTGCTCAGAATCAATGTAAAGTGCGCCTGCATCCAATCCACCTTTATCTAATGGAAGCTGGACATTTACTGCGAGCTGCATGCCGATTTGAGATTTTCCTGATCCGAATTCTCCAAAAGCTTCAGTAATTGACTGAGTTTCGAGTCCTCCGCCCAGAAGTTTGTTGAATTCGTCAGAGTTTGTTGTAAGTCTGCCGATAACTTTTCTCTTTTCCATGAGAACGTCAGCAGTTTCAAATCCCATATCGCATTTTTCTTTTGCAATACCGATAATTTTCTTTGCTTTAGCTTCGCTGATATCAGCAGCATCGGAAAGGTCGCCAGGTGCGCAGGTTGCTATTGCTTTTACATCTTTGTAACCGGCTTCTTCCAGCTTCTTTGCAGTGGCTGGACCGATTCCTGTAAGAACTTCAAGGCCGTCTTCCTCTTCTTCATCGTCATCATCAATGGTTTCAGTGTCCTCGGTTTCAGTAGTTTCTTCTGTTTCAGTGGTTTCCTCAGCTTCTTCTTCCGGAGCTTCTTCAACCTTTTCTTCAGTGTTTTCTTCAATTTGTGTTTCTTCTTCTGTCATTTTTGTTTCCTCACTTTAGAAGCTTTTCAGCTTCCTTTACAGGGTCAGGTGCGCTGACCTTGAAAGCATTAAATTCTAGGCGTTCGAACTGGACATTATTTTTTACTCGACCTTCGAATAGCATTTCCTTGCCGATTAAAGTGTTAATGTTTGCCTGGACTGTTTCTGGTTTTGACTCAATTTCATCTGGCTTCATATTCAGGAAATTCTCTGCTGCATCTCTGAACATTGAAACTCGGATTGAGCCGGAACCGTCATCAATCATGGTGTTTACTATTGTGAGTTTGTTAGGTTTGACATCCCCGCAGTTGGGACAGGAGCCAGTGATTTTCTTGTTGCAGTTAGGACACATGTCGTGTACAAAAGTGCTACCGTAAACATTTACAACCATTCCGCGGATTGCTTTGTAATTGTCCCCGTCCTTGAGTTCGTTGATTTTGATTTCCTGGCTTGTAGAACCTTCTAGAGTTTCAGGTAGCTCGACTCCTTTTGGATTTACTGTGATTTTTGTGTCCTGATTTGCCTGAACTTCAACCCCCCTCTGCCCTTCTTTGGTGTAGGCATTGTCTACTTTGACTATTGCACCGACTTCTAGTTTTGGGATTATGTCGGTTTGCTCATTCCACAAAACAAGGCGAGTGCCTCCGGTTTCGTCACGAACTATCAGATTTCCGACCTTGCCTTTTCTGCCGTCTTTATCAAATTCATTTACTCCCCAGTTGTGGGTTACTCTGCCGATTATGGATGCGCTGACTCCTGGAGTCAGATCTCTGATGCTTGATAAGATGTCTGGAGCTTCTTTTGGAAGGGAGCTAGTGTCAACATCATCAGGATCAACTATTACCATTCCTTGATTACCGAGATTGACTTCGTAACCACCTTTCCAACCTTCTCGCACATATCCGTTTTTGATTTGGACTATTGTGTTCTTCTTTATGTTGCCTTTTTCCACTTTTTCAATATCTGATGCATTCCAGAGAACAGTTCGGATAGTTCCGGTTTCGTCGAATATTTCTAAGTTGCAGACCTTGTTTTTCAGGCCTTTTTTTGTTGTGAATTCTCGTGGTCCGTTGATGCTTTTGACTCGGCCAAGTGCAGTGACTGAGCGCATTTCAGGCATTATGTCTTTGATTTTCACTGGAGTGACTTCTATTACGCGGTTCTGGGTTTTGATACCGAGTTCGTTGGCAATTATGTATGCTGCGCCTTCTTCTGAGACCAAACCAGAGAGCTCATGCTGTTTCTCTTTGATTCGCTGGCGGATTTCCCCTTTGAGAAGGCCAGTCTTATCTGAAACAATTTGAATTAATTCCTCCACTCTCACCATAACTCGTGGTAAAACTCGGTGGTATTTATGTTTTTGTTAACTTTGGTGAGTTAATGGTGGCGTATGTCATTGATTTTATAAACGAGGGGAAGATTAATAAAATACAATTACCATTGGAGAGTTAATGAGAAAAACTATTGAAGCAGCTCTTTTCATAAGTGGTAGGCCAATGAGCGTGCACGAGCTTGCGGCTATTGCAACTACAAGTTCACTAGGGAAGGTTAAGGAAGAGTTGTTAGGGTTAAAGCAAGAGTATAGTGCGAGAGAGTCGCCTATCAGAATTTTTGAGTTAGAAGATGGTAGATTTAAGATGACCCTGAAGAGTGAGTATTTAGGAAGTGTGCGGGTGCTGGCTCCGCATATGGATATGAAACGCGCTGTTGTTACTGTTCTTTCACATGTTGCTTTGAAGCAAGTTGTTACCCAGAGCGAGCTGGTTCACAAATTTGGGAATCGAGTTTATGAGTATGTTAAGGATTTGGAGAAACGGGGTTTGATCAGAACTGAGCCTTACAGACATACCAAGAAGATTATTACTACTAAAAAATTGTACGCGCTCCTGGGGGAGGAAGATTCTGGAAGTGTTAAAGCGCAGTTGGAGAGTGCTAAAACTGAGATTGAGGGAGAATTGCAGGCCAGAAAGGATGCGCTTCAGCCAGTTTACAAAACCAGGAAGAGGAAGAAGAAAAACGAGCTTCCTGAACGGGATATTACACCAGAACAGTGGATGGCGCGGATAAAGACTGACAAGGCTAATGAATTGTCAAAGCAGATGGTGCAGTTTGAGAAAAAGTCTAGTAAGAAAGAAAATCTTGAAGAAGATTATATGGAAGTTTTTGAGTTGAAAGGTGGGGCTGACGAGGACGAAAAGGACGCGGAATAATTATAAAAACACCCCTAACTACTATTTTCTTGTGAAAAAACAACTAACCTCGCTGGATTTGTTTTACCTTGTGAAGGAACTGCAGGGACTAGTTGGAGCGCGGGTTCAGAAAGTTTACCAGATTGAGGATATTGTTTATTTGAATGTTTACAGTACTGAGAGCAAGAAGCAGACAATTGTGCTTGCTCCAAACCGGATTACTGTGACTGAATATGAGCACGATTATCCGAAAACACCAGCAATGTTCTGCATGCTCTTGCGGAAGCATTTGGTGAACAAAAGGATTCTGAGTATTAAACAGCACAAGTTTGAGCGGATTGTAGAAATTGAGTTTGCAGACAGGATTTTGATGGTGGAATTGTTTGCTGATGGAAATGTTATTCTGGTTGATAAAAATATTCAGGAAATTATCAGACCTTTGAAAATACAGAGGTGGAAAGCACGAGATGTGATTCCAAAAAGAGTTTACGAATATCCACCAGCAGGAGCTCACACATCTGATTTGACAAAAGAGGAATTTATTGAAATTATGAGAGCTTCGGACAAGGATATTGTCAGGACTCTAGCTACTAAGCTTGCTCTTGGTGGTGTTTATGCTGAAGAAGTTATTTTCCGGTCTGATGTTCAGAAAGATAATTTGGGCTCAGTATTGTCAGATAAAGCACTAGGGATTATTTTTGACAGGATGAAAGAGCTGTTGGCTCAGAATTTGAAGCCAGTTAGTTATGCAAAGAAGGGAATTATTGCTCCTTTTGCTCTGAAAACCCTGGATGAAACTCCTAAAAGTTTTGAAACAATGTCAAAAGTTGTTGATTCATTCTTTGCAGAAACCGTTGTCAAGCGGGACAAACACGATTTGCTTGCGCATAGGTTGGAGGAGCAGAAGAACACTTTGAAAGAATTGAAGCTGGCTCAAATTAATTTCAAGAAAGAGGGGGATGATTTATCACAGGAACAGAATTTTGAAGCAGCTGGAAAGGCGTATGACAAAGTGAAGAAAGCCCGGAAAAAAGAGAAGGGTTTGAAAGAAGCAATTGTAGAAACTGAGAAAGAGCTGAAGAAAGCTCAGATTGTTGTTAAAGCTCCTAAGAAAAAAGTAGTTGTTGAAAAAGAGTGGTTTGAAAAGTTTAGATGGTTTAAGTCTTCAGATGGATTTTTGATTATTGGTGGAAAGGATGCTACTACTAACGAAATTATTGTTAAGAAGCATACAGAGAAAGGGGATGCTGTTTTCCATGCTGAAATTATTGGAGCCCCATTTTGTGTTGTGAAAGCAGAGGGTAAGAAGATCCCAGGGAAAACTTTGGAAGAAGCTGCTCAGTTTGCAGCAGCATATTCAAAAGCTTGGCAGCAGGGATTAGGAACTGTTGATGTTTTCTGGGTTGAGCCAGATCAATTGTCAAAGGAAAAGGGTTTGCCAAAAGGTGCTTTCTTAGTTCACGGAAAACATAATTATTACAGAAATGTTGTGCTGAGTATTGGTTTTGGAATGGATAAGAAAGGCGAGCTAATACACGGACCTGTTGAAATGGTTAAGAGAATGACTAAAAGATATGTTGAAATTGGGCCAGGTAGAGTGAAAGCAGGAGAACTTGCTAAGAAAATTCGGAATAAATTAAAGTTTGAAGGAAA
>DAPM01000023.1 GCA_002502135.1 archaeon UBA543
CCTGACCCAGACACTATCACTGGCGAAGGTGTTGAAACCACAGCTGCTGGTGAAGAGCGATCAGTTATGAGTGTTGTTTTCAGTTTCTGGGTTCTTTTCCCATTAATTCTTGTTGTGCTCGGCGTAGGTGGATTCTTCGGATACAAACAGTACACTAAAATGCAGGCTGAAAAAGCAGGATCAGCACCTGCAACAGCAGTTACACCAACTGCAAAACCAGCACCTGTAACACCTGCAAAGCCAGTTCCTGCAGTTAAACCTGCTCCAGTTACTCCTGTTGCTAAACCAGCAACACCAGCGAAACTTGCTTCAATTAAGCCAGTTAAACCAGCACCAGCCCAGCCTGCAAAGCCAAAGCCTGTTCCTGCAGTTAAACCAAAACCAGTAGCCCCTGCAGGTAAACCAGATCCTGCTCAAGCTTACATTAATTCATGCAGAGCTAAAGGATTTACTGATGCTCAGATAACCGCTGAACTGAAAAAACAAGGTTGGTCACCAGCAGATATTGCAAAGAAATTGGCAGTGAAATAGTTATTCCAAATCTTTAAAATAGGAATTATCTGCAACATAAATAATTGGCTCATTCTTACTAGACATTGCAACCAGCTTTGCAATTACAACATACTTCTTTTTCCGCGCATCCTGTTCATTTACTATGGATTTTATTAATCCTCTTTGTTCCAGTGTATCCATATGCGCTGAAATAGTTGATTTTGCTTTTCCAGTAAAAGTCACAATCTCGTCAAAATCCTTTTCAGAATCTCCAATAAAATGAACAATTCTTATTCTGGTCGGGTCGCGCAAATCCACAATCCTGTCATCAACTGCATACAACTCAAAATGCGCTCTTGGTTCTGATGATTCATGCTCCATAATATCACATCCATATAAGCCCTATTTAAGCTTATTCAGTGTCACAGTTCTGTAGAAATTCTCGCGGGCGTTAGGCGTTTTGAGTTAACAGAGTTGTTTGAGTGGGCTTTGGGCGTTAGCATGAATTACTCGAACCTAATACCCAACGCCTAAGACCTAACGCCTGGAAAGACTTTCCCCAGTTCTCAGTGTCACTAAAGAGTAGTAATTTTGTTCGATAAACACCGAACTATATTTTCTGGAATACAAAACCATATATAAGCAATCAACTATATATCGTTCGCTTATAACCGAACAGATTTTATAAAGGAGCAGTAAAAATGGATAAACCAACAACAGATACCACAGATCTCGCACTTTTCGTGCGTACTTCCAGTTCTCAGATTGTGAAATGGGATAAACAGAGAATTGCTGAAGCTCTTATAAAAGAAACAGATATTGACTCAAAAGTAGCACAATTTATCTGTGCTGAAGTAGAAAGCTTTGTTAAAAAAGAACGCATTAAATTCATCACAGCACCCCTAATTCGGGAACTTGTCAACGCAAAACTCATAGAATATGGCTATGAGAACATCAGAAAACAACACACCCGTCTTGGTTTCCCTATTTTTGATGTTGAGCAGATCATTACATCGCATAATAAGGAAAACGCCAATGTTCCACACGGACCAGAAGCAACAAATCTAACTCTTGCAGAGGGAGTTAAGAAGGAATATGCACTTCTGAATGTGTTCAGTGCTGATGCTTCTGATGCTCATATGAATGGTGATATTCACATGCACGATCTTGGATTTATTGACCGTCCATACTGCTCTGGCAACTCATTAGAATATGTTAAGAAATTCGGACTCAGCCTTCCAAATTCATTATCAATTGCAAAACCAGCAAAGCATCCGGAAGTTCTGATTGGTCAGTTAATCAAATTCAGTGCAGCTCTGCAAGGAACTTTTGCAGGAGCAATTGGTTGGGATGCAGTTAATCTGTTTTTGGCTCCTTATTTTGTTGGAAAAACTGACAAAGAGCTGAAGCAGTATGCTCAGATTCTTTTGTTTGAATATGCTCAGCAGGCAGTTGCAAGAGGCGGACAAAGCATTTTTTCAGATCTTAATCTTTATTGGGAAATTCCTAAACACTTTGCAGAAGTTCCTGCAATTGGCCCTGGGGGAGAATTTACTGGGAAAGTTTATCAGGAATATGAAAGTGAGTCACAGCGATTCATAAGCGCGCTTTTCGATGTCTACCTTGACGGCGATGCTCGAGGCAGACCGTTCTTTTTCCCAAAACCAAATCTGCATATTACTGAAAAATTCTTTAAAACAACTGGAAATGAAGAGTTCCTGGAAAAAGCAGCACGCCTTTCCTCTGAAATGGGAAACACTTACTATCTACTTGATCGTGGCGATACTGCAAAAATCAGTGAGTGCTGTCGCCTTTCATTCAAACTGGAAGCAGAAGATCTGGAAGATGCCAAAACTCCATGGAAAATGCGATACAGTGCAATGCACATTGCAACACTCAACCTCCCAAGAGTTGCTTATCAAGCAAAAGGTGATGATGACCGATTATTCGAGTTGATTCTTGAGCGCTTGAGATTAATAGCAAAAGCACACTCCCAAAAACAGGCATTTATCAAACGTCTTCTTGATATGGGCCAGGGCGGTCCGCTTGGGATGCTTACAATGAATGTAGATGGTGAAGAGTATTATAGATATAATAAAGCATCTTTCCTTTTTGGAATGGTTGGACTTAATGAAATGGTGCAGTTCCACACTAATCAGGAGCTTCACGAATCTGATGATGCATTCAAGTTTGGCTTAAGAGTGCTTGCAACAATGAAAAAAGAAGCTGAAAAATTAAAAGAAGAGTATGGTATGAAATTCGTGCTTGAGCAAACACCAGCAGAAAGTACAGCGCACAGGCTAGCAAGACTTGATTTACAGATGTATCCTGAACAAGCCAAAACCGTTGTCAAGGGCTTCCCGGAGAGAAATGAAACTTACTACACAAACAGCACGCAACTCAATATTTCAGTTCCTGTAAACCCAGTTGAGCGCGTGAAAAAAGAGGGAATGTTCCATCCAATGATCGAAGCTGGAAGCATTTCTCACTTGTGGCTTGGAGAATCTAGACCAGATCCAGGAAGCATCTCTAACTTTGTCAAAAAAGTGTTTAAAGAAACACTTAATGACCAAATTGCATTCAGTCCAGAATTCACGCATTGTCTTGAGTGCGGTACAACTGCACGCGGAATTCCGGATGATTTCGGAGGTATGTAAAAAATGGAAAAAGAAGAAAATCCAATGGGAACCTGCACTAATTGCGGTTCAAATAAAGTGGAAATCATGACAAGAGTTACTGGTTTCTTTTCCAAGGTAAATTCTTGGAATCAAGGAAAAGTCGGTGAACTAAAAAAGAGACGGGATGCTATTAAAGCAAATCAAAGTGCATTAGCGGGATGAAGCTTAAAGTTTTCACCAAAAAGGACTGCCCAAATTGTCCGCCAGCAAAGAAGATTGTCAAGGAGCTTGAAGACTCCGGCATCACTGTGGAGTATTTCGATACTGAAGATATAGATGGTCTGGCGGAAGGTAGTTTCTATATGGTAATGGCAACCCCAAGCACAGTTCTTGTTGATGATTCTGGAAAAGAAATTGATTCTTGGCGTGGCGTTGCTCCAGATGCTGATAAAATAAAAGAGTATTTCAGTGGAGGGGCTAAAACTCAGGAGTCAGATGTCAGTGGTCAGCAGTCAGAAGAAAAAACACCGACAACTGACAACCGATAACCGACTACTGATAATGAAACTAAAAGGATTAGTTGAAACCAGTTTTGTAGACTGGGATGGGAAAATCTGTTCTGTTGTGTTCACTCCAGGGTGCAATTTCAAATGCCCTTTTTGTTTTAATGGAGCTTTAGTTTTAGATCCAGACTCTGTTGATAATGTGCCTGAGCAAGCTCTTTTTGACTTGCTTGAAAAGCACAAGGATTTTCTGGATGGCGTTTGTATTACTGGCGGAGAGCCAACACTTTCTCCAGATCTTGCAGATTTCTGCAAAAAAATCAAAGACAAGGGTTTTCTGGTAAAACTTGACACTAATGGGGCTACTCCTGAAATTCTAAAATCATTAATTGAAAACAAATTACTTGATTTTATTGCTATGGATGTAAAAGGACCCTGGGAAAACTATTCAGATTTTGCAGGTGTTCCTATTGATGGTGAAAAAATCAAGGAAAGTGTTCGCTTGATAATGGATTCTGGACTTGATTATGAGTTCAGAACAACCCTTGTTCCAAGCCTGCATACTCCCGATGTCTTTGAAAAATTAGTTTCTCAAATTAAAGGCGCTAAAAAATATTGTGTTCAAAAATTCAGGCCAGGTTTTTGTATTGATAAATCTTTAAACACTGACCAGAAGCAGACAGATGAGGAAATGAATGTGTTTGCTGAAACTGCTCGAAAATATATTGATAATGTTAAGGTTCGCGGTGAGAAATAGTTTAAGCTTTATTTCGTATAACCATAAATATTCCAAGTGACGCCAGCCCGCCTATTACTGAACTTATTGTTGTTGCAATTGCTGCTCCTTCTATTCCACGCAATGGTATTAACCAGAAGTTCAGGATTAAATTAACTATTGCTGCTGTAACAATAACGTACATTGGTATTGACGGCCAGCCAATTCCCTGAAAAGAGCCAGCAAGAACAACGTGTATGCTAATAAAAAATGCTCCTATAACTAAAATTCTGAATGCAAAAAGTCCTGCAATATATGATGGCCCAAACAGTGTTCCAAGTATCCACGGAGCTGCAAGCCAAAGAACTACCATTAATGGAATAGCTGCAAGAACAAAATAAAACAAGGATTGGTAAGTGTGGTGTTTTATTTTTTCTTCATTATTTCTTGCTCTTTTCTCTGCTACAATTGGGAGTATTGTTGCTGAAATTGCAATTGCAACTGCAATAGTTAATCTGGCGGTTGGTGATGCTGCAGCGTAAATTCCAACTGCAGTTGGTGTCATTAATTTCCCAATTAAGAAAATATCTGTGAATGCAAATATGACTGTTGCTAAACCTGATATTGAAGTTGGTATTGAAAATTTAAAAACTTCATAAAATGTTTCGAATTTTGCTTTTGTATATTTGATATCTAATTTTCTAAAGAATAAATAGCCAATCATTACTCCAAAAACAAAAGCAAGGGATGAACCCAAAATTGCTCCAACTACCTTATATCCCAGCCAAACAAAAACTGCTGCTGACGCCACTCTGAATATTTGGCTTGCCAATATTGTATAGCTCATTTTGTCCATTTTCTTGAATCCCTGGAAGAATCCAGTAAAAACAGACACAAATACACCAAATGGAATTCCAAATGCAGTTATTTTTATAATTAAAGAAAGCTCTGGAACATTAAAAAAGGAATAAGCAAGCCAGTTTGAAGAAAAAAACACAATAATACCAAGAACAGTTGCTCCAATTACATAATAAAATAAAGTGGATGAATAAAGTTCTGCTAATTTATTTCTTTCATTTCGGCCAAGATGTCTTGCAGTAAAACGCGCAATACTAGGTGCTATTCCAATAGAAGTCATCATAATTATTGTAAATTGAATCGGGAGAGCCAGGTTAAGCACACCAAATTCATTAACTGTAAGCGCGCGCCCCATAAGAACCCGATACAGGTAATCTAGACCTCTCATTAGCATATTACTTGCTAAAAGTATCAAACTGCCGCGCAGAAGAATATTCTTCGGTAATCTCATAGTGTATTCCTAATTCTAGAGCCTTTAAAAATCATTTGGAACAACTTTTTACTCTTTCTTTTCTTCCTCAGGTTCTTCAGGTGTCTGCAGGTTTACAATTCTGTCCTCAATATCTTTTATAAATCTGACATTGTTTGAATGCTCTAGTGGTTTGTTGCATTTCATGCACCTGAATCCAAGATCTGTTGCTTCATCAAAAACAACTCTTGTGCATTTTCCCTTGCATTGGTAAAAATGATTGGTTTTCTCATACTCCAGCATTTCCATTAGCTCTTTAATCTGTGTATTCTTTTCTTGGTGTATTGCATTTGTAATCCTTTCTGGGTGAAGCTTCCAATAGTAAGTGTACCATCCTGTTTTGGAGCGGTGTCTTCTATATGTTACAACACCAGCTTCATACATTGAATACAAGTGTTTTCTAATTATATTGGCCTTGAGGTCCATTTTCTCTGCTAAATCAACATCTGAGCGTTCCTTCTGGGCTACCTGTTTAACAACAGTCATTCCCTCTTCTCCAACTAGGTTTTCTAAATATGAATAAAGTTGTTTGTCTTCCAAAAATAAAGTTTTCTTTTTAGCTGCTTTCCTTGCGTTTGCTCTTCTCTTTTTTGCTGTTGCACTGATTTTCTTTGCCGTTTTTCTGACAGGTTTTTTAGCAGCAGTTATTTTTTTCACTTTTGATTTCGGCGCCCCGACGCCCCTTCGCCCCGGTGCCCCGCTTTTCTTTGCTTTTACAGTCTTTTTCTTACTGCCAAGGATTTTCTTGATTAGCGTTGCTCGCTTCTTGTTAGTTTTCTTAGAAATTTTCTTTTGCACAGCGGTCTTTTTTTTCTTTACTGTTTTAGCTTTACCCCTCATGCAATTACCCGTGTGAACATTATGTTATATACTTTACTGCTATCGGTTTTGATGTCATTGACCAGTGGTAAAAATGGTAAATGCTTACTTCAAACTACTCAAACAGACCGAACCAACTTCAGTTGAATTGTTTAAGCCCCTTCGCGAAGCGAATGGGGCTTCATGCAGTGTGCACCACACTCCGGGGTGCCACTCAAGGACCAATTGGTAAATTTCATCAATTCAAAGCTCAGCGGAGCTTTACTGCTATCGGTTTTAATGTCATTGAATAGTAGTAAATTTGGTAAATTCTGAGTAAAAACTAGAAAATATATGGTCCAGCCAGATTAATTATAACCATTATTAGTGAAATCGCACTCAGTCCCCTTACAATTATCTTGGACATACTTGGTGTAACTTTTTTAGCAACAGCTTCCGCCATTAACCCTCCGTCAAATGGTTTTAAAGGAAGAAGGTTGAATAACCCAATACCTAAATTCAATATGAAAATCCACTGGAAAGCACCTACAACAAACCACAAAGCTTTTGCAGGAACCCACGGATGAGCCTGGAAACATAATGGATTCACAATATTCTCAGCACAAACAATAGCCTGTATTCCAATATAGCCTCGTCCGCTCTTATCACCTAGTTGTATTGGAAACGCCCCTTGATCTGTATTCATGCTGATGCTTTGTCCTGGTTTCAAGTCTTTAGTTACTCTTGCAAAATCATCCATACTCCTGATTAATTGCCCATCAAGACTCTGAAGAATTGCTCCTTTCTGAAGCCCTGCTAATTCTGCAGGTCCACCAGCATCTACTTCAACAATGTGGGTTGCTGGAACAAATGTAGCTAGTCCAGGAATAATTGCAAAAGTAAGTAGGAGAAGTGCAAGCCCTGCTATAATGAAATTCATGAAAGATCCTGCAACATACATTCTTAATTGAGGCAAGAGTTTTGATCTTTTCAGTTTCTTGTCATCAGGCTCTACAAAAGCTCCAATTGGTATGAATCCGAGAAATGCAAGCCCCACAGATTTCACTTTTATGTTCTCAGCTCGTGCAATAATCCCATGCGAGAACTCGTGGAAAACCAGCACAACAACCAGCCCTATTACTCCGAACCAGAATGGTATTGTTACTCCTGGTATCACTGGTATTGCGCCTACAGCTGCTTCAGGTGTTGTGAAAATTGCTATAGTGCTCTTCATAAGCGTGATAAATATGAAAACCATTGCAATAAATCCAATTACAATCCCGAAGCTTGAGAACCATCTCCAGAACCTTGGACTTATCCGAGCAACAGCATTTATCAATCTTACACCGTGTTTTGTGTGAAAAAGCATGAATGGCCAGGCTTTTTTGAAGCCTTTTCTTTTCTTCAGATAGTGGTTTCCGCTTATAATAAGAGCAACAAGTATTGCCACTATATAATATCCGTTCATCAAACACTAGAAGAATTAAGAGTTTATATATTTGTCCTATAAGAGGAATGCAGCAGCCACAAAACCAATATACGATGCAATAAGTATTGCGCCCTGCCATCTGCGAATCTTCTTTCCTTTCCAAAGCATAATCAGCATAAGTGCTGTGACTCCCAGCATAATTGGCATGTCAAATGATAACAGTCTTGGTATTGCCTTTATTGGCCTGACAAGAGCAGATAATCCCAGAACTGCAGAAATATTGAACATATTGCTTCCAATAATATTGCCAATTGCAATTTCCTGCATTCCTTTTTTAGCTGCCACAAGGGATGTGACCAGCTCTGGCAAAGAAGTTCCAAGCGCAACTATTGTCATTCCAATTACAATCTGCGGAATCATGAAAAATTCTGCAATTGTTTTTGCTGAACCAACAAGCAAGTGGCTTCCAATTATCACACCTGCAAGCCCAAGCATACAGAAAATAATACTCTTTCCAAGGCCTTCTTTGGGCTTCTCTTTTTTGTTATTCTTTTCTTTTGAAAAAAGCCGGCTAATGTAAACCACAAGGCATGCAAACAGAATAAATCCTTCAATTCTGCTTATTCCGCCCCAAACCAGCACAAAACAGAGCACTGAAACCAAAAACATTATCATTCCGTGCTTGAAGTCGCTTTTTTTGATCTTTACAGTGAATAAAAGAGCTGCAGCACCTAAGACAAGTGCTATATTTGCAATATTAGACCCCACAACATTCCCAACAGCAATCTCACTTGCTTTTACAAAAGAAGCCACTACTGAAACTGCCATTTCTGGAAGAGATGTTCCAAAAGCAACAAGAGTAAACCCTATTACAAATTTGCTGACCCCAAGTGCTCTTGCAATATTAGCAGAACTTTCTACAAACCAGTCTGCTCCTTTCAAAAGAGCTGCAAAGCCCACAACAAGCAGAAGTATTGCAAGTATCATGTCCATTTTTTCTTAATAAACTCTTTAGCTGTAATCACTATATAAACTAATGCCGAAGACCCGATTATCCATGGCCAAATGCTAAGTGGAAGTGCTACTGTATGGAATAAGTTCTGAAGTGTTGGCATATAAATTATTGCTAACATCAGGAGCATTGATGATGCTATTGCCAGCCAGAGCCACTTATTTGAGCTGAATTTTACATTGTACTCTGTGCGTACTGCCTGTACCCTTACTAGCTCTAGCATGATTATTGTTGCAAGAGCTACAGTCCTAGCCTGCGCAATCGGCATTCCTGTAATCAGAACCCATTTGAATAATCCAAGTGTTGCTATACACATTAAAATTGAAACAAGCACTATACTCTTGAGCATGCTTTTGGAAATTGTTTTCTCTTCAGGGTTTCTAGGTTTCCTGCTCATTATTTCCTGGTCTGCAGGATCAACAGCTAGCGCTACAGCAGGCAGGCCGTCTGTGAGTAGATTTATCCACAATAGCTGAACTGCCAGAAGTGGTAATGGCATTCCAAGCAGTGCTGCAACAAAGATTATCAGAACTTCTCCTGCATTGCTTGTAAGCAGATAATTCAGGAACTTTCTGATATTGTCAAAAATAGACCTGCCTTCCTCAACTGCTTTTACAATTGTTGCAAAATTATCATCCTGTAAAATCATATCTGCAGCACTTTTTGCAACATCAGTTCCAGAAATCCCCATTGCAACTCCTATATCTGAGCTCTTAAGTGCTGGAGCATCATTAACCCCATCCCCTGTCATTGCAACTGTATGCCCCTGTTGCTGCAGTGCTTTAAGGATCCGAACTTTGTGCTCTGGCGATGCTCTTGAGAATACAGAGACGTTTCTAATAATCTTTCCAAGCTTCTCCTCGCTCATTTTCTCCAGGTCTTCTCCTTTAATGTCAAGATCTCCTTTAGAGTAAAGCCCGATTTCTTTTGCAATAGCGAGAGCAGTTGTGTGGTGATCACCAGTAATCATTACAGTTCTGATGCTAGCCATTCTACATGTTCTAATTGCTTCCCTGACTTCTTCTCTTGGAGGATCTATCATTCCAACAAGCCCTAGGAACACTAGATTGTTCTCAGCTTTTTTCAGTGTAATCTCGCCCTTTTCTGGCAGTTTCTTATATGCTAATGCCAGAACACGAAGCGCCCTGCCTGCCATGCCAGTAGTTGTTTTCAGAATCTTTTTTCTTCTTGCGTCTGTCAGCTTCTTTTTAACTCCCTTGTCATAATAGTAAGTGCAGTGATCCAGCAATATTTCAGGAGCTCCTTTTGAAAATGCAAAAGTTTCCTTTCCTTTACTGTGCACAGTCGTCATACGTTTTCGAATAGAATTAAATTCAAATTCTTTTATTCTCTCATATTTTTTCTTTAGTTTTTCAATATCCTGCCCTCCTTTTAGAGCAAGAGTCAGCAGACAACCTTCTGTAGGGTCGCCGTGCATTTCCCAGGTTCCTTCTACTTCATTTATGAGTGCATTATTGCACAAACAGCCTGCTTTCAGCATCAAATCCAAGTGCTCATGGTCTTTTTTTGTTGCTTTCCCGCCTTCAATTATTACCTGACCTTCAGGAACATATCCAGTTCCGGTTATTTTTACCACTCGACCGTTAATGTAAGCCTCTCGCACAGTCATCTGATTCTTTGTCAGCGTTCCTGTTTTGTCAGTGCAGATAACATCAGTACAACCAAGTGTTTCAACTGCAGGAAGACGCTTTATTATAGAATTATTAGCTGCCATTTTCTGCAGGCCCACCGCCAGTGTTATTGTCACAACTGCAGGAAGCCCTTCAGGAACTGCAGCTACTGCAAGGCTGATTGCAATCATTAAAACCTGGAACAGAGAGCCACCCCTCAGCATTTCCAATCCAAATACCACAGCACAGATAATTAGTATTGCAATTCCAAGGAATTTTCCAATTTCCCCTAGTTTTCGCTGGAGTGGTGTTTCTTTTTCAGGAGCTTTCTGTATAAGTTTTGCAATATCTCCCATTTCAGTGTTCATTCCAGTTGTTGTTACAACACCTGTTGCTCGTCCACCTGTCACAATCGTGTTCATGAACACCATGTTTGTGAGCTCTGCTAGATTCTTGATTCCTCCAGGAAGTTTTTTGACACCTTTGTGAACAGGCACAGATTCTCCAGTTAGTGCAGATTCATCAACTCTGAGGCTTGCGCATTCAATAAGTCGGATATCTGCAGGAATTTTGTCTCCGGATTCAAGCATTACAATATCTCCTGGAACTAGATTTGTAGAAGATATTCTGCCAGGTAAATTGTTTCTGACAACAGTTGCTTTAGGTGCTGCCATTTTCTTCAGAGCTTCCATTGCTTTTTCAGCCCTATACTCCTGTATAAATCCAAGAACTGCATTGAGTAGTATTATCACAACAATAACCCCAGTGTCTATCAAACTCTCTGGATCCTTTCCAAGAATACCAATCAGTCCTGAAATCACTGCAGCTGCTACCAATATAATTACTAGTGCACTTTTGAACTGCCGTAAAAATATTTTCAGTTTCGAATCCTTTTTCCCTTCTTTTAATTCATTTGGCCCATATTGTCTGTATAAATTGTTTGCTTCAAACTCAGTTAAACCATGTTGAGAAGTCTTAAGACTTTTTAGCACTTCTTCAACTTTTTTTGAGCTGTAAATAGAAACCATTACTTGTAAAACCTCTTCAAACACTGCCTGAATAAAATTGGAGTTATTATTACCATCAATATAATTGAAGTAACAATTACAGTGTAAATTTCTGAAGAGAATATGCCCATACTTTTTGCAAGAACTGCAATAACAAGTGCTACTTCTGCTTTACCCATCATTCCTGTTCCAATCACTGTCGAATGTTTGAATGATAATCCTGATATTGAAGCACCAAGGAATGAACCTATGAATTTTCCTGCAAGCGCAACTATTACTATTACAAGCACGAGATACCAGTATTGTATAAGTGCTGCAGGGATTAGGAAGCTTCCAACATACACAAAGAAAATCGGTATAAATAGACCGAATGTCATGCTGTAAATTTCGTGTTCTATTTTTTTAATATGTCGTTTATCAAAAATAGTTCCTGCTAGGAAAGCTCCTATGATTATTGAAAGTCCGATGCTATGTGCCAGGAATGTTAGTAAGAACAAAATCATAAGTATCATTGACAAGTGTCCTTCTTTAACGCGCAAATCCAGATGTTTTCCAAAATCAAGAACTAGTTTGGATATTTTTGGTCCTAGTATAAGTACTGCTGCAAAGAATATCAGCATTTCAATCCCCAAAATCCCAAATGTCATCGCTGATGCTGTGCCTTTTCCAACAACTCCCATTACAAGAGTAAGCATTGCCACACCTAAAACATCATCTACAATCGCAGCATCTATTATAGTGTAACCAATGCGTGTTTTCAAGCATTTCATATCATCAAGAGCTGTAATTATAACACTCACACTAGTTGCCATCAATATAGTTGCAAATACGAAGCTGGTTGTTGTTGGCCAGTTGAAAACAGCAGAAGCCAGAATTATTCCGCCAAAGAATGGTACAAATGCTCCGAAAATCGCAGTCATCACACCACCCCTCCAGAATCTTTCAAAAGCTTTCATGTCAAATTCAAGGCCCATAAGGAACATGAGTAACACTATTCCAATATCTGCAAAATGGTGAAAGAACTCTGTAGGGCTGAAAATGGCCAGAACTCCCGGACCTAATATCATTCCTGCAATAATTTCTCCAACATCGCTTGTCTGCCCTAGTTTCTTGGCGATATAACCACCTATTTTCGCGAAAAGGAGTACTATTGCTAATACGATGAAGATGTTCATCAAAAGCGAGTAAGTTTTGGGTGGTTATAAGCTTAACGAGTTGCCAATAACCGATTAAGAGGGGGGGGGGGGGGGGGGGGTCTAAGCTATTGGCTTGACTAAATAAAAACTTATAAAGACTCCAGCGTATTCTCTAGAAAGGTGCGGAAATGGCTGATTGCCCGAATATTGAAATCAATAAGCAGAACTGCAGGTGCACATACCCAGGCTGTTCGAAAAAGTATAAGTGCTGTGAATGTCTGAAATTTCATCTGGATCGGCGCGAACTACCTGCCTGTTGTTTCACTTCAGAAGCAGAATCAACTTACAACCGCTCATTTGCAAAATTTATAGAGGATAATCAATGAAAGAATACTTGGATATGGTAAAATACGTTCTTGAAAACGGAGTGCGGACCCCAAACCGAACTGGAGTGGATACACTCAGCTGTTTCGGTTATTTTTACAAAGTAGATCTGGCAAAAGGTTATCCGCTTTTGACAACAAAGAAAATGTATTTTAATTCCATGCTTCGTGAGCTTTTATGGTATTTGAGTGGCGAGGAACATATCCGAAACCTCAGAAAGCACACAAAAATCTGGGATGCCTGGGCTGATGAAGAAGGTAGGCTTGATACTGCTTACAGCCGGTTCTGGAGACGCTACCCTGTTCCTGAGAAAAGTGTTGAAGGGGAGAAATGGGGAACAAAATGGATATCTACTGACCCAACAAATGGCCAGAAAGTTTTTGATCAGATCCAGTATGTTATTGACACTTTGAATGAGCTAAAAAAGGACCCAATGTCCAGTAACAGGCGAAGAATGGTTGTTTCAGCTTGGCACCCTGCAAATGCTGCAGAGAGCAGACTTCCGCCATGTCATTATACTTATGTGTTTTCAATTATCAATAATAAACTGAATTGCCATTTAACTCAGCGTTCCTGTGATATTGCTCTTGGAGTTCCATTCAATCTTGCTTGCTACTCGCTTCTTACAATGCTGATTGCAAAAGAAACTGATTTTGAAGTTGGAGAATTTGCACACACTCTTGTAGATGCGCATATTTATGAAAATCATGTTGAAGGTCTGAAAGAACAGCTTACACGAGAACCAAGACCGCTTCCTCAATTAAAAATTGTTGACAAACCGTTCAATAATTATCGTTTTGAGGATATTACTCTTGAGAATTATGATCCACATCCTGGAATAAAGTTCGAGGTGGCAGTATGAATATTATTCTGATTTGTGCATTAACAAAGAATCGTGTTATTGGTAAGGATAACAAGCTTTTGTGGCATATTCCAGAAGACTTGCAGAATTTCAAAAGGCTTACTCTTGGCAATTCAGTTATTATGGGAAAGAAAACTTTTGAATCAATTGGAAGCAAGCCATTTACCGGTCGAAATAATATTGTTCTGGATTTTGTGAAAAGTGAAATTCCAGGAGCAACTGTATGCACTTCAATACCAGAAGCATTGGACAAGGCTCGAGAGTTTGGTAAAGAGATTTTCATAGGAGGCG
This sequence comes from archaeon UBA543, assembly GCA_002502135.1. Lineage (GTDB taxonomy): Archaea > Undinarchaeota > Undinarchaeia > Undinarchaeales > UBA543 > UBA543. The sequence continues at coordinate 14,206 of DAPM01000023.1, forward strand.
GAGCCAGTATTTACAAACAGTTTCTGCCACTTGCTGACAAAATGTATTTGTCTTATGTTAAAAAAGAGTATGAAGGGGATGTTTACTTTCCAGAATTTGATGAATCTGAGTGGAATGTAGTTAAAAGAGAGGATCATGAGGAGTTTGAGTTTGTTGAGTATGAGCGAAAACCTACTGAAACTACAACTCATACAACAGAAACTTCGAGCACAACTCCTTAACTTCCTGTCTGATTTCTGTTAATTTCTCCTCATTGTTATGATTGTTTATTGTTTTATCAATTAATTCAGCAACATACTTGCACTCACTTTCTTTCAAACCTCTTGTTGTAATCGCAGGAGTTCCAAGTCGAATTCCTGAAGGATCAAATGGCGATCGGGTATCATAAGGCACTGCATTTTTGTTAACTGTAATTCCAGCTTTGTCTAATGCAGTTTCTGCTTCCTGTCCTGTAATATTCTTGTTAGTCAAATCAATTAGCATTAAATGATTATCAGTTCCTCCAGTTACTAAGTCAAATCCTTTTTCAATTAAAATTTCACTCATTACTTTAGCATTCTTAACAATCTGAGCAGCATAATCTTTAAACTCCGGCTTTAATGCTTCTCCAAAAGCAACAGCCTTAGCAGCAATCTGATGTTCGTGCGGTCCGCCCTGCAGACCTGGAAAAACAGCTCTGTCTATTCTCTGCGCAAGATTCCACTTGCTTTTTGCATGATATTTTTCCTTTAATTTGTCCTCTTCCCTGCACATTATCATTGCGCCTCTTGGGCCTCTCAGAGTTTTGTGAGTTGTAGTTGTAACAATATCAGTGTGTGGGAAAGGGCTTTGATGAACTCCGCCTGCAATTAAGCCGGCAATATGCGCAACATCTGCCATTGAATAAGCACCAACACTTTCTGCAATTTCGCTGAATCTCTTAAAATCAAATTCTCTTGGGTATGCAGTTGCTCCTGAAACAATTATTTTTGGCTGATGCTCTTTTGCCATCTTTTCAATTTCATCATAATCGATTTTTCCTGTTTCCTTGCTAAGTCCATACTGCGCTGTTTTGTACAGTTTTCCAGAGAAATTAACTTTATGACCATGTGTTAAGTGCCCGCCATGCGCAAGGGCCATTCCCATAATTGTGTCTCCCGGATTTAAAACAGCAAAATAAGCAGCAGCATTTGCAGGACTGCCTGAGTAAGGTTGTACATTCACGTGCTCGCATTTGAATAACTGTTTTGCTCGCTCTATTGCAAGCTCTTCTACAGTATCTATAACTTGATTTCCGCCATAATATCGCTTTCTTGGATAACCTTCAGCATATTTGTCATTCATTGGAGAAGCCATAGCTTCACGAACTGCCTGGCTTGAGAAGTTCTCTGAAGGAATAAGTTCGAGTCCATACTGTTGTCGCTCTGCTTCAGCTTGCACTAGTTTGTCAATTTCAGAGTCTGAATTCTGCAATGCATTTCGTATTAGATTTTCTTTTTCCATTTCCCCTTACATCCCTTAAACAGGCGCTTTTTTTCTGTAAATACCTGCTTCTGTAACTATGATATCTAATGCCTGATCATGTTCTTCTATTGGAACATCTTCAACTAATTGCAAATCAAAAGCCAAGCCTACTCGTTTTGCTGTGCTTTTTTCAAAAATCTTGTCAAAAAATCCAAAACCTTGTCCTAATCTGTTGCCATTTTCTGCAAAAGCAACATTTGGTGCCACTATTAAATCAAGTTCTTCTGGAGTTATTGCAACTTTGTTGTTTTCACTTGGCTGAGGTACTCCCATTTCATTTTTCTGCAAACCTGCAGAGCTTTCAACTTCCACAAACATAAGGTCTGCATCTTTTTTTCTTAAAACAGGCATAGCAACACGTTTCCCCCTGCTCAATGCTTCTTCTACCATTTCCATTGTGCGAACTTCAGAATCTTTTGAAGAATAAAACAGAACACATTCTGCATCTTGAACTTCTTTTAATGTAAAAAGTTTTTCATTAATTGCATTGCTCTTTTCCATAATATCATCTAAGTCCAGAGCATTTCTTTTTTCAAGCGTTTGTTCGCGTAATTGTTCTTTTTCCATTATACTTTAGGAATTAATGGGCCACCCTTTTTTACAACCTCTCTCCAACTAGTCTTTATTAATTTTTGCATTTTGTTCCACATTCCATCCATAACTTCCATGTAATTCTCTTTCATAACAAAAGCTTCCTGTCCCTTTTTAATTGGGAACCACTTTTCGCAGTCTTTGCAGAATGCCTTGGCACCAGGATTTGAATCATCTCGTGGAAATAAGAATGAGCTTGAGCAGTCAGGACATTCTATCATATGTGCTCTTGTGAAAATTCCCTTTTCCACAAGACTTGAAAACAGTTTCTCTTCAGTGCTGTTTTTCGGCACAATTACAGGTTCTTTTCTTGCTATCATTTGCAAAGTAGCCATTTCAAAATCTTCAGGCTGAACAACTTCTTTAGGCATGGTTTTCTCAATCTGCACTTTGACAGTGTTTAAGAATTCCTTTCCATCTGATTTTGTTCCAGTGTGCTCTATATTGATTTCAAGATTTGGGGAAATTTCTATGAATCGAATTTTTTCATCCTTGCTTTTAAATCTGGCTTTTATTGTTATTGGATTATCAAAATTTCTAGGATCTATAATTGGTTTGTATTTTTCTTTTGTAAGAGAATTAACTAGCTGACAGAACTGTTCATTATTCAGCGATTTTCCGTCAATTATAATATGTTCTCTCATCTTGCCCTCCTGTTTCCAGTGGTCAGTGGTCGGTTGTCAGTGGTCAGTAGTCGGAAACCGAGTGCCGAGACCCTGACTACTGACTGCTCTTCTTTCATTCCTTCTCATCCTCCTCTTTTGCTAAGAAGTATCTTGCTGGTTTGTTCCGAGCAATCTGCTGTTTTGTGAGAATACCTTCACGAACAAGATCTGCAAGTCTGTGCCTTATCCATGGATTGCTCATCTCAGTTTTTTGAACAATTTCTTCAGCTTTCAATCCTTCCTGTTTTCTAAGTACTGAAAATATTGCTTCATCTGCAGGTTTTGAGCCTCTGATTGTCGATACTGTCTTGCTTTTCTTTGGAAGTTTAATGGCATCAATCTTTTTTTCTCCATTTGCTTCTGCTTTAGCTAAAGATGTTTTGAACAAGTTGAACATATCTCTAATGCTGTCAGTTTCCTCATAAATTTGTTTCAGAGCTTTGTCTGTGAATTTGTATTTTTCTAATCCGCTAATTTCAAGCCTTTTTCTGACAATATCCATTATCTCCTTTATACTTGGTTTTTCAAAATGAACTTCTGCATCCATTCGTGCATAAAAGTCTTGTCTGTCTGCTTGCAGAAGCTGTAATTTGTTTGGAATGAAAGTTAGAAGCACAAGAATGTTGTTATCATTTCTAACTGCCTGATCGTAAAGCGCTCTTAGATATCCAAAAAATATTTTCCGCTCGTTCCTGTCCATAGTTGCTGCTTCTTCAATATCATCAATCATCAAAATGAATTGCTCAACTAATGTTGAAAGCGCGCAAATAAACTGAATAACATCTACAGAAGATGATACGATTTTTCCGAATTGCAAATCCGGCCTGACTTCATCCTTACTTCTAAATAAATTGTTTTTGAAGAAAATATTAACGATTTTTTCAGGTATGCCCTTGGTCTCCATTACTGTTCGGTTCTCTGGAGAATTGTTAAGTTTGTCATATTTGCCTGCCATTAACTCTGAAGCAATCTGGTCGTAAACCCCTCTAAGGGTTTTTGTTGCAAAAGCTGAAGAATATACTGCAAGTTTCTTTGATTCTGCAATATTTATGTCGTTTTTTAGCCTTTCTAGAGCATGAGATTTGCCATTTCCATATCCACCTATTGCAAAAATTAGCTTTGACCTCTTGGTGTTAGTCTCTTCCTGGAGCCTTTTCAGCGGTTCAGTATACACTGTGGCCGCTATTGCAAAGTGCGTCGGCACTGTGTCTGCAAAAGGATTTTCGAACATTCTGTTATTTCCACCATTCCTGTATTGTTTTCTGATCAAAAGCTTGTTGAAAAGGTTTTAAATAGTTTGTTATTTTGCAATCAATTTAAAACATTACGACAATACAAGCTCATTCGAGTTTTAAAAGTGCTACTCTTGATTCCTGTTTTGAATCTATGAGTGTATAGCCTGTATTGTTTTCTATCTCCCCTGCGAACTGCATAATTTCCTCGTGCGTGGGCATTTGCTCATGCTCCAACCGGTCTTTTGAAAAGCCCACATGCATGTATGCTTTGGCTTCTATGAAGTCTGGGGCATATTTTTCAATGTATTTTCCGAATTTTTCAGGGTTTTTTAGAGAATCTCGCATTAAAGTCAGCCTCACAACAGTCCTGCATTTGAAGCTTTTTAGAAGTTCTAAGCTCTTGTTTAGCTTCTCCCAAGTTCCTTTTACCATTGGTCTGTCAATTTTCAGATAATCTGCCTTTACTGGAGAATCCACTGAAATATACAAATTCGTTGGTTCAGGAATTTTTTCAAGCATTTCAGGATTTGTGCCGTTTGTAACCAGAAAAGTTGTGAAATTTCTCTTGTGGAATTCTTCAATTAATCCAGGCAATTTCGGGTAAAGTGTTGGTTCTCCTGCAAGAGAGATTGCAGCTTGATTCGGCTCCATTGCCTCTTCAAACAGCTTCATATTGATGCCTTCCCTGCCTTTAAATCCCATGAGTAATGCTCTTTGTGCTTCAATACAGCCGTTAATGATGTCTGCTGGCTCATCTATCTCCACATCGTCCATATTCACCCCGATAGTCTTCTCAATTGGCCTCCAGCAGTAAACGCAGGATTGATTGCACCAAGCTACTGTTGGAGTCATTTGCAAACAGCGATGCGAGTTTATTCCGTAAAATTTCTGTTTATAGCAAAAACCACGTTCGCGTATTGATTCCTTTGTCCAGTGGCAGATTTTTACAGCACTGTGGTTGCCCACAATTCGGTATTGCTGTTTTTCAAGAAGTTGTTTTAAATCAGAATTCATTTCATTTACTCATCTTCTTTGCTTCTAGGAGTTTTCTCTCAATATTCTTTATTTTGCCCGGTCTATAATTTTCCTCTGTTGCCAGTTGTAAAGCTAGTCGAAAATGTTCAACTGTTTCTTTCTTCTTGTTCAATTCTTTATAACAGTCTCCAATTTTTTCATGAACATCTGGCATTAATCTGTTATCCTCTATCTCAATTAACGTTTCAAGTCGTTTGTTAAAATACTTAATAGCTTTCTTATAGTTGCCTTTTGAGAAGTGCCTTTTACCAATTCTATTTAATGTTGAACCAACACTGGTCTTAATTCCAAGTTCTTCTAAAAGTTTTACCTTCTTTTTATACCATATCAAATAGTAATCCAGTTCTTCTTCCTCTCCTGTTGTTGCATCAACATAGCAGTCTGCAAAGTGTCCATATAAAGTTGCTCTAAGTTTCTTATCTCCTAAGGCATCTGCTTTTTTCATAGCATCCTGATAGTGTTCTATTGCTTTTTCTCTGTTTCCAGCAGCAAGCTCATTTTTTGCAATTTTGTCAATAACAATTATGATCCCTTTTTCACTTTTAATTTTTTCATTTATTTCCAGACTTCTATTATAATAGTCTCTTGCAGCTACATATTGTCTCTGTCTATGGTAGCACTCTGCCATTTTTTCATATAGGAATGTTGCTTTTTCATATGTTCCAACCCGTCTTATTATTCCAACACTATCATGATAAAAATCTAACGCTTTGCCGTATCTCTTTTTCTTTTTTTCATAAAAATAGGTGTCTCCTATTAGTTCTAACAACTTTGCCTCACCTTCTTTAAATTCTCCTTCTCTTACTATTTTCAAAGCCTCAAGAAAGTACGGCCTTGCTGCGTTTTTACTTTTTCTCTTTTTATTATTAAGTATCTGCATTCCAAGTTGTTTACTTGCAATTGCTTTCATTGGCAAGCTGCTTTTTTTATTTCCTATAATCTTCAAAAACTCGTCATAAACTGTAAGGTCGTTCTTTCCAAGCTTTTTTAAAATTGTTTTTAGGTTAGTATATTCTTGTTGTTCTGTTTTTGACAGAGTTTCAATTAATGTCCTATCCCTATCCCATCTAATTGATTTTCTGCTTTTTTGTAAAAATAATGTATAATTTGGAGCATATTCTTTTGTAAGTGTCTCTATTTTTTCTAGAATCGATTCTTTATCTCTTCTATTTCGTATTCTATAGAAAAATGGGTCATAAAGTATAATTTTCAACAATGCCCAGGCCCATTCCTCATTAGTTACTGAAACTTTTTTATCTTGTATTTTTTCTATTAATATCCCAAACCTCCTCTCTTTTCTCGCAACCCCTGGGGATTTAGACAGAGATGGGGCATGACTAATAAAAGGGACGCTAGCAATTGAAGTTCTTTTTGTACTGTGTATAACTGTTCTTAATGCTTCTTTTATTTCAGTATTAGTTATCCTCTTTCCAGAATAAACTGTTTCAATAATTTTTTTAATTTCGTTTTTAAGATTGGTTAATAGTCTTTCTTTCTCAATTCCTGGTAAATATTTCATTGCCTTACCTGGTTTATCTCTCCTTACCTATAAAAACATTACTTTACTTGAACTTCCATAAAATCACTAGCAACTTTTGTATTTCTAAATTTCTTTTTTGCTTGTGCTAAAAATGTTTTAGTTTCCTTGTAACGAGGGCTGATATGTGTCAAAATAAGCTCTTTCACTTTTGCTTTTTTAGCAAGCTCTGCTGCTTGCACATTTGTGCAGTGCTTTACTTTTTTTGCCCAAAGCTTCATTTCATCACCATAAGTTGCTTCGTGGATTAAGAGATCAGACTTTTTAGCAAACTCTATCAGTTTTTCAGAATATGCAGTATCTCCAGAGTAGGTAATTGTTTTTCCAGGCCGATCAGGACCAATAACCTGTTCTGGTCTTATTTTCTTCTTTCCGATTTTTACACTCTTTCCTTTCTGCAATTTCTTGAAATCCGGTCCTTCTACACCCAATTTCTTTGCTTTAACAGCATCAAATTTCCCTTGTTTTGGCATTTCTTCGAATTTGAAAGCAAGAGTTTCTACTGAGTGACTTACTGGAAGTGCAAAAACACTATACTTTTTCCCAGCACAAACCATTTTTTTACTTGTAATATCATGAGCAACTACATCAAATCTGCAGTTAAAGTGCCCGGTTTTCATTATCATGTCTACGAATTTCTTAGTGTGCTTAGGGCCGTAAATGTGAAGGTCTTTTGCGCGGTTCAGGAGCGACATACTCTGAATTAGGCCAGGCAATCCTGCAAAATGGTCTGCGTGCCAGTGGCTTATGAAAACCTTGTCAATCTTCATTGGAGAGTATGTTGTGTACATGAGCTGGCGCTGAGTGTTTTCGCCACATTCGAACAACAGGATTTCTCCTCCATATCTTAGAGCAATTGCTGAGTGCGCTCGATTCTTTGTTGGCATTCCTCCGCTGGTTCCAAGGAAGATTAGTTCTATCATAGTTGAAACTGTGTAGTAATGGTTTATAAAAGTTAGTTATTTCTTCAACACCAAAATCCTCTTACTCAAATCTTTATTCACATAGATAATGTGCTCTTCAAGTATTTTAAATCCTTGGTTTAAAGCCATCTCACCCAAGTTTATTGTGCTCGGACTGCCAATACAGCTTATTCCATTTGTAATTTCATGCAGTTTTTCTAGAATCAGATTGTAAAATTCCTCAACACTCTTACCAGGCAGGCTTGTGCTTTTGCCATATGGCGGATCTGTGACAATTGTTCCTCTTTTTTTAGTCTTGAAAAAGTCTTCAACTGAAATATCATAATCTTTTACTTCATAAAAATCCAAGTTCTGTTTACAACCAGGAATCATTTTTTCATCAATATCAATTCCAATTGTTTTAAAACCCATCAGTCCTGCTTCAAGCAGAATCCCGCCAGTGCCACAGAATGGGTCGAAGATAACATCTTCTTTCCTAGCTCCCTTGCCCCCTAGTCCCTTAGCCCCCTTCATTGGTCTTGCTAAATTAACCATTGCTCTGGCAAGCTTCGGATCTAGCGTAGTTGGATAAGAAAATGGTCGTTTCCGTGGATATCGTGCAGAAAAACCCTGTTCCACCTCAACTCCATTAATTTCCATTGCATAACCAAGTCTTTTCCTAAGCACACTCTCATCATCCAATCCAGCAATTTTAACAGTCTCCTCGCTAATATTGAGTGTTAGTTTCTTGTCTGGATAACAGCTTTCAAGCACTGCATTCAGCTCTGCCAGCGGCAAAGTCAGGTGCTCCTGCGAAAGTTTCACTGAAAACATACTATTCAAAAGCACAGCAAAGTATTTATTAGTTAAGATTCTAATACTCAGTGAGTCAGGATGAAATTTTCACTAAAACCCAATTATGCTAAAAAAGAGTTAAAGTACTATTTAGATCAGTATCAAAGCGCAGTTAAACGCCACAGCTACTGGAGAAACCACCCAGTATCTTCACAGCAGACTGCAGTTATGCGCGAGAGAACAAGCGAGAGTGCAAAAGTGCATCTGGGTTCTGCAATCACCAAGTATCTTGTACAAGTTAATTTCACTGAAAAATCTTTGAAAGCGCGGGATGCAAGACTTAAAAATCTTATTAATTTATTTGTTCAGACTTTCCAGAAGAATGGTCTTGGTGTTAAAATCCGCGGGAATCGGGCTGATCTGCTTAGCAAAGTGCTATATCAGACTATAAAGAACGGCTCGTTCCAGGACTTGAGACACAATCATATGCAGAAAACTCCAGAGGAAATGGAAATTGAAGTTGAGTACAGGGATTTGATTTCGCATTATTTCCGCCATCCTGGAATTGCAAAAGATACTGCTAAGATTATAGATATTGAGTTTGATAAAGTCGGTCAGTGAACCAGAAACCTTTTTAACTACCTAATTTGATTTCTACGCTATGCCGAGGTGGCAGAATCTGGTAACGCGTCCGCCTTGAGAGCGGATTCCCGCAAGGGAGTGCAGGTTCAAATCCTGTCCTCGGCGCTCATTTTTATCGATACCTTTTTATAGTATTAACACAATTCTATTTATATGAGTGAATTAAAAAAAGCTATGCGTAAAGTATATCTAGCAGAAATGGATCTAAGTGATGCGTGTTCTAATGATCCTGATTTAAATGCACTTGTTGATGAACTTATTAGTTTAGAAGAAAAAATCGAAGCTCACATTTCTAGTGCAAAACATGTAGATCCACGCGGGGACGTTACTAAACAACGACATATCTTTGTTGAATTATTATCAGCTCAGACGAAGATAATTCGTTTAAATACACTTATTTCTGCTGCGCTTCATCAGGTTGTTGTCAGTGGATCTTTAGAATCTTGGGAAGTTTAGTAAAGTCAACACCTAAGTAAAAACTCTTTTTTATTCTCTATCCTTTAACTTCAATCTCAATATTAACCCCATCAGGAACCTGCAATCGCATTACCTGCCTCATTGCACGCTCATTAGGGTCCAAATCAATAACTCGCTTGTGAAGCCTCATTTCCCATCGCTCCCAGCTTGCTTTTCCCTCTCCATCAGGACTTTTCCGTGTAGTGATTTTCAGTTTTTTAGTAGGAAGCGGTATTGGGCCAGAATAAGAAGTCTTGCTATTTTCTGCAATACTCTTAATCTGTTCAGTAATTTCATTAATTTGCCCGATTTTTGGGCCGCTTAATCTTATTCTTGCTTTTTGTGTCATTATTTTAAAAATAAAAGAGAGAATTGAGGGGTTTAATCCTCAATTCTAAATTGTTTATTTCTTTTTAGGAACAACGTCTGTTACAATTCCTGCACCAACTGTTGCGCCCATATCTCGGATAGCAAATCTTCCAAGAGGTGGGAACTCAGATGCCTTCTCAATAACAAGTGGCCTTGTTGGTTTCAGCTTGACAATTGCAGCATCGCCTGTTTTCAGCATGTCTGGGTTCTCAGCAATAACTTCACCGCTTGCAGGATTGATTTTCTTTACAAGCTCTGTGAATGTGCATGCAACCTGTGTGGTGTGGCAGTGGAACACTGGTGTGTAACCAACTGTCACAGCTGTTGGGTGCTGTAGCACAACAATCTGTGCTGTGAACTCTTCCACAACTGTTGGAGGGCTGTCAGCTGATCCGCAGACATCTCCTCTTTTAACATCGTTCTTTGCAATTCCTCTTACATTGAATCCGACATTGTCTCCAGGTTCTGCTTTTTCAAGCTGTTCATGGTGCATCTCTACAGATTTTACCTCGCCAGCTGAAGCAGAAGGCTCGAAAACAACTTTCATTCCAGGTTTTAGAACACCAGTCTCAACACGTCCAACAGGAACAGTTCCAACACCAGTAATGGTGTAAGCGTCCTGAATAGGTACACGAAGAGGCTTGTCTGTCAGTTTCTCTGGTGGTTTCAGTGCATCAAGAGCTTCAATTAAACTTGGGCCCTTGTACCATGCCATGTTTTCACCAGCTTTCTTTGTCATGTTCTCTGCAGTTGCAAAAGCAGCTGTTGGAATAAATGTGACATCTTCAACCTTTACGCCAATAGGCTTTAAAAGCTCGCCAACTTCTTTCTTGACTTCTTCGAATCTCTTTTCATCATATTTGACCTCATCCATTTTGTTGACTTCAATTATGAGCTGGTTAACGCCGAGTGTCTTTGTAAGCCATGCGTGCTCCTTAGTCTGTGGCTGAATTCCGTCTTTTGCAGCAACCACTAGGACAGCTGCATCAGCCTGAGAAGTACCTGTGATCATGTTCTTGACAAAATCGCGGTGCCCAGGAGCGTCAATAATTGTAAAGTAATACTTAGCAGTCTCGAATTTCTTGTGGGCTACGTCTATTGTAAGACCACGCTCACGTTCCTCCTTCATTCTATCCATTACAAAAGCTAGTCCGAAAGTTTCCTTACCGAGCTTTTTAGCTTCTTCTTGGATCTTTTTCATCTCTTGCTCTGGAATGTTTCCAGTGTCAAAGAGGATTCGTCCGACTGAGGTGGACTTTCCGTGATCCACGTGGCCGACGAATACTACATTCATGTGTTGTTTTTTTGTTGCCATTTTAGTTTGTTATCCTCCAAATATTGGATGATTATGATTTATTTACTCCAACAGCCCTTGAGCCGTTGGTAGCTCTTCTTTCAAGCCTTTTCTCTGCCTTATAATCTTTACGGTTTTGGCTTGCAGTTCCTGTGGAAGCTTTTCAAAGCCTGCATTTTCAGTGCTCCAAAGAACTCTTCCCTCAGTTGCTGAACGAATTTCACCTGCAAATCCAAACATTGCTGCTACAGGTGCTTTTGCAGTAATTGCCATTTGATCTCCCTCAGGTTGCATATCAAGGATTTGACCGCGCCTGCTCTGCATTTCGCGGTTTACTGCACCCATATACTCCTCTGGAACCCGTATATATATGTTTTGTTTAGGTTCGAGTAAGTAACTTCCACCCATCAACATAGCTGCCTTGATAGCGGTTCTGACAGCAGGAAGTACCTGTGCAGGACCTCTGTGAATAGCATCTTCGTGAAGCTTGGTGTCCATGAGTCTTATCTTCACACCAGCGCATTTTTCATCAGAAATCGGACCTTTTTTCATTACAGAGTCGAAACCTTCCTTTACAAGCTCCATAATTTCACCAATATGAACTTCTCCCTTTACCCTGTTAATAAGCACATTCTGGCCGAAAACATGAGTGAAACCCTTGATTTCGTACTTGTCAATGCCCATATCTCGCAAAAGCGGATCGTATTCTTTCTTTTTCACTGTTCCTTGCCGTATTTTTCCTTCTTTAATAGCTTCCAGAATCGGTGGATCCAGCGGTTCTGCAATCATGTAGAATTTGTTGTGCTTGTTAGGGGATTTACCTTCTACTTCAGGTGATTTCTTTGCAATAGTTTCCCTGTATACAACAATTGGCTCTGAAGAGCTGATTTGAATATTTTTGTCCTTTACAATTCTGTATTTCCAGATTTCCAAGTGAAGTTCGCCCATTCCGGACATCTTGTGCTCGCCGGTTTCTTCATCAATTTCAACATGAACTGAAGGATCCTCTTTTTCAATACTTCTCAGAACTTCAATTAGTTTTGGTAAATCTGAAGTGTTCTTGGCTTCTATAGCCTCTGTAACAACTGGTTCTGCTTCCTGAATTGCTTCAAACGGAACTATTTTGTTATTAGGATCACAAATTGTTTCTCCAGATCTTGCAGCTTTAACACCAACAAGGGCAACAATGTTTCCTGCTGGAATTTTCTCAATCTTTGATCTTTCTGCACCCATATAAATTCCAACTTGCTGTAGTCTTACATTCTGATCTTTATTTACAAGACATACTTCCTTGCCTGTTTCAATTGTTCCAGAAAACAGTCTACCAGTTGCAATATCACCAGCATGCGGATCTGAAATCATTTTTGTAACCATGACTGCAAGAGGCCCGTCAGGTTTGCACTCTGCCATTTTTGCCCTAAGCTCCTCATCTTCTCCAGGCCAGATCTGTGGAATCCTGTACTTCTGAGCAGTTACTGGATTTGGGTGATGTTTTACAACCATATCAAGAAGAATACCATTAAGAGGTGCTTTTTTCCCAAGTGTTTTCCATGAATCCTCTGTCGCATAAGCTTCAATAATATCTTTAAAAGAAAGTCCGAGTTTCTGCATGTGTGGGAATGAAAGTGCCCAATTATGAAATGCAGAACCGAAAAGCACACTGCCATCCTCTACTTTTACTTTCCAGTTTGGATCGTCTTTTAATTCATCTGGAAGGTTTCTTGAAATCAGTTCATTCACTCTTGCAATTGTTTTTATGAATCTTTGCTGCATTTCTTCAGGAGTCAATTTCAGTTCCCGAATCATGCGATCAACTTTATTAATGAAAAGAATAGGTTTTACACGCTCTCGAATAGCTTGTCTTAGAACAGTTTCTGTCTGAGGCATTGCACCTTCTACAGCGCATACAACAACTACAGCACCGTCCACAGCTCTCATAGCTCGGATAACATCTCCTCCAAAATCCACGTGGCCAGGTGTGTCAATCAGGTTTATCAAGTGTTCTTTGCCGTCATATTCGTGAAGAAGCGACACATTAGCTGCATTAATTGTAATTCCTCTTGCTTGTTCCTGTTCATCGAAATCAAGTGCACAGGCTTTTCCTGCAATTTCCTCAGAAAGCATTCCAGATCCTGCAAGCAGGTTGTCTGAAAGTGTAGTTTTTCCGTGGTCAATATGAGCAACAATTCCAATATTTCGGATTGTTTCTGGTTTCCACATTAGTTCAGAAACTTTTGCAACAATATCTTCTTTACGTGCCATTTAAAATCACCTTGCGCTCTGAGCAACTCGCTCAAGCTCTTCCCTCTTTGAAATTGAATATGTTTTAACATCATATTTCATTGCACTTGTAAGTTCATCTGCTAGTGCTGCTGAGAATGACTGCTTTTTATTAAAAGCTCTCTGTGCTGCACCGTGAGATATCAAACTTAGTGCAACATCCAGTCTTCGTGCAGGAGCAACATCAACAGCTCGATGCACTATAATTCCACCCTGTCTGATCCTGGTTGTCTCCTCTCTTGGTGCTGCATTTGTAATTCCCTTAACAAGAACATCAATAGGATTTTGCTTTGTCTTTTTTTCAATAATCTCAAAAGCTTTTTTAATAAGTCTGTACGTTGTTTGTTTTTTACCAGTATCTCTGCCAGAAATTCTCTTGTGAACTCTTGAGTCTTTTAAGTGGCCTGAAACCATTATTTTGTTTGCAAGTCTTTCAACAACATGCGATTCTTCTTTTCCAAAGCGCTTGTTAGCTTTTTTCCCGAAAGTATTTGGGATTATAGAAGGGCTGATTTTCAAGTATCTCTGAAGTCCCATATCTGCAACAACAACACCAGAAGAATCCCATTTTTCAAAAAGTAGTAAATTTTCCATTTTATCTCACAGGTTTCTCCTTTTTGCCTCTTACAAGCTGATTCAGACTCATGTTTGAAACCTTAATAACTTGATAACGGACTCCAGGGATATCTCCCATGGATTTTCCTTTAGGGCCGTGAATTCCTGCGATTTCCACCTCATCATGCTCATCAATAAAGCCGATTGCGTTGTTTCCAGGTGCAAAAGCAGTAACAGTTTTTCCGTTTCTAATCAGTTGTACCTTAACACACTTTCGAATAGCAGAGTTAGGCTGTTTTGCCTCTAATCCGACTTTTTCAAGTACAATTCCGCGTGCTTGCGGAGCTCCGCCTAGTGGTGATGCCTTAACATCTAGGTTAAGTGCTCTTCTTTTGTAGTCAGCATCTTTCCACCTGAACTTCTTTCTACGTTTTTTCAAAGTTCTTGCAGTGTAAAGGCCTCGTGGTTTGTTTGCCATTATATTTGTCTCAATATCACATTATCAACATTATGGTGGCGTTTGAGTAAATCTTTTAGTATTTTAAGCTTTTTACCCCTCTTTCCAAGGATGGAACTGTGAGTTTTGTAATCAGATTCGATTATTATATGCTTTTCGGTCTCGTTCTCATGCAAGATTACTGATTTCGGTTCCACATAACCAAGGAGATTCTTTGCAAATTTTACTGCGTCCTGGTTAAATCCTATGATCTTTACTGGTTTTCCCAATGCATTTTTTATTTTGTTAACATGGATTCCGTTCTTTCCAATTGCCTGTCCAAGTTTGTCTTCATTTACTATATATATTATTTCCGTGTCAGTTACCATACAGTCCTTTACTTGCGCGCCGCTTGCGTTTTCCAATGCAGCAATGAAGCCAAGGGTCTCTGTATCTAATTTTATCATTATTTTTTACTCTTTTTTTCTTCTGTCTTCATGATCAGCTCAGGAACACCTGTTCCAAGAGCAATTACTTGTCCGACTATGATATTTTCAACAACACCTTTCAATCCATCCACTTCTCCATATGCACTTGCTTTTAGCAAATGCTTTACAGTTTCTTCAAAGCTGGCTCTTGCAAGAACTGATGCTTTGCTTCCGGAAATTCCGTGTCTTCCTATAGCTTTTATTGCTCCGTCAGCACACATTGCATCTGAAACCAAGCTGACGTGTCTGTAATCAACAACAAGACCTGCATCTTTTAGAGTGTCTTTTGTCTCTTCTACAAGCATGTGTCTTGCAGCTTCTATTCCGAAAACACGTTCAATTTCTTTAATGTCATTTGTTTTGGTCTTTTTAGGGTCAATACCTTTTACATTAAGAATGTCTGGTAAATTTGTTCCTTGTGTATATACCATATAGTTGCGGTCTTCTTTCTGAATAACAACATAAGTGACGCCTTTAATTCCTGACAAGTGTGTTTTCAAAACCTCTCCACGAAGTTTCTGTAGCACTGAAGCAACTTTCTTTGGAGCTTTAATTATCAGAGTATCTTTTTCCAGTGATGCCTGTTTTTCAAACTTTTCTTTGATAATGGTTTCCAAAACTTTTGGTGTCAAGCCTCTCTTTTTCAGTTCTTCTTTGTTAAGATCAATAACTATCCTGTATTTTAGGAAATCTAACTTCAACGATTTTGCAATATGCCTAATCTGTGTTTCTTTAATAGAATGGGCAAGTGCTTCTGCTTTTTCAGCAGTGTTATATTCTTTTGTCAAATGCACAGTCATCATCGGTGTTTTTGGTGTTCTTCGTGCATCAAAAATCTCTATTAGTCTTGGTAAACCTTTAGTAACATCCATAGCAGTACCTGCGTAGTGCTTTGTTCTCATCATCATCTGCGTTCCAGGTTCTCCTATTGACTGGGCTGCAAGAACTCCAACACCTTCTCCAGGCTCTATTTTTGCTTTTTCGTAAACATCCATAACCCTGTCCATTACCTTTCCAAGATCTTTCTTTTTCAGTTTTCCAGATTCTAGTTTTTTCTCCAGTTTCTTGATAACAATCAGTGGAAGGTCTGCGTTTTTCTCTTCAATCATTTTTTGAACTTCAGTAGTCATTTTATTCCCCCACCTCATCTTTAATGATTTTAGTCACATTTACTGATCTTCCGTGGTCACTCTTACTAGGATCCACTCCATCATCACCATATTTGAACTGAATAACAATTCCGCGTCCGTCTCTGACAGTTTCATTATAGTCAACAACAATATCCTGCATTGCATTAATCAGTCTTCTCTGTAAGTATCCAGATTTCGGTGTTCTCATAGCAGTATCAGTCAAAGATTCCCTTCCACCCATTGCATGGAAGAAGAATTCTATAGGATCCATTCCGCTTTTATAATTTGATTTAACAAAACCGTGAGCCCGTGCCCCAAGACTTCCTTCGCTAAAATGTGGCAA
The DNA here is from genome assembly GCA_002502135.1 of archaeon UBA543. Classification (GTDB taxonomy): domain Archaea; phylum Undinarchaeota; class Undinarchaeia; order Undinarchaeales; family UBA543; genus UBA543. The sequence continues at coordinate 30,462 of DAPM01000023.1, forward strand.
TGTTCTGTCTGCATACCCCCTCATTATTCTTTTGCCACGCACAACCTGCTGTCCAATACATGCACTCATCTGAGTTATGTTAAGCAAACTTCCTCTTGCTCCAGTTTTGGCCATTGCAAGTGCGAAATTATCTTTTTTGAGCTGTTTCTCTGCTAGTTCTCCTGCATTGTTTCTGGCTTTATTCAGTTCTAGCATTATCAGTTCTTCCAATGTATCTCTAACACTCTTTCCCTTGGATGGTTTTAGTTTTCCGCTTGCGTATTCTTCTATGAGCTCATCAATCCGTTTGCTAGATTTCTTCATTGTGTCGTCAATAGCGGTTTTAGTATTATCTGGTAGATCTTCATCATCAATTCCTGTAGTAAATCCTAGAAGGTCAAGGTAAGCTATTCCAAGTTTTGTAACACTGTCTAAGAAGTGTTTGACGCCAGTTGGTCCACATTTTCTCAAAACTTCATCAAGTAGTCTTCCGCCCATTGCTCCAACACTTCTGTCATCAACAAATCCTTGAAGCATTTTTCCATCTTTAATCACAACTGGCTCTCCAGATTTGGTTTTGAACTTAAGGAAAATACCTTTTGGAATAAATGCACTGAAAATATCTTTACCATTTATCAATCCGCCTTCAGTTTTTAGTGGCTCTCCTGTATATCCTGCTCTTGCAAGAATGTCATTTGCCATTTTTTCTGTAAGTTTGTTTATTGTCAAGAAGTACAGTCCTGTAATGTGATCGTGGATTGCTCCAATAATCGGTCCTGCAAATCTTGGTGAGCGAATCTGAGTCTGAACACTCATAAGCAATCTAGCTTCTGTTCTAGCTTCTTCAGTCTGTGGAACATGCAGATTCATTTCATCACCGTCGAAATCAGCATTGTATGGAGCACAAACAGAAAGGTTCAGCCTGAAAGTGTTGTATGGCAGAACACGTACCCTGTGTGCCATTATACTCATTCTGTGCAGTGAAGGCTGTCTGTTGAAAAGCACAATATCATTGTCACGCAAATGTCTTTCTACTAGGTATCCTAGTTCAATTTCTTCTGCAAGTTCTTCCTTGTTTTCTTCTGTAATTTTCTTTCTTTTGCCATCAGGTCGAATAAGATAATTTGCACCTGGGTATTTGTCTGGTCCTACAAGTACAAGTTCTCTCATTGTTTCCTTGTTTCCTGGTGTTATTCTCTCAGGAATTGTCATTTCTTTTGCAATCTTGAATGGAATTCCGACTTCATCAATACTGATGTTTGGATCTGGAGAAACAACTGTTCTTGCTGAAAAGTCAACACGTTTTCCTGCCAAACTGTGTCTGAACCTTCCTTCTTTTCCTTTTAGTCTCTGTTTGAGTGTTTTTAGAGGTCTTCCAGATCTGTGTCTTGCTGTTGGTACTCCAGTTACTTCATTATCAAGATAAGTAGTAACATGGTACTGAACAAGTTCCCATTGATCCTCAATAATCAGGTGAGGTGCACCTGCTTCAATATTTTCTCTTAGTCTCTGGTTCAATCTGATTATATCTACAAGTTTGTGAGTAAGATCGTCCTCTGATCTTTCTCCTGTTTCAAGAGTGATAGACGGCCTTGTGGTTACTGGAGGAACTGGCAAAAGTGTTAGAACCATCCATTCTGGTCTTGACCACTCTGGGTTAAGTCCGAATAAAATAATATCATCATCTGGGATGTTTTCCATACGCTCCATGACTTCTGTTGGCATAATGCGCTGGTTGCTTTCATTAAAAGTAGTAGGTTTGTCAAGCTTTATTTTGTGTTTTGTAGCTTTGCAGTGAGGGCATTTTTTGTGCTTCTTTGCGTCTTTAATTGCTGCTGCAACAATTTCCTCAAATTCACCACTTCCAAGAGTATCTTGCATTTTTTCCTTGTATTCATCTATTGTTTTCTGTGGAAGTAGAATTCTTGAGCAGTCTTTACAGGTTGCTCTGAGAATATTATAAACCATTTTTGCATATCCTGAGTGAATTACAGGTCTTGCAAGTTCAATATATCCAAAGTGGCCTGGACAATCTCCCATTTTGCTTTTACAGGTTCTGCATCTCAAACCAGGATCAATAACACCCATTCTTGGATCCATCAATCCGCTTTTTATTGGGTATCCGTCAGTATCGTGAGTATCTGGAGCGATAATTTTCACAACAGCCATCTTCTTGATCATTTTCGGTGATAGAATTCCGAATTTAATACTGTTGATTCTTTTGCTAATGAAATCTTCTGTCATTATAATCCCCCCTTCTCGCCAAGCAACAATTTTGGATAAATACACAGTGATTTCATTTCATCCAGCAGCAGTTTGAATGCATATGACATCTCTACGAAAGTGATATCCACATTCTCTCCGCAAATTGTGCAATAGCTGTAATCTCTGAACTTGTCATAAACAGCAACCAGTCCACATTGTGTGCAGATTGGCACAGTTGTTTTGTCAGACTCATCCAATAGCCTCTCCTTCAAAAGAAGTGCTGCTCCGTGTCCAACAAGACAGTCCTTTTCCATTTCCCCAAGACGTAGACCACCTTCTCTGGCTTTTCCTGCTGTAGGTTGTCTTGTAAGGATCTGAACAGGTCCTCTAGACCTTGCTCTAATCTTGTCTACAACCATGTGTTTCAGTTTCTGGTAGTAAACAACACCAATGAATATTTCTGCTTCAAGTCTCTCTCCAGTTATTCCATCATAAATAACTTCCTTTCCATTGCTCTTGAAACCGTGAGCTTCAAGCTCTTTTCTCATGTCAGCTTCTGGCTCACCTGAGAAAGCTGTTCCGTCAATCATTCTTCCACTCATTGCGCCAACTTTACCGCCAATAGTTTCCAAAAGCTGTCCAACTGTCATACGAGAAGGAATTGCGTGAGGGTTCAACATAAGATCCGGAACGATTCCAGATTCTGTGAATGGTGCATCTTCCTGTGGAACTATGAATCCAATAACTCCTTTCTGTCCGTGCCTTGAAGCAAACTTATCTCCAACTGTTGGGATTCTAGGATCCCTCATTTTTACTTTTACAAGTTTGTCTCCATCTAGACTTTCTGATAGTAGAACTTTTTCAATAATACCGCCTTCGCCTGTTCTTACATTAACTGAGCTCTCTCGTCTGTGTTTAACAGACATTCCAAATTCTTCAATAACCTCCAAAAATCTTGGGGGTGATGTTTTTCCAATAAGAATATCATCTTCCCCTACAATGCTCTCAGGTTCAATAATCCCATCATCGCCAAGGTATCTGTAGCATTCTTCAGAGCGGTATCCTCTAACTTCTTTGTCAGGGACTTCAATAAGATCGACCTGTCCTCCAGGGTATTTTCGCTCTTCTGCTTTGTAAGATCTAAAGAATACTGAGCGACCAAGACCACGTTCAAGCGAAGCCTTGTTTATTACAAGAGCATCCTGCATATTGTATCCGCCGTGTGCGATAACTGCAACAACAAAGTTCTGTCCTGAAGGTCTTTTATCATAATTTACCATATCAAGACCTTTTGTTTTCACAATAGGTTTCTGAGCATAAGTTAAAAGATGTCTCTGTGTGTCTGCTCTGATGCCGTAGTTTGAGCAATACATCCCAATTCCCTGTTTGGACATGTTTGCTCCAAGTGTAACACGGGTTGCCATGTTGTGATTTAAGAATGGTACAACATTTGCACAAATTCCGAAAATAACAAAAGGATTAATTTCCATATGTGTGTGCTGATTTGTGAGTTCTGTTTCATTCAGCGCAACTAAGGTGTTTTCTTCTTCAGCAGCATCCATATATTCAATCAGTCCTCTGCTCACAATTTCTGCCCAAGTCATTTCGCCTTTCTTGATTTTTTCCAGGTGTTCTTCTGTCAGCATTGGCTGGCCGTTTTTAATTTTAATAAGAGGGCGCAGAAGTCTTCCTGCATCAGAAACAATATGCACTTTTCCTTTTTTGTCATATGCAATACAAACTTCCGGAGAAATAATGTTCTGAGATCTTAGTTTTTTTAATTCTTCAATAAGTTCTTTTGGTTTTTCGTGAGTTCCTATGAATTTTCCATTACAATACACATCACAGGTTTTGGTTTCGTCAGGTATCTGGCTCTTCATTTTACTCCCTCCATACCTACACCCATTTTTTCAAGTGTTTCTGTTACAAGTGTGTCATCTTTTTTAGTGGATATTTTTGCCAGCATTGACAGGTTTTTCACAAGTCCGATGTTTGAACCTTCAGGTGTTTCACTTGGGCACAAACGTCCCCAGTGAGTTGCGTGCAAATCACGGGCCTCGAAGTGAGGTTGTGTTGTACTAAGCAAAGACCTAACACGTCTCCTGTGGGACAGTGCTGATATTGTGTTCATCCTGTCCAAATGCTGTGAAATTCCTTGCCTGCTTCCGATCCAGGCTCCTGTTGCAATTGCATGTTGTATTCTTTCTGTTAAGAAATTAGATCGAATTGCAGTATGTATTGAGAATTTTCGGTTTCGTTTATACGCTTTTTCAAGTGTGTAAACAGTGTTGTTAATCATTGCGCGGAATGCCACGCGGAAAAGATCTTCAAACAAACTTCCTGCAAGGCGCAGGCGCTTGTTTGAGTAATGGTCCTTGTCATCGATTTCAATCAAGCCAAGGTGGAGTTTTATTACTCGCTCAGTCATTTTTGCAATGAAGTGAGCCTTTGCCATTCTGTCTTTAGGCTCAAGACCCATATGAGGCAGGAGGAATGTGTCAAGAATTCTTTCTGCTCTTGAAATTCTCTCAGGCCTTCCCTGTCCAAATGCAATCTTTTTTCCAAGTGCATCAAGTGCGTCTTTCTTGGAAACAGTTTCTGCAGCTTCTTCGAAACTGACATAAAGTTCTCCTGTAACCTGTGGATCTTTTGAAATTGAGTTTACAATAAGTTCGTCATTGTCCATTCCAAGAGCGCGCATAAGTGTTATGAGGTCAAGCGGTTTTGAAAATGGTGGCATGTTTGTAATAAGAGCTCCGTCTTTTCTGCGTTCAACACTGTTCCTTCTCCTATACCAGTTCTTTTCAGAAAATATTCTGACACTCTCTGTAGTTGTTCCAAGTGTTCGCTTGTCCAAGTTCATTCTGTTTGCTGCAAGATCTTCTACTAGTACAAGTACTCGCTCTGTTCCGTTTACAATAAAATACCCTCCAGGGTCTTCTGGGTCCTCGCCTGCTTTTATGCCTTCTTCAGCAGTTAAGCCATTCAAAAGGCATTTGCTGGATCTAAGCATTATTGGGAGTGTTCCGATAGGTGTTTCAATTTGCTCCAATTCTGTTCCGTTCTTTATTGGAGTCATAAGCAGAAGCAGTGGCGCTGAATAGGTTAAATCTCTGAGCCTTGCTTCATTAGGGAATATTTTTCTGATAGTGCCGTTAGCTTCTTTAACACAAGGAACTCCGACACTAATTTTTTCTAGCCTGATTTCAAGATCTTCAATTTCTGGGTTGATAGTACCGATTTCAGTAATTACTTTCTGAAGACCGCTTTCAATAAAATCATTAAAAGAACTTATCTGATGATTAACAAGTCCGTTTTCTTGAATAAATGTTTTGAGTAATGCTTCGTATTTCATTTTAAATAACCACCCTATAATATGGAGATGTGATAGCAGTTGGACTTTTTCTTGTAATTTTCACAACATCGCCACGGTTTACTTCCATTCCGATTAGTGCTGGGTCTCCGCTCAATATTTTTGGAAGGTGATGTTTTTGAATTCCATACTGTTTTAGAAGAGCTTCGATCTGCTCTTCACTCATAAGCTCATGTTTTGGTATGAGCTCGTGTTCAATTGGTGTTGTTCTTACTACTTTTGCTGCCATTTTCTGTCCTCATGATGCGTCGCTTGTGCGCGCTTTGTCCAGTGTCTTTCTCGTATGCCTTTGATTGAGAGTAGCGGACCCGAAGGGTTCCTCACCTCCGCCTTCTCGCGGAGGATGAGAGGCGACTGCGTCGCTCTTATCCGCTTTGTCTAGTGTCTTTCTCGTATGCCTTTGATTGAGAGTAGCGGACCCGAAGGGATTTGAACCCTCGACCCCTTGGTTAAAAGCCAAGTGCTCTCCCAGCCTGAGCTACGGGTCCATTGGCGCCCCAGACGGGAATCGAACCCGCGTCACGGCCGTGACAGGGCCGTATGATAACCGCTACACTACCGGGGCAGTTCCTATGAAACACCCCTAATAGTTGTCTCTTCATATGGGGGTGTTTTTTCTCATTTTCCTGTAAAAAACGCGAGGGAGGTCTATAGCTGTTGCTGTTCTAAACTTCTAAAATTTAATCAGAGCTGTCTAAAAACGACAATTTTAACCTCACCCATATGATTACAGGAACCATGAATTTAAAGTGCCTGGCAGCGTCTCGCTTTTCCCACGTCAAGACGCAGTAATCAACAAATCGCTGGAGAGCTTAACTACCGAGTTCGGAATGGGATCGGGTGTGGCCTCTCCGCTATGGCCGTCAGACCTTCTTTTAGAGAAAATATGCATATATAAGGTTTTCCATTTGTCACTTCTACACTTGAAAGTATGTGTTTGAGTGTATATATGATG
>DAPM01000010.1 GCA_002502135.1 archaeon UBA543
ATTGGAACTGATGTGGATGGAGTTCTGGATCAGGATGGAAAATTAATTCTAGAAATCAATAGCAGTAACCTTGGAGAAACTCTGAAAAACATCAGCAATCCATCTGCTCCTGATGTAACTGGTGGGATGAAACACAAAATCGAAGAACTGCTCAAAACAAAAATTGAAACTCAAATAATCAATCTGAAAACTCCAGGTCTGCTAACAAAAGCAATTAATGGAGAATCTATTGGAACAATACTTAAATGAACTCAACTCAATCCCGCAAATCAGATCACATCCGCATCTGCACTGAGAAGCAGGTTGAATCAAAAAAATCCACGTTGTTTGAGTGCGTTGAGTTCGCTGATATTGACTTGAGCAACAGAATCGATGAAGAGAGTTTTTCTGAAGAAAATATTGATTGCTCTATTACTTTATTTGGAAAAAAACTGAATTACCCAATAATAATTGCTGGGATGACTGGCGGTACTGCAGAAGCTGAACAGATCAATCAGAATCTGGCAAAATCTGCAGAGAAATTGGGAATTGGATTCGGACTTGGTTCACAGCGCGCAATGATTGAAAACCCAGGGCTAGCAAGCACTTACAAAGTCAGATCTGTTGCTCCTAAAACCCTTCTACTCGGAAATATCGGAGCAGCTCAATTATCAGAATACTCCCCAGAACAAATACAATCAGTAATTTCTGAAGTTGGCGCAGATGTTCTGGCAGTTCACTTAAATGAAATTCAGGAAGCACTTCAGCCTGAAGGAAGTTGGACAAATTATTCTGAAAAACTTAAACAGCTCTGTAATTCTCTTCAAGTTCCAGTAATTGCAAAAGAAACTGGCATGGGAATTTCAAAAACAACTGCAGAATCATTAAAATCAACAGGAATTTCAGGAATTGATGTTGGCGGAGCTGGTGGAACTTCATTTGCACGAGTGGAATTAGAGCGCTCTAAAGATTCAATTGAAAACTTCCAGGACTCTGGAATACCAACAGCAGGAAGTATACTTGAAGTCAGAAAAGTTTTCTCCGGATTGCTAATTGCAACAGGTGGAATCCGAACTGGATCAGATATTGCAAAAGCATTGGCTCTTGGGGCTGACGCAGTTGGAATTGCACTTCCGCTTCTCAAACCAGCACAGGAAAGTTCTGAAGCAGTTACTAAAAAACTGGAAAACCTGGTAAATGAATTCAAAACAGAACTTCTCAAACTAAAATCACAAACAGTAAACCAGTTAAAGCAAAGAAAAACAACTATCTCTGGAGAACTTGAACAATGGGTGTGAACGAACTTGTAGAATTAACAAGGCCGAAAGCAGTTTTAATGGCAGTGCTAGGAGTTCTGCTGGTTGCATTTGCTGCGAAGGCTGACTACTCAAACCTAAATTTAATGCTTTCAGCAATTATCTCAATTGCCTGCATCACTTCTGCTGGAAACGCTATTAACGACTATTATGATGTGAAAATTGACAAAGTAAACAGACCAGATCGGCCAATTCCATCAGGTAGAATCAGTTCTAAAAGCACGAAAATATTTGCATTCTCTCTTTTCATGATTGGAATTCTTGCATCTCTTCCACTTCCATTTCTGTGTATCTTGATAGCGATTTCAAACACAATCCTCCTCCTAATTTATTCCTCACTTTTCAAACGCGGAGGTTTCCTTGGAAACATTTTTGTAGGCTACCTTGCAGCTTCTGTTTTCGTTTTTGGTTCAGCAATTGGAGGAAATATCAGAATCGGAGTTCTGCTTGCAATACTTGTTTTCCTTGCAATTTCTGCAAGAGAAGTTCTCAAAGATCTTGAAGATGTTAAGGGTGACCGTGTTGGTGGAGCTAAAACTCTTCCAATAAACCGTGGTGTGAAAAAAGCAAAAGTGATTGTAATGTCCTTCCTTCTTCTTTTCATACTCTTCAGTCCAGTTCCATATTTTGCAGAAATATTCTCAATCTACTATCTTGCGTTGATTTTAATCCCTGACTTGCTTTTCGTAAGAGTTATATTCAGGCTTTTCAAGAAATTAAGTGTAAAAATACCCTGGTGAAATAATGATATTTTCAAAATCAGCTACACTTTCAGTAATCTTGGCAGTTGTATTGATAAATCTCACTCCAATTCCTCTTGATTTTGTGTTTTTGATTGCAGGTTTCGGTGTTACAGTTCTCTACAGAGCTGTGAAGGGCTGTTTTAATTTCATGAACCCTCCTGCGGTTGCAGGCGTGGGTGCAGTTGTTGCAGCTCATCTTGCATATGCAAATCCAGTTATATCTATATCTGCTGGCATTGTTCTCTCATTTCTTGTAGGGATATTCGCTCCATAACAACAAATTATAAAAGTGTCAGTTGTCTAAACTATTTAGTGATTTCAATGCAGGGGATAAAGATTTTCATTATTTGGCTTTCGGGTTTCATAGCTATTATGCTCACTGCTTTTCTGTTCAATGTATCACTTGGTGTGCTTCTGATAACAGTTGTAATTTTCGTATTAATGAAACCAATCCTTTCTGCAATTCATTCAAAATCTCCAATGGATACTTTTGTAAGCACAACAGTTGGGGAAATAGAAGCTGTTCCAGAAATTATCGAGCATGTTGAAGAGAAAATACACGAAGAAGTTGAAATTGTAAAAGAAAAATCTTTGACACTATGGAGTCATCATCATCAAGAGGTTGAGAGTATAGCAAACGAGTTGAGTTCTATTTAACTAGCTTCTCAACTTCCTTAGCCTTATTCCCAAGAATTTTAGCTGCTTCAGCAACAATTTTGTCAGGTGAAAGTCCACCGTGGCTCTCTATGTGGAACCTGAATGCCTTTTTGTCCTTCTCATAACCGTAGCTAACAACTGCAGGCTGCCATTTTGCGTGTTCTTTACCCTGTCCAAGCATTGCAATTGCTTCAATTTTGATTTTCTGGCCTTCATTCAGTTTTGTAATAGGAATATTATCGTCAACAACAGTTGTTTTCGGATCACTAGGCTTCAAATCACCAGAATAAACAGTTCCAGGGCCTTTCTTCACTAAAGTGAATGAGACCTGGCATTTCGGACAACCTTTGCCCTTGCAAGTGCACTCTGAAGGCAGTTTGAATGTCTTTAAATCAGTTTTTATTGGAATCAATCCGAGCCTGTGTCCAATAACCTCATCATAAAGAGATGAGCCGTTTTCGAAAATAGTAACATCGTCAATAGCAAGAACTGGAACTTCTGAAACCATAATCCTTCGCAATGCATTTGCAAATGCTGGGGTTATTTCCTCTACAACAAAGTTTAGAGTGTTATCTTTCTTTTCAATACCAGAAATTTTCATTATACTCTCCTTCCTCTTCTTCCGCCTTTCTTTCTCATTGTGCCATGCGCCACAGGTGTGACATCGTCTATTTTGCCAACGTGCATTCCAGATCTGCTAAGTGCTCTGATTGCAGCCTGTGCTCCAGGTCCTGGTGATCTAGCTCGGTTTCCTCCAGGTGCCTTTACTCGCACATCTACATCCAAAATACCTTTTCCTTTTAGCTCGTCAGCCACTTTTCTAATCTGTTGCATTGCTGAGAATGGTGAAGGCTTTTCCCTTCCGCTCCGGACAACCATGCCTCCGGAACAACTTGCTATTGTCTCTGCGCCGGTTACGTCAGTAACATTGATTATAGTGTTGTTGAAAGATGAGAATATGTGTATTACTGCTCGTTTTGAAAATTGTTTGCTCATTTCTTTTCCTCCTTGTCAGAGGCGTTAGGCGTTGGGCTTTTGGCGTTAGCTTCTTTTTTCTCTTCAGGTTTTGATTCTTCCTTCTTTTCTTCTGCTTTAGGCTCTTCTTTCTTCGCTCCGTCTTCACTTCCCTGCGTCGCCCCTTCCTCTACTTTAGCCTCAATTGACGGAGACGTTTCTTTCTTCCTTGGCGGTCTTACAGTTCTTGAAGGTCCAGTATAAGAAATTGTAGCTTCGTCAGCTACTGAAACCATACTTCCAGGAAGTGTGTGCTTCCTGCCTTTGTATTTAACCTGTCCGTGAACAATCATCTGCCTAGCTTCTTTTGAACTTTTTGCAATTCCTTTTGCATTGAGAATTGTCTGCAGTCTCCTGTCAAGAACATTTCGAACATTTATTGCAAGAATATCAGACATTGTAGAATCCTTGGAAATAATTCCAAGTCTTGTAAGTCTTCCGAGAAGCAATTTCTTCTGATTTTCTGCTTTTTCATCGCTTTTTCCAATAAGTTTTCTTACCTGATCACGTGCGTTTCTTACAAAAGCTTCTGCACGCCAAATTTCAGTATTATTTTTCAAGCCGAATTCTTTCTTAAGCTTGTATTCATCTTCTATCCTAGTACCCTGCCACATGTGCGCTGGAGTTGTATACTTTTTGCGGGTTTTTTTAGGATCGCCCATCTTTACTTATTGCCCCCTCTCTTTTTCTGAACTCCAAGTGTTGTTTGTTTTCTTCCTGTGGATCTGGTTCTCTGTCCTCTGGTTGGAAGGTGGAACATGTGTCTTATTCCGCGGTAGGATTTGATTTTCTTCATTGTTACAATATCCTCGCGGTTTGCAAGCATGAGATTGGTTTCTACAAGGTGAGTATCCATTCCAGTTTCTGGATCTTTTCTCCTGTTCAAAAGCCAATGTGGGAAATCAAAAGTGTGTGGTGCATCTAGCATCTTTTCAAGAGTGCCTTTTTCTGCGTCTGTTAAATCGCCCATAAGTATATTTTTGTCAAAACCGACTTTTTTCCTAATGGCACGTGCAGTCATAAAACCAACACCTCTAATACTTCTAAGTGCTGCCTCTACTGGAACCTCTCCTGGAAGGTCCTTCCTCATCAGTCTAACAATTTTTTGAGTTTCTTCTGCCATAATTTCTCCCTTATTATAAATAAAAAGGATTTTTAGCGGATTTAAGAGTGATTAACCGTTATATATGCTTTTGTATGGGGTTCTTTCGTGTTTATAAAACATTCGGTTGTATATTTTCAAAGCTTGAACGTATCTTCCCCAACTTGTCATCTGCGTCAGGTCTTTCTATATTTTGTAGGAAATTGTATGCAAATTTCAGCTCTGGGAGCTCCTCCTCATGAATCATAGTAAGCAGGAATGACGCAAGATTGTCTAGATTTGTCAAGTTTGTTCCAATCTTTTCTCTGGCCTTGTCATCCTTAACCTCAGTATCAATCTTGTTGATAATGCCTCTTGAAAGTTTTTGAATGCTCCCAAGAAGGTTTATCTGGTGCTCCAAATGCCTTGCAAATTCCAGTTCCTCATCCATTTCAGCAAGAATGTCATGCTCAGTTGTTCCTTTAGCATCCTTCTTAAGCTCATCTACAAGTTTTGCTTCCTCTTCTATTGATTCTGCAAGCTGTCTTGTGTCAACTTCAAGTGCAAGTATGGTTTCTGCTAGTTCTTTTCCTGAGTGCTTCTTAGCTTCTTCAACCAACATCATAATCTGCTTAGCCTCGTCCTTGGTCTGTTTTGTCTTTTCTCCAAGCTCTTCCCTCTTTCCAGTAAGGTAGTCCCTCTTCTTTATGACAACAGCTTCGGCATTTTTCAAATGCTTTCTAATGCTTACCATTTGCTCTTTTTTCAGTTGTTCTATTTTCATCGTCTCCAAAACCTCTTTTTAGCTTTAGCAGTTTTAACAAGTGTTTTAATCTTATCTTTTCTAAGTCTGTCTAGTGCTTTCTTCTCAGTTTTTGTAAGCTTGCCTGCTTCTGCCATTCTCTCAAGCTGAGCAACTGCACTCTTTGCATCGTCAACTGGCTTCACTTTCTTTTCGTATTTCTTCTTTGTAAGTGAAGGGTGAGGATAACTGTGTCCTGGGTATCTCTTCAAGTAATCCTGTGTAACATACAGGAATGCATATCCTGGTCCCATGAAAATAAACACGAGCAGAATTCCTAAAATCAAACTCAATCCCCATGTTGCGCTTACGAAAGCGTAAATTGTTCCCATTGTAATCATAAGCAAAAGGATCCAGACATAAGTTGGCTTTAGTTCAAGATTGTAATTCCACCACAGAACAGAAATTCCGAGTGTTACACTTCGCATGAACCGGACATACCTGTCCCTTCCGAAAAGTTTGATAAGCGACTTTTCCATGTAGTAGAAAATAATATCACGTTTGTAAGATCCATAAAGTTTCCACTGATTGAAAATATCTCCATAAACTCCAGACATCTTGAAACCAGTGTACTCCGTATCTTCCCAAGCGTTTTTCACAGCCGGCCTGTAGAAGTAAAAGAACTTCCACCATGGGTGGTAAATGAGCTCCCTTCCAGTTATTACAACATCTTCAGGATCCACTCCTTCAACATAAGAAACCCACTGAATTGCTGCGAGTTTTGCCTCGTGCTTTTCCATTGCAGGTTTGTGAACAACATAATTAACTCCTTTTGGCAGTTTCGGCTTCTGGATTTTCCCTCTCGGGACCATGTAACACTCTTCAATAACATTTATGACATTGGCTTCAAACCACATCTTCTTTCCAATTCCTTTGTATTTTTCAACAGCCATGGATTTGTCAGGATCAATATCACACCACACATCAATTCCGCCAGTAAATGCATTGATTGCAAACATTCCTTCTTTCATTTCTCCATTTTTCGAAACATGATATGAGAATTTCCAATAAGGTTCGTACGACAGCTCCTTGTTCCAGAACCAAATGCAGTTAAAGTTAACGAAAAGCATTTTTTCAAAGAACCATTTGAGCTTCCACTTTACATTTTCATAATTGAAAGTAACTGGATAAGCAGGAGCATTGAACCACCATTTCTCTTTTGTCATTGCTTTTCCAAGAAGTCCCTGAACTTTGTCAGGTGTCAGAATTGTTACATTAAGCGGAACTGCAGCACCTTCAGCATCTGGTGTTGCTCCAGTTAGTGTTAATAGAAGAACTGAGTGCGCATCTGCATGCTCCCGGATCTGGCTTGCCTGCTCACAATCTGCTACAGACACAGCACTTGTTCCGCGCTTGTATCGCACAACAACACGGCCGAACGGCCTTTCAATATCTTTTTTCTCTGCCAGGATATCAGCTTTGTAAACAATACCAGCTTCAGCTTTTTTCGGAATTGTTTCAAGTTCGTTAATCTTTCCTGTTTCTTTTTCCAGAGGCGCAGTTGTGATTTTTCCGCCCACAATACCAACGTTCCTGCGGGTTTCGTACCCATACATGTTTAGAAGTTCCTCTACAAAATCCAAGAGGGTATTGATGTCCATACAGTAATACTTACGTATGCAAAATCCTATTTAAAGGTAGTGTTTTATGTGAAATAAGTTAAAAGAACAGTATTAAGTTAAATTTATAAGCAGAAAAGAGGGATTTTGAAGTAGGAATAATGACAGAAAACACAGAAATCACAATTGGAAGCAAGGTTATTGGTGGAAATCAGCCAGTATTCATATTAGCTGAGATTGGACTGAGCCATTTTGGTAATATTGACACTCTAAAACAGCTTGTGGATTTGGTTGCAGATGCTGGAGCAGATGGAATTAAGCTTCAGTCATATTCTTTGGAAAATCGTGTGAAATATTTAACAGAATCTGGATTTTTCACTGAAACTGAAGAAGCTCGAATTTGCATTGAACCGCATATGCTCACTTCTGAACAGATTAAGGAAATCAAAGAATATGCAGAATCCAAGAATTTGTTCTTTTCTTCAACACCTTTTGATATTGAAACAGTTGATGCTCTAGATGCTCTGGATATTGATGCTTTCAAAATTGCATCTTTCCATACTCACGACAAGAATTTGATTAAGAAAATTGCTGAAAAAGGGAAGCCTGTTATTATGTCAACTGGAGTTTCTGAGCTTCATTTTATTGACGACGCTGTAAAAGTTTTGGAAGAAGGCGGGTGCAAAGTAATTCTGCTTCACTGCATGTCATCTTATCCAACTGACATGGAAAATGTGAATTTGATTAATATTCAACATCTTAGGGAAAAATATCCAGAACATATTACTGGCTATTCTGATCATACCATCGGGAATCTGATTCCTGTGCATGCTGTTGGTTATGGTGCTAAAGTTATTGAAGTTCACTTAACTCTCAAGCATGTTCCTTGGCCAGAAGGTCCGCATGATGATCCGTTTTCAAAAGATGCAACAGAGTTCAAAGAGTTGGTAAAGCAGATCAGGGATGCTGAGAAAGCTCGCGGAGTTCCTAGAAAAGGAATTTATGAATGTGAACAGCGGTTAGTTGATTATACTAAAATGTTTGATAAATCAGAATAAATTGGTTCAGGGGCGCCGGGGCGAAGGGGCACCGGAGCGCCGTGGTTGATATGGCTAAAATTATTACAGAAGGCAAAGTTAAAATTCTAATTCCTAGCCAAGGCAATCGTCCAATAAAATCTTCTGCTTTCTACAATCCTAAAATGAAATTGAACCGCGATTTGAGCATGGCTGTTGCCAGAGAGTTTTTCAAAAATCGAGCTTCTGTTAAAATTTGTGAACCGTTCGCTGCAACAGGAATTCGCGCAATTAGATATGCAAAGGAATTAGTTTCCACCTCAAACCTCCAACCCCAAACCCCAAACCTGTTCGTTTATGCCGGCGATATCCGCAGTTCTGCAATTGAAATGGTGGAGAAAAATGCAAAACTGAACAAAGTTAAAATTGAAACATTTCGTGGTGATGCAAATGAACTTCTGACAGCCCGAAAATATGATTTAATTGATCTGGATCCTTTTGGAACTCCAGCGATTTTTGTTGATTCAGCTTTGAAAGGCTTGAAAGCAAATGGTCTGCTCTGCGCAACTGCAACTGACATGATGGCGCTTTGCGGAGTTGCTCCAAAAGCAGGAACTGAAATGCAAAAATATGATGGTGCTAAAGCAATTAAATGTGAGTTTGTGCATGAAGTTGCTGTTAGGTTATTGCTTGGTTTGATTGCTCGGAAATCAAAAAGGGTTATGAAGCCGCTGTTAAGTTTGAGTACTGACCACTACATTCGAGTTTTTGTGAAGTTCGGAAACCTCACACCCCACACCCCACACCCCACACCCATTCAAAAAAATATCGGCTATGTTAATTATAACCCCAAAACCGGAAAACGCTCATTATCAAAAACTCCAAAAACAGGTTACAAGCACGCTGGTCCGCTCTGGATCGGCAAGCTCTGGAACAAACCATTTATTGGAAATTTGTTAAGGGGCACCGGGGCAAAGGAGCGCCGGGGCGCCGATAAGAAATTAGTGAAAATCCTTGAAACAATTTATGAAGAATGCAATGGTCAGCCACTATATTCTTCTGTTAGAGAATTATACAAAGGAAAACAACAACCGAAACTGTCAGAAGTAATGAAAAAATTCAAAGCAACTCGGACGCATTTTAAGGATCAGGGTGTGCGGTTGAAAGCCTAAGCAGCTGCTTCAGCCATTTTATCTTCAATTCCAAGTTCTTCAATAAGTTCTTTGTACCTGTTTCGGATTGTAACTTCAGTTACTCCAGCTACTTCTGCAACTTCTCTCTGAGTCCTTTTCTCGCTTTCCAAAGTTGAAGCAACATAAATTGAAGCTGCAGCAACTCCTGTAGGTCCTCTTCCTGAAATCAGATCTTTGCCCTGTGCGCTTTTCAGAATTGCAATAGCTCGTTCCTGAGTTTTTGGACTTAGCTTCAATTCTGAAGAAAATCTTGAAATATAGTCAATTGGACTTGTTGGAAGCAATTTAATTCCCAATTCTCTTGTAATAAACCTGTAAGTTCGTCCAACTTCTCTTTTCTTAACTCCAGATCCTTCTGCAATCTCATCCAGAGTTCGTGGAACATTGTGCTTTCTGCATGCAGCATACAATGCAGCTGCAACAACAGATTCCATTGATCTTCCTCTAACTAATCCTCGTGTTACTGCTTTTCTGTAGATCAGCGCAGTTGTTTCTCGAATATTTTTAGGCAAACCAATAGCACTTGAAATCCTATCCAGTTCTGAAAGCGCATACCTTAGGTTCCTTTCAGTAGCTGTAGAGACCTGTCTGTGCCATCTCTTAAGCCTGTAAAAAGCTGCACGTTTTGAAGGTGCAAGCTTGTATAAATCAGAATATCCTTGGTCTCCAATCGATGTTGAAAGACCTTTATCGTGTCTTGTATATGTCAAGAATGAGCCGGTTCTGTCACGTTTCTGCTTCTGCTCATAGTCGAAAGCTCTCCACTCCTGAGTGGTGTCAATTTGTCTTTCTTCTAGAACTAATCCGCATTTGATGCAGGTTTTCTCTGCACGCCTGGAATCTGTGCTCAGATTTTGTGATCCGCATTCTGGACATTTATCAGCCATTTTTAGTTTCTCCTATTTAACATAAACTTCAGTGCCAACTAACTTCTCAATATCTGCGCTTTTTACTGGTGTTACAGTAATATACGGATTCTGAACAGGTCCGAAAATTTCGGAAATAATTCCTATTTTCTTGTTTTCTTTGTTGAAAACAAGTGCCTTCTCCTTTGCAGGTTTTCCAGAATCACATTGAAGAACCAAGGAATGATTCTTTGAAATGTGCAGAACTGATCTGAGTTGGTGCATATCTTTAAATAGGGGTAAAAATCTTATATATAAAGCTTTCGGTGACATGTGTCAATAGTTCTCGAGCTACTTTCAGTTCTTTTTAGCTCTACCACTCTTTACTCTTCCAAGCTAGGAAGAAAAGAGCCACAAATGAAACTAGCAATAGAGACAAGCTAGCAATTGAGAACATGCTATTCTTTGAACCATCTGTTGCAACCTTTTTACCAAGCAGTGAAAATCCGGTCAGGGACAGCCCTGAAAACGCGAACATGGACACTACTGTAACAGCTGCAATTGCAATCAGAGAGATCTGAAGCACACGTTCAACAGTGACTTTTGTCATGCTATTCTCGTGGTCATTCTTGCTTTTATAGTTTTGGATAACTATTTTTTAGTTGTTTTCTTTTTTGTTTCTGTTTTCTTAACAACCTTAATCTTATTACCCACAAGATCAATTGGAACCCACTTCAAGTCATAATCTACTGCATCCATCTTGACAACCCGGACAGACTGGCCTGCAAGTTCATTTCTAAATTCAAATCATGATTTTGCTTTCTTTTTCCTGAATTTCCAGAAAACCAGGAATCCAGCTCCTGCAAGCACGAAAATCACTCCAACCATCCACGGTGCAATTCTTTTTATTGTTGGTGAAAGTTTTGCTGCTCCTGACCTTTTCTCTTTTACAACCAGCATTGTATCTTTCTGCATTATCACTCCTTCATCTGCAACAGCTGTGTAAACTCCTGCGTAATTGCCTGTTACCATACTCCCAGTGTTGTAAACAATCTTGAATTTCTGGCTCTCACCTGGCTTAATTGTTTCATAGCCTTGCGGGAAAATTGTAATATGTTCTATTGGAATTCCTTCAAGTGCAAGCTTCACATTATTCAGGTCTTCCAGACCATTGTTAGTGATTATTATCTCATCTTCAACCTGTTCTCCAATTTCCACTTCCTCTTCTAACCCGTCTGTATTGTAATAAGTATTAGTGTACGTTCCTAAATCAAGATTCCTGTCATTTATATTAAAAATGAGCATTCCTGTTGTTGCAGGCTTAAAGCTTAGCACCAGTACTGCTGCTACAATAATCAGGAACATTACTGCAAGGTGCTGGCGCTTTTCCATCTATTATAACTATCCAGATGAATATTAATACCTTTTCACAGCATATTTATAGTACATTTTCATAGTTTCCAAAGAGGTAAAAATGGGACCACCAAAAAAACCACCAGCACCGTGCTGTGATTAATTCAAAATCATGAATTCGAAAAATCTAATCTTAATACTAATACTGCTATTAGCAGTTTTACTAGCTGGCTGCGTTGAGTCAGCTGAACCTATTGAGGAAATTGAAATGACTAAAGAAGAGCAAATTGAAGCTGTTAAAGAAGCTCACCAGGCTGCTAAAGAACCAACTGGTGAGAGTGTTGTCCTGAAAACAAATTTCGGCGACATTGTTATAGAACTTTATGACAACATGCCGATTACTACTGGTAATTTCAAAAAACTAGTAAGCGAGGGCTTTTACAATGGCGTAATTTTCCACCGAATAATTCCTGATTTCATGATTCAAGGCGGAGACCCAACAGGCACTGGAACAGGCGGTCCTGGCTACACTATTCCAGACGAGTTTTCGGAAGGCAGTTCTAATCTGAAAGGTACAATTGCAATGGCGAATTCTGGTCCAAACTCAGGTGGAAGCCAGTTCTTTATCAATCTTATTGACAATTCCTATCTTGACTGGGATAAAGAACCTCAGGCCGCCAAGCATCCGGTTTTCGGAAAAGTTATAGATGGGATGGATGTTGTAGAAGCAATTGGAAGAACCAGCACTGGACCTGGTGACAAACCAGTAAAAGATGTTGTAATTAATACAGCAGAAGTTTTGAAGTAAAATTACTTCCCAATCCCTCTTGAAGCTTTGCACATTTTTGTATAAAGATTCCTGAAAATATTATTTGGATCTGTCCTCTTTTTGATTTTATCATAATTCTTCTTGTTCCATGTTTTCCAGAATTCTTTTTCAGTGTAATAATTAGTTGAAATCAGTGTCTTGAGCCCACCAATTTCCATTAGCTTGTCTTCAATAATTTTGTAATAATCTTTGTCCCGATTCTTCTCCAGTCCGTAAATTGCCAGATCCAAATAGAGCTTGTCACTTGATTTTTTCAATACTTCTTTAGATATCCATTCATAATCATGCCCCCTCCTATAAGGCACGCACCAGATTGGAAAGAAATTCACTTCTCTTCTGTACCAATCCATAAATTCTGTTGCTTTTGAAAATGGTATAAACACATCAAGTGTTACTGGAATTCTGCTGGCAGGCACAAACCTCCGAATTTTTTCAAATATTTTCAAAACTTCATTAGAACTTATGAACTTTCCAAAAAGCAGTCTTCCGATAAATGATTTTGGAATAACATTAGTAACTCCTTTGTTATATCTGAAAAAGTAGTCAGGAGTTTTGATATAATCTTCTTTTCTGCGCTTTGTACTCTTATAGTAAACCCGCATCCAGTCATAGCTATGCGTGTAAGGTGCTTTGTCAACAAACTTTCCGATACTGAGCACATATTTTGTTGGAGAATGGATAATTCCGTCCATAAAATCGCAATCTTTGTTCTTGAACCTTCTCCAAATTGCCTTTTTATATTCTTCAAGAGTCCTGTACTTCTCATAAGTGACTTTTACAATTGGTTTTGCTGGTGTTAATCTGAATTTCAGTTTTGAAATAATGCCAAGTGTTCCGAAAGTGCCGTGAACCATCTGAAATAACAAGTTGTTCTTTTTCGGGGAGCATGTCAAAACTTCGCCTTTTGCAGTGATAATTTCATATTCTACGCAATTATCATGAAAACCACCGTGCATAAAAGACATTGACTCAATTGAACAGCCTGCAACAGCTCCTCCAATTGTAATTGTCTTGAACTCGGGCACAGTTAGCGGTACTAGTCCGTGCTTTATTGTTGCTTTAACCAGATCTACAAAAGTTACTCCAGGCTCTGCAATACAAATTTTCTTTTTAGCATCAATATGAAGAATTTCATTCAAGTCGCTAACATCAATTTTTTCATCAGTGTATCGTTTGTCATTTGGTTTCGGAACTTCATGAGAAACAGCTTTCTTGTACAGGGATAAATGTTCTGTGCTTTTTCGGTTTTTTAATTGATTTGAAATTCTATCAACTTTTTGCTTATGCGTTTGCATATTTTACAATACAATATAATAGTATAAAAAGAATTGGTGCGCCAAAGATCTTACCCTGAAGCGCTTAATTTTTTACAGTTAGTTCGTTTTATTGTTTATTTCTGGTAGCAGTCTCTGCAATAAACCGGTCTGTCACCTGAAGGTTTGAACGGAACCTGGCATGCTTTTCCACACTTTGCACATGTTGCATCGTGCATTTCTCTTGGACCACGGCTGAATCCACCGCCGCCTCCGCCACGTCCGCCACCGCCGCCGCCAAAGCTGCGCCTTGGTGGTTTGTGCTTCTGGTAGCAGTCTCTGCAGTATACTGGTTTTTCAGGGTCTGGCTTAAACGGAATTTCACAAGTCTGTCCGCAATCTGCACAAGTTGCCTCGTGAATTTCGCGTCCTCTGTCGTCTGTTTTAACACTACCTGTTGCTGGAGCTTCTGCTTCAGCTGCTGGTTCTTCTGCTGGTGCCTCTGTTGAATCTTCTGTTGATTCTTCAGGAGCTGCTTCCTCTTCTGGTGCTTCTGTATTTTCTTCGGAAGTAGCTTCTTCTGTTGATTCAACTTCTTCCTGTTCGTTTGTTTCTTCCTGAGGTGCTTCCTCAGGAGTTTCTTCATCTACGTACATTTTTATTACCTATTTTTTTATTTTTTCACAAAAATCATTACATATGTAATCCTTTTTGTGTAATCTTTCTGGGATTCGAGGTGTATTTAAGTGTTGTGCTTGTCTGCCTGCTCGCAAACATATCAAAAATTATAATTAATCCAAATGATCCAACCTATATGCTTGTCTAAACTCAAATTTTGTAATCTCTAACATTTCTACATCTATCTTTTGCTCTTCAAGCCTGCGTTTTGCTTGATTCCAAAAATCGTCACTATGTCTACCATGAAATGATCCAATATAATGACTTGGAAGAACAATTTTCTTAACACTTCGTGGAATTTTTGCCAGTTTTAATGTTGAATTTATGCACGCACCTAACCTGGTTCCAAGAACAAGGATGTTTTTCTTCGTTCTAGGAATATCTTCAAACAACTTGCGAATGTTTTCAATATTGCTTCTCTTCAAAGAGCAATATCTGTCAACAAATGGTATCAACCTCTTTCTATCATTTCCTGTTGCATATTCTGGACTGATGTAATATATTGGTCTCATTCCTCTGCGTTTCAATGTTCTTACAATAGTAATTATGTCAATATATGTGTTTATTGGAAATTCTTCTGGTGCAACAACAAGTAATGCTGTTTCATCTAATAGTGGTAATTCCTCTTTTGGCATATTATACCATATCTATCTAGTTATTTAAAAATGATTCGGAATCAAGAACGCTTCTCTGGTTTTGCGTGCGATTTCTTCGGCGGATGATTGTGTCGTTTTTTAGGTGAATGTGCAAGTTGTTTAGGCGGGTGATTATGACGTCTTTTTGGCGGTCTTCTTCCTCTATTTCCCCCACCTGGTCCGCGCCTTCTATGTGTTGAACGTTTCACCTCTACCATTTGAATATATGGCCTTTCTTCTCGCCTTATTCTGCCGCTGTTTTCATTCATAACTCTTCTAAAATTATCATGGTCAGCTCCAGAAAGTATGTTGATAACTTTCCCTTCTTTTCCTGCGCGAGCTGTTCTGCCAATTCTGTGAATATATTGAGTGCTTTCTTTTGGAATATCGTAATTGTAGATATGTGAAACCTGCGGAATATCAAGTCCTCTAGCTGCAACATCAGTGCATACTAGCACTTGCGATTCTTGTGAATGGAATTTTCCTAATGTTTTCTTTCTTTTTGACTGTGCCAAACCTCCGTGAATTGGTATTGCGTTTATTCCGTGCATCTGCAGATTTTCTGCTATAAAATCAACAATATGTCTTGTGTTGCAGAATATCATTACAAGTTTGGATTTCTCATTTTTCAGCAAATGAACAAGTAAAGAAAATTTCAGATTGTTTGGTATGTCATAATAAACCTGCTCAAGTTTTGAAGGGTCAACGTGAGATCTTACAAACACTTCTTTCGGATTTTTCATGTAATTTCTGGCTAGTTGTGATACGCCACCGGAAACAGTTGCTGAAAACAAAAGAGTTTGCCTGTCTGTTGGACAAGCTCCAATTATTTTCTTGACATCCGGTAGGAAACCCATATCAAGCATCCTATCTGCTTCATCTAGCACAACAAGATTAATATTGTTTAATGAAATTGTCCGCCTTTCCATATGGTCGAGCATTCTTCCTGGAGTTGCAACAACAACATCTGCAGTTCTAACAGCGTGTATCTGTGGATTAATCGGAACTCCGCCATAAATTTTTACAATTCGCAATGGTTTGTATTTTGAAAACTTTCTTAATTCTCCGGCATTCTGCTCTGCCAGCTCTCTGGTTGGTGTCAAAATCAGCGCCTGCAAACCCTTTCCCTTGGTTATGTTTTGAATAATTCCGGATCCAAAAGAAAGTGTTTTTCCTGAGCCAGTTGCAGCTCGTGCTATAACATCCTCGCCTTTAATTACAAGTGGAATTGATTTAGTTTGTATTTCTGTTGGAGTTGTAAAATTCAGTTCTGCCAGTGATTTTAGTATTAAGTCATTTAGTCCTAGCTTCTTAAACAAAGCTACTGAGTCGAGCTGGTTCTTTTGGCTAGGGTGTGGGGCGTGGGGTGTGAGGTTTGAGGTTTTAGGTTTGAGGTTTGTTGCATCTAACTTCAAACTTCCAACTTCTGACTTCTTTTGCTTTTTTAATTTCTCAAAATCTTCAACTGTTTTTATATTCTGCATGATTTTCGTCCTTTTTGTGTATTGTTGCTTCTAATAAGTGTTATATATACACTCTCTTTCCCGCCAAAATCTTATATACTACCTCTTGTCCTACTAAAGAAGAGGTAATTTAATAGAATGAAAATCAAAGAAGTATTAGCACAACAGGCAGCTACACTTGAAAATGTAGAAGTTGTTGAAAAAATGGATGTACGAACATTCCAAAAATTTGGAAAAGAAGGCAGAGTCTGCAATGCTACTCTCAAAGATGACAGTGGAGAAATGACACTGACTTTATGGAATGATGATATTGAAACTGTCAATGAAGGCGACAAGATCAGCATAATCGACGGCTGGGTCTCTGAATGGCAGGGCAACAAGCAGATTTCTACTGGAAGAAACGGTAAGATTGTTAAAGCTGGCGAAGAAGGCGCAGCAGCACCCGCAGCAGAAGAGAAGCCTGCAAAAAAGACAAAAGCAAAATCACCTGCAGAAGAGCCAGAAGCTGAAGCACCTGCAGAAGAATAAACACGTTATTGTTTGATGTATCTTTTAGTTAATGTGAGTTTTATTTAAAATCTTAATTCTTACTTGCAACATCAGTGACAAGATTTTCTAGTCTCTCCATATACTCTATAATTTTATCCTCACTTGGTGGATAAGCCAGTCTTATGTGAGTGTCATCAGGTGTCATATAAAAATCAGTTCCTGGGATAGTAACAGTTTTTGCATGAAGAAGATTCAACATTGCAAAAAGTATATCTCTTTGTAGTTTCTGCTTGTTTTCCTTATAATATTCGCATTTCTTAATATTTGTTCTTTCATCTTTCAAGTTTATGTGAAATTCTTTTTCTGTAACATCTGGGTATTTGTCAAATTGTTCTCTCAGAATAATTCCCATTCCTTTTCTGTATTTTTTGAAAAATCCTTCAATATTCAAAAATGCGTAAAATGCACCTTCAAGTCCATATGTGAATATTCCATGTTTTCTAAACTTCTCCAATCCTTCTCTGAGTTTTTTTCTGGCTTTATTGTAAGGTGTTAGCATGACTGGTTCAACCCACTTATGGTAATGATTATGCCACAAATAGTCTTTCATAAATGTTATTGCAAATTGTTGAGATGGATTTGAAACACCTGCACTCATGCAGAATGCTGATAAATCTACACTAAATCCCTTATTTACTTTACATTTTTCTACAACAAAATTGTTAAAATTCCTGGATCTCAATATGTATCCTATTCTTATGTTCGGCATTGCTGCACCCTTTGAAAACCCATTAAGAAGTATTGTTTGATCTGGTAGGATATCATATAGGCTTCGGAATTCTTTTTCATATGTGAATGTGCTATAGATATCATCTGCAATAATTATCATTTCCTTTTCTTTTGCAATCTTGGCAATTTTTTCCAGTTCATCTGGTTCATATACTGCGCCAGTTGGATTGCAAGGACTATTCATTATAAGCACTCTGCCAGGACGTGCTTCTTTTTCAAATGCTCTCAAACTCATTTTATAACCATCTTTTTCATTACAAGGAATCTGTATCACATGCCGATTAGTTGCTGCAGTCATGCACATATCATATAACATAAATCCTGGTTCTGGTGATAAAACTGGTCTTGGGCAAAGGGCGTGAAGTGTTGCAAATATCCCATGTGTAACTCCATTTGTAATAGTTATTAAATTGCGATTTGCATAATCACTGTCTTTTTGTTTTGCAGACAGGTGTTTCTCACAACCAATTATCTGTTTTATGTACTTTTTATCATTTCTTTCAAATTTGAAACCATTTTTTGCACTTGATTTCATAAGGCGGTCGTACAAACCAGGCTTATCATTATATATTTTTACAATCTTTTCCTTTTCCTTTTCAAGTAGTGTCTTATTCTCTACTAAATTCAATACCGCAAGGTGATTCCTGAGTTTGTCCAAACCAGTTGCTGGGTCATAACCAAAAATATTTCCTGCTTTTTTTGCAGCACTCACTATACGATCTGCAGCACTTCTAATAAAGTTGTCTTCCAGTGGGATCTGTGGAGCACCTATGCTCATATTAATTATATTTTCAAAATTATAATCATGCTCCAAAACTTTTGCATAAGCAAAATATAATCTGATTGTTGACGGTTTTACATTGTCAATAAAAAATGGAAGAATATTCCTATGTTTTTCAATATACTGATTAACCACTTTTTCATGATCTTCGTTATTCACATATTTACTATAGTAAATTGGAGTTAAATGCTTTGTTATAATCACAATCTAAGTATCACAGTTTCTTTTCAATGCGTTTAAATACAACTTTATTATTCAAAACAATCCATGCAGTACAATGTTTCACTATTCAGTGTTGACTTGGAAACCGTCAATTCATTTTCAGCGAAGCTTGGGAAAAAAGCAACTGAGAGCAATATTGCGCTTTATCACGGTGATTTGGGTGACGATATTTTGAATATTGCGTCTGCATTTTCATATCCTGAAAAAATTGAAACAGTTTTCCAGTGCGCAGAGATTTCTGAATGCGCAATAGTTGCACTTCCTGCAGAATATGCTCTTGATTATCGAATTGGAGAGCTTGTAATAATTCTTGATTATCTGAACAAAAAAACTTGTTTTGTTATTGACAAAACTAATTGCGAAAGTGATTTTAAAATCTCGGATATGCGTTCAAAACTCGAAGCACTGATCGCAAACACAAGTTTGAAAGGTTCGAAAATTCTTGATGCTTCTTTGAAAAACGATTCTGAAATTAATGAATTAACTGAGTGGGTGAAATCAGTTGAGTTTGCCAAATCTGACAAACCACTATTTGTAATGGATCACTTTTTTGATGTGAAAAGCATTGGAACTGTCTTGCTCGGTGAACTTAAAACCGGTGTCATGAAAGCATATGATAAGTTTACTGTTTATCCAATTAAAACAGAAGTTCTTGTAAAATCCATGCAGGTTATGGATGTTGACCAGAAAGAAGTGAGTGCGCCTATCCGGCCTGGACTTGCAGTAAAAGGAGTTAAAGTTGATAAGCTCAAGCGAGGTTTTGTTCTTTCTTCTGAGGATTTGCCTTGTGTTGAAGAGCTTTCTGGGACATTTGAAAAGAATCCATTCTACAAAAACGACATCAGTGTCGGGGAAAAGTATCGTGTTGCTCTTGGCGCACAAGTTGTAGAAGGTGTTGTTGAAGATACGAATTTTAAAATTAAGCTTGAGAAACCATTAGTAAAATATTTGGACACTGCAATAATTTTCAGGTCAGACTTGAAAAGTGGTTTGAGAGTTGTTGGAAAAGTAAGTGTTTAGGGCGTCTTTTCCTCATCTACTTTAGTAAGCACAGCTTTTTTGTATTTCTCCTGAATCTCATTAGAAAATATCTGTATGTTATCAGTTGTAACAGCAGAGATTAGCATAACTTTTTTGTTCTTTGTTTTGAAAAAAGACAAAATTGCATTTTGTTGTTCTTGTGTTAAAAGATCTTTTTTGTTAATAACAATCATACTTGAAACTTTTACAAGCTCGGCACTGAACTGTGTCATTTCATTCTCAATTTTTTCTTTTTGTTTCCATAAACTCTGAGCTATTTGTTCTCCAGTTAATTCAAGTTCATGAATCTCAGGAGATATGACATATACAATCAATTGACATCTTTGAAGGTGTTTGAGAAAACGAATTCCTAAACCCTTACCCAGCGACGCACCTTCAATCAAACCAGGGATATCTGCTATAACCAAATCGCCTGTTTTGTCAGTTGTTTCCATAACCCCTAGATTTGGAGATAAAGTAGTAAAAGGATAATTTGCAATTTTTGGTTTAGCTTTGGTTAGAACAGAAAGTATTGTGCTTTTTCCAGCATTTGGTAAACCAGCTAATCCAATTTGAGCCAAAACTTTGAGTTTTAGATGAACATTAATTGGTTTGACTTTTTCTCCATAAGTAAATTTAGTTGGGGCTACATCCTTAGATGATTTGAAACGCCAATTACCCAACCCCCCTTTACCACCCTGTGCAATACAATACCTCATACCGGACTTGTTAAGGTCTAATACAAGTCGATTAGTAGTTGCATTGTAAATCATCGTTCCAATCGGAACTTTGCAAGTTATGTCTGGTGTTTTTTTAGGATTGTTGTGTCCTCGTTTACCATTTTCACCATTTTCTGCAACTATTCTTGTTCTCCCAGCAAATTCACACAGTGTGTTGATATTGGAATCAGCTTCAATATAGATAGAACCTCCGTTGCTTCCATTCCCGCCATCAGGACCGCTGTTAGGGCCATTCTTCTCTCGTCTGAAGCTGACCTGTCCATCGCCCCCATCACCTGCTTTTGCAACAAAACTGACTTCATCAATCATGGTATAATTTACTGCTATTCTACATTATTTAACTTTATCTAGGGTGAACCAGCGAACGAACGCAAGTTCGTGAGCAAACTCAACCAGCTCCTGAACCAGCTAACTAATTTGGATTAGGGTGCTTATACCCCTGAGTGTGAGTGAATGGGGCATCATGTGGCGTGCGCTACACTCTGGAGCGCCATCAAAGAACCAATTAACAAATTTCACCAATTCAAATAATGGCAGAGAATGCGGGGGACGAGGTTCGAACTCGCGAATCCACTAAGGAACTAGGCCCTCAACCTAGCACGTTTGACCACTCCGCCACCCCCGCAAAGATAGGGTAATTTTCTTGTAATAACCGTTATAAAAGTTTATGCTTATTTCGTCTCTACAAACTTCCCTCTCCACTCTTCCCACTCTGCTTCCAGTTCTTTAAACACAGTTTTAATATGCTGTTCATTCCACTTGTGAGTTTTCAAGTGCGCTTCAATCTTTCCTCTGGCAACTCCATTCGTCATATGGAATTTAATATAATCCTTCAAAGCTTTCTTATGCTCATCAGTTAGCGGATGCTTTTTCTTTGCATCAGGCGCTTCCTTGCGAATATTCAACTTATACAATATCAGCTGAGCATCTTTGATTAATTCCAACTCGAATTTCTTATCAACAACAATCACAACAGCTCCAGTTCCAATTATCATTGTCAGAACTACCAAAATAATCCAGGTGGCTCCGCTCAATCCAAGGCTTCTTCCCCATCCAGTTAAAATGCCAACTTCCTCGCTAACATCAGTTTCATTAATCTTCTCGGAAATCGGAACAACCGGGGGCTCTGGAATTGGTTCAGGAGGCACTGGGATAATCTCCAGATTAGCAAGCGGACTGTAAACCTCATTCTCTGACTTGTCAACACAATGGATTCTCCAATCCCAAGTTCCTTCAGAGAACTGCACATTCAAAAATGTTGCAGATTCACCACTTGAAGGGTTTGTTTTTGCCTCTCGCACACTTCCATTTGTTATCAATTCACATCTGTCCAAACCAAGAACTGCTTTTGGAGTGTATTCGAAATTCACAAGCCCGTTATCGGTTTTGTAATAGTCAAGCGGATATGAAATCTTCACATTCAGGTAATTACTCATCAAGGTTGTTCTGTTAATATGAATGCCCCTGTCACCAGAGCTAACATTATTTGCATCAGAATCTGTGCACGCAATTGACCAGTTGTAAGGGCCATCTGAAATATACGCATCTTCAATTAGGTTCCAAGTGTTGTTTACAATTACATTATTTGTTTTGTTAAAAGTGCTGTTAAGCTGGAGCACGCACCATTTTATTGGAAGTCTGCTCTGGGGAGTGAAGTTGAAAGTCACAAAACCGTCAAAGTCTGTAGCTTCATCATCAGGACTATTCAGAAGTATGCTCTGGGTTGTTTTGAGTTCTGCAATCAATAGGCCGTGCGCAGATTCTTTCAGGTTTCCTGCCTTGTCCTGGCAAACAACTTTCCAGGTGTAGTCGCCTCCAGGCAAATACATTTTAGGGAATGGTGTGTTACTACTGTTTCCTACTCCAGACAAGTGCGCTCTTTCTTCTCCTTCAATTATCAAAGTGCAATTGTCCATTCCGCTATCATAATCTGTAGCATTGAATCTGAACGTAGCCATACCGTCAGTAGTGTTGTAAGTTGTCAAGGTGTTACTAGCCAACACTGTCGGAGGCGTGTCATCAAGATCGATTACAAGGGTGTGGTTGCTAGAATTGTAAAGATTAGTGTAATTGTCCCTGCATTGAACATAATACCACCACGTCCCGTTTGTGAATGCAAGATTATCAAAATGCTCGTCAATATTTCTGTCAATACTACTGTTCAAACCAAAACGCGTTCCATTTGCAAACAGCTTGCACCAGCTCACATTATTGTCACTGCTAACCCTGTAAGTGAAATTAACAAATGCTTCCAGCTTCTGTGGTGTTGACCCTAGAACTATTTTATCAGCATCATCTGGATCAGTAATACTTATTGTAGTTGGACTTGAGTTTCCTGGTATAGCATGCACAACGCCGGCCATGGCTAGCATTGCAAATAGAAACACAAGGGCCGCTATTGAGCGCTTCATCAATAGCAGTAGTATTTTGGGTTTAAAAAGATGTTTGGTGGCAGTAGGGGGAAATTGCGAACGAACTATAGTTCGTGAGCCTGACTCAGTCAAACCGAACCAATTTCAAATCTGGGCTTCACGCGAAGCGTGAATGCCCACAACGTGCCGCCTGAGTTTGCAGGCGTGGGAAAACTATAAATTAGCAAAAGTACACCAATATATCACTATGAACGACAGAATCAGATGGCTTGGTGTATCACTCCTGCTTGTAGTCCTGATGATAAGCAGTGTTTCTTTTATGAGCAATGATGTTGCTCCTACTGGTCTTATCTCTATTGAATCTATTCTTGACGGACTTTCCGGTCTTGTAACTGGTATTCCTGACTGCCGTCCATCTTTTGATATTACAACTCCTGAAAGTATTGGAGTATTTCCAAGTGTTCCTACTGAGCTTGAACTTGTTGTCAGCAATGTTAGATGCGGGTTGACTCACGCAACTCTCACTTTAGACAACATTCCTACTGGCTATTACACTGTCGAACCTGAGTTTTATCCAGCATTATACCCTGGCAAACTTCAGTCCTACAAAATCACATTCGACATTCCTTCTGACACATCCGGTCGTGTTTTCATAACACGCCCAGTTATTTCTGATAATTCTCAGAATTACTACAGCAACGAATTTGAAATCCATGTTGCAGAAAAACCTGAAAAACCTGCAGTTGCAACCGGTCCTGTTATTGAGAATCTTGAAACCTCAACTGCTAAGCCTACTTCTGTCCTTAATTCGAAAACCTGGTGGGCTGTAGGCATTGTTTCAGTGGTTGCAGCGATTTTCCTGGTTATTTATGAGTATGTTCCGCATAAATCCAAGAAATCACAGAGGCGCAAGCTTTAAAAAGGACTTGTATTATAGGAACTGCACTTGTATGAAGCTAAAAAAGACTAACCCACGTATTTTGGGTTTAATCAAATCATTATATGAAAAATCTGAAGGCTCTAAGACAGGGCTATGGAGAGCTCTAGCTCAGCGCCTTGAGGGCACTAATCAAAACTGGGCAACTCCAAATCTATCAAGACTTAGCAGAATCACTAGCAAGGGCGAGTCTATTGTTGTTCCTGGAAAGGTTTTGGGCACTGGAAATCTTGATCATTCTGTAAATATTTATGCAGTATCTGCTTCAATGACTGCTATTTCAAAAATTACAAAATCTGGAAGTTCTTTCGGAAGCATTGAAGACCTGCTTACAAAAGGCTCAAAAGGTGTGAGGCTTGTTAAATGAAAATTATTGACGCTACTGATCTAAAAGTTGGAAGACTTGCTTCTTTAATGGCGCAGGAAGCGCTTAAGGGTGAGACAATCCGGATAGTTAATGCTGATAAAGCTGTTGTAACAGGCACTCGAAGCGACATTCTCACAAGATACAGGTTTAAGAGGGATGTTGGTTCAAGATATCAGGGTCCTTTTTACCCAAGAACTGCAGACCGCATTGTCAAAAGATCTATAAGGGGCATGTTACCTTACAAAAAGCAGAGAGGTAGGGATGCTTTCCAGCGAATTCGGACCTACATTGGTGTGCCTGAAGAGCTTGCAAAACAGAAAACAGAAACCCTAGAGTCTGCAAATGTTGGAGCAATTGAAAAAAGACTTTACATGACTGTTGGGGCTCTTGCAAAAGAATTGGGAGCTAAAACTTATGAGTCAGCACCAAAAACCAAAACTGTAGAAGCAAAACCTGAAGTGAAAAAAGAAGCTCCAAAAGCAGAAGCAAAACCTGAAGAAAAGAAAGAAGAGGAAAAGAAAGAATGAGCAAAAAATCTATTGTTGTAATTGGAAAAAAGAAAAGCGCAAATGCACGCGCTGTAGTGCAGAAAGGCACTGGTATTGTCACAATCAACTCTATGCCTGTTGAAAAATGGGGTACTTATTACGAGAGAACTCTGGTTAAAGAACCGCTCAATGTTATTGGCAAAGCAATTGACCAGCTAGATATTGAGATTAATGTTTTCGGCGGAGGATCAGTTGGTCAAGCTGTTGCAGGACGAGTTGCGCTTGCACGAGGCGTTGTTAAATTCACAAATGATGATAAGCTTAAGAAAGCACTTTTAAGCTATGATGATAAAATTCTGTCAGGAGACTCAAGACAGAAAGAGCCATGTAAACCAAATGACTCTTCTGCAAGGTCCAAAAGACAGAAAAGTTACAGGTGATGTTCAATGATTATTCCAGTAAGATGTTTCACATGCGGAACGCCAATAGGCAGTCAATACGAAGAGTTCAAGAGACGTGTTGAGAGCGGAGAAGAAGAGAAAAAGGTTCTTGACGAGCTTGGAATCACAAGATACTGCTGCAGAAGGATGCTTTTGTCGCAAGTGGATCTACTTGACGAAGTTTCTGCTTTTGAAGCATAAGCTGAGTTAATCGAGTTGTTGCAGAGTTATTTAGTTAGACTATTGTTTATTAAGGGGCACCGGGGCACAGGAGCGCGGGGGCGCCGATCGGCTCTACGGCGCTCCGGCTCCACGGTTCCACTTCAAAAAATTTAGTTAACATAATCTACTCTACAAATCAATAAACAGCTCAACATGACGTATGTCAGTAACATTTATATAGTATAATATAGAGTTTTTTAGCTATAGTGGGTATTAGAAATGGCAGTAGAAGAATTTAGCAACTCAGAGAATGTACAGCAAATTAGCGCGCCTAGTGTTGATCCTGAAATTTTTAATTATGATGCTATCTCAAAAGATGTTCGAATTACTCAGAAACAATTCGAAGCTTTGCACACTGCACTGACTCATAAATATTATTCATGGCCTAGAAAAGTCACTCTTGAACAGTTAGCTCAAAAGGCTTCTACAACTCGAAGAGCTTTCCAGGAGAACCTGAGAAAAGCTGAGGCAAAAATCTTTCCGCATATTGTTAAGAAATTCATGCGCGGGGAGTAAAATCGGGGCATCGGAGCGTAGGTGCTTCGGAGCGTCGTGTTTTTTTTAATTTTTCTTGTTTTATCTCTTTTACTTCTATTTATCTTCCATATGGTAAATAAATAAGACCAAAATACAAACTTTTAAATATCCTATGAATATATATTCAAAACATACATGAAACCTCGACGCAAGCGCGTGATTTTCCGAAACCCTTTATTCACAGACTTTCGTCCCCCTGGCTCATACTGGAAAGAGCCAATTTCACTTACTTTTGACGAGCTAGAAGCAATGCGCCTAAAGCATTTTGAAAAACTGGATCAACGCGAAGCATGTAAGAAAATGCGAATTTCCCAGCCAACTTTCCACAGAATACTCAGCACTGCGCACCAGAAAACAACTGACGCACTCATCTCTGGCAGAGGCCTCAGAATCAAAGGCGGAAAGTACAGAAAGCAGGAACCACAGAAACAACAGGAACGAATCAGACCTCGCTATTTTGTTAATCCGTAATACTTAAAAAGACTTAGTTAGTTTGACAATATAATGGCATCCAGATTCTCAAAACTCTCAGTAATCTTATCAATCCTTATTCTGTTCAGCATAATTGCTCCTTCTGCTTTTGCAGAGCAGGAGCCAATTGACATTGTATTCTTTTACGGAGACACCTGCCCACACTGCCAGAATTTTGAAGAGTGGATAGATGAAATCAAGGATGATTATCCAATAAACCCAGTTGGTTATGAAGTTTACAACAATCCAGAGAACCGCGACTTAGCAGTTCAAATGGCTGAAGAATATGGCGAAAGTTTCCAAGGTGTTCCAATGATCATCATTGACGACGAAGTATTCATTGGATTCAGCAAAACTTACACTGCACCTATAATCCAGCAGAAAATCGAAGCATGCATTAATGAAGAGTGCTGTGATTCTCCTTTAGAAACAGTAAAATTATGTCAGGCTAAAGATGCCAAAAAAGAGAAAGCAACATTTTTTTCTGTAATGACTCTTGCGTTTGCAGATTCTCTAAATCCATGCGCATTAGCCGTTCTTGCTCTTGCATTAATTGCTCTTCTTGCCCGCGACCCTACTAAAAAGAAACGAGTCCTCCTCGGCGGATTATCATTCATCTCTGCGGTTTTCATTACCTACATGATCTATGGCGGAATAATAATCCAGTTCTTCAAAGTCATACAAACCTCATTTTCATCAATAGGCACATATGTCCGAATCTTCTTCGCCTTACTTGCTGTTCTAATCGGAGTTCTGAATATCAAAGACTTTTTCAAGCACAAATCTGGCTCATTTGCAATTGAAATGCCTGTTAGATTCAGACCAATAATGAAAAAAGTAATTTCCAGCATCACCAGCCCACTTGGCGCATTCATAATCGGAATTTTCGTCACACTCTTCCTACTTCCATGCACAATCGGGCCTTACTTGGTTGTCGGAAACATTCTATCAGCATTAGCATGGGTGAAATCCCTGCCATGGCTCATACTATATAATATAATATTCGTGCTTCCAATGGTTGCAGTAACTCTCCTGGTCTACTTCGGCATGAAGAAAGTAGATGATGTTACTGGCTGGAAGGATAAAAACATTAAATGGCTGCACTTGGTTGCTGGAATTGTAATACTTGGAATCGGATTAGCAATGCTGTTAGGTTTTGTTTAGATATTATTACTCAAAGACCATACTCCTATCTTCTTTCTTTGGTACTTCTACTAGGAAGCGATCTACACCTTCTATTTCATTAACTTCTATAATATAATCCATCAAAATATCTTTATTCTCTACCTTAATTGTGAAATAAATAATATACCTCTCTACAACTTTTTCTAAAACAACCATTTTTCCGCCAGTATATTTTCTAAAAGTATTAAGCTTATCTACATCTAATTTTATTGGAACTGCCTTCCCATCTACTGTTTCTTCCTCAATTCGATATTTGATCCAAGATGTTATTTTTACTTCCTTCGGCCTTCTCTTTCTTATCTCAAATTTAAATTTCTTCAATTCATCTTTGTTAATTTTTTTATCAAGCCTAAGGTGCAATGTTACTTCCATATCAACATCTTCTCTTCAATCCCTTATATCCCTTTAGATAAATATATAAATCATGATTTGCACCGAATAGAAAGGTGGGGAGTGCATTTAGCACTATTTTAGAATGGCAATAAAGAAGTTACTCTTGGTATTGACGCTTTTCGTTCTATTAGCTGCACCTGTACACGCAGCCTGTGTGGATCTTTCTCAAGTTCAGTCTTACACTGTTACTCAGGACACTACTCTTTGTCCAGGCACATACTACATGCCGTCAGGCACTGGAGCTGGCGCTATCCGGCTTGCTGCAAATGACGTAACCCTTGATTGTGACGGTTCAACAATATATGGAGCTAACTCAACTGAGTCTTACGGTATTTTCATTGATGATTCAAACAACACAACAGTAAAGGGGTGCACTGTCAGGTATTTCGACAGCGGAATCTACTCTTTCAACAGCGACCATTCTCTTATTTCCAATAACACAGTTACTCTAAACCATAATTTGGGTATTTCTTTGTCAACAACAAACAACACCACTGTCAGCGGAAACACTGTTACTGGAAACTGGTATGCTGGAATCAGAACCAATATGTCTGTTTTCAATACAATTTCTGGAAACATCATTAATGATCACTCTTATCAGGGTGATTACGGAATGATAGTCGGGTATGCTTCTTACTACAACACTATTTCCAGCAACAGCATGGATAATAATTACATTAGTATAATACTTATTCAGAACACTAACATCGGTCACAGCAACCACAACACCGTAACTGGAAACACAATTACAAACAGCGGAAAGGATGGTGTCAGATTATCAGGCGTTCGCTTCACAGATGTTGACAGCAACACAATAACTGGAAGCGGAGAGGATGGGATATATATTAGCGGCCGAGGTCAGAATGTTGTCAGAAACAACCAGATTCACAACAATGGCGATAATGGCGTGCACTTAATTTGGGTTTCACACCAAAACATAACAGGCAACAACATCACAGGCCAAACAGGAGCTGGAGATTCTGCTATTAGACTTGATAAATACCAGGAAAACGGAACTTCCTATCCAAACAATGTCTCTCTCAATTACCTTGATGATAATCAGTATGGAATTTACATCAATGGTCTTGATAGCAATCCAATCTACAACAACACTATTGTAAACACAATCTCAGATGGTATCCTCATTACTAACACAAGTCTCAACAACAGTCTTGTCAACAATGTCATAACAAACGCCACTACCAGCATTAATGACTTGACTAATGGCGGACAGGGAACTGTTGTTGAGTACAGGAACGAGCACGGAATAATGTCCTGGTCAGATTCAGGCTCCAGCCTTGATGTGTCTGCAGACATCAGCCTAGAAACAGGAATCACAATCACTGAAAACAGCCTCACCTTGAACTCTACAGCTATTCCAGGACTTGACCGCGCAGCAACACTAACAATTCACAACACTGACCAGTACAATTATGAAGCCCGCTCTCCTTTCAAGGACAATGTTTACTGCAGTCAGGCTCTTGGATGCAATGTTCTAGCTGATGCTGACGATTTTGTATTCACAGTAACAGGATTCACAACATATTCTGTAAAAGATTCTCCTCCAGTGCCAGTTGGCGGCTTGAACTCAAGCTCTGCAGGTTCTTCATGGATTTACTGGAGCTGGACTAATCCTAACAGCCAGAATTTTGACCACGTGGAAGTTTACCTTGATGATGTTTTCCAGACAAACACTTCAGGCTCAGTCTATAATGCCACTGGCCTGCAGAATGACGACTGGCAATACACAATCAAAGTAATAACTGTGGATATTTACGATCTAACAGGAGAGCCAGTTAATGACACTACAAAAACAACTGCAGTTGAGGGCAACCACACTACTGTCGGCAATGCTTCCAGCATCAACACAACCATTGATGACCTTGGTTTGAATGTCACAGATGCAAACGGCGATCCTGTAGCTCCTGGCGAGAATGTCACAGGAGTCAACACAGTTTCCCTGACTTCAAACAACACCACAGTTGTGGAATTCGGATATAATTATACTCAAAACAACCTGCACTTGAATGAGATTACAATTGAAAAACAGAATGATACTGCAGAAACAGCATATTTCATTGTAAAGGGTCTTGAACTTCAGGCTGGTTTAACAAAATCAATACGCCTTGACAAGATTCAGGGAGGCAACAGCGTCTGCGTCAAGGATACTGATGTTGCATCAATAGGCGAGATCACTGATAATTGCGATGGCGAGAATGAATTCTTGCTAACATGCGACGGCAATAACAATAATGGCTACACTTGCACTGACAATAATGATTATTACCTGATCACTGGATTAACCCACTCTGCCGCAATCGAGGGTTTCACTCAAGCAGAGGAAGAAGAGGAGCCTTACAGAGGAGGCGGAGGCGGCGGAAGCTCGCCAAGATCCAGCTACATTACAAAGAAAGAGGAGCCTGCAATTGAAGAAGAAGCTCCAGCAGAAGAAGCTCCTGTTGAAGAACTTCCTGTAATTGAACTTGAAACTCCTGAAGAAGAGTCTGAATTAGAACTTCCAACTGGAATGACTGGTTTTGTCAGTCTTGTTGGCGCGAATATTGAAACAGTATCTGCAGTTGCAGTTATTCTGATCCTTATCTGCGTTGTTGCTTATGCAGAGCGGGACAAGATTAAAAAGATTGTTGGAACCGGATCTGGTAAACCAACTGCAACAGGCATTGGATCCCAGCCGCCAGGAACAGCACCTTATCAGCAATTAAAGCCAATCCAGCCAGCAAGTGTTGATCCTGAGACCCAGAAGCTTATTGAAATGAATGGCAAATCTGATCACAGTGAGTGGAAGCCACAACCAGCCGAACAACCAACTCATGGCCCTGTTCCATTTAAACAGCTATCTAATCCTGAAAGAGACCTTGAAGCAGAAACCAAAAAACTGCTTGACGAGTCTGAGAGCTGGACTGCAGGTTTCAAAGATGAGTCTGGGGATTAACAGGAAATATTTATTAACCCTGTCTGCTTTTCTTTTTTT
The DNA here is from genome assembly GCA_002502135.1 of archaeon UBA543. Lineage (GTDB taxonomy): Archaea > Undinarchaeota > Undinarchaeia > Undinarchaeales > UBA543 > UBA543. The sequence goes on from DAPM01000010.1 coordinate 30,862, forward strand.
ATGAACCTAAAGAAAATCTTTCTAGCAATTGGAATAGCCCTTCTTTTTACAATATTTATTGGCTACGGTGTTGAAGTTTTTAATGAAACTCCGCACAATGAATGTTATGAGACTTTCGGTGAAAAACCAAGGGATGTGCAGACTGACATTGAGCAATCCAATCTATATGACACTGCAGAATTCAAGCAGTGTCTTGAAGAGTATGAAATAATTCGCGACAAAACAGAACTCATCAACATGATAGTGCTTGTCAGCTTTGGTGTTCTCGGACTTATACTCGGCATAGTTCTCCTAAAATTCGAGGGAATTGGCGCCGGCTTTATGGGCGGTAGTATAATGCTCATAATCTACGGCGTGCTCCGCTACTGGTCGCAATTCGGCAAATACACTCGCCTCTCACTGCTCGGAGCAGCATTAGCATTCCTGGTCTGGCTCGGCTATAAAAAAATTGAAAATAAGAGTTAATTCTCGAAAACCATCAGCTTCTGAGGAGAAAACATCGGAAGCAGTTTTCCAAGCCAGAATGAAGATATTTTCTTAAGTCCCAGGTGCTTCAAATACGGAAACAGCACACCACTCACTTTCTTCAGCTTAGCAGGCTTGAAAGCTTCAGCATACTCTTTTGGTTTCCTGCAAACAAGATCTGGAGTATTTTTTATAAGTGTAAAAGAGTGCTCAATCAGCACAATCTGCCCACCTGGCTTTGTAACTCTCTTTATCTCGCCAACAGCTTTTACAAAATCGTCACCAGTAATGTGCTGAAGTGTGATATTTGTAAAAGTCATATCAACTGAATTATCTGGAAGCGGAATACTTGTAATTGAATTGCAGAGTGTTTCAATATTCGTATTTCCTTGCTTCACTTTATTCTGCAAAACATCAATAGCTTTCTGATTATTATCCAGTCCAATCACTTTCTTAACATAAGGCGCCATTAGCAAAGACCATCTGCCAGTTCCACAGCCTGCATCTAGCACTGTCATCTCTTTGTTCAAATCCACATTATCCAACAACAATCTCTTGTATCCTTCATAAAATAATGGCGACTTGTTCTCATCTGTATAATTGTCCCAGTTTAATTCTTTCATTAATCTCTTGTTAAAATTCTGCTTTTTAATAGTTATTGTTTTGAAAAGTAATAGTAGCTACACAAATCAGCACCGACGATGGTAACCGAAGCGCTTTACAAAAGGAGACGGTCAGGAACTCCAGGTGTTTTGCAAAGCAAAGGTTTCACGACGCTGAGTCGTGTAGCTGGCGTGTGAAAGACTGTGATGTTACCGTCGCACACACACCTTGTATTTTTATATATTGTATAGTATATAAGTATTTTGCTCGTTTTCTTTCTTTTATTTTTAATAATCCCCTCTTTTATAGATACTATCTCTATTTTACAGTAAAAATAGTAAAATATATAAAGGATTTAGCCCTCTATCTAGTATCTTTCACTAAAAATTGGAGATACCATATGAAAATCACACCAACAGACAAAAAGATTCTAGCATTGGCACAAAGCACAGAATACTGCGTGCCAAAAGTGACTAAGCTTGCTAAGAAGCTGAAGATGCATCCTGCAACAGTTCACTCTCGCCTGAAAAAATTAAGGAATGAGGGGGTTCTTGCTGGTTATACCACTATTGTTAATTCTAAAAAGTGCGGAAAGACTGTCACTGCTTTTATGCTGATGAATGTCGAGCTTCATAAGAATGTTGAGGAAGTCGGCGCGCGTCTTGGAAAAATAAAAGGTGTTCAAGAAGTTCATTATACCAGCGGAGAATGGGATCTTTTAGCTAAGGTGAAAGTGGATAGTCTGGATGACTATTACAGATTCTCAGCAGAAAATGCACTCCAACTTGAAGGAATTTCAAGAACAATGGGTATAATCACTCCAAAAACATTCAAAGAAACATCAGCTATTGACCTTTAGGTTTTTCATAAACATAGCGATCTTCTTCTGGTCTATAATATCCTTTAATAAATTCTTTTTGCTCAAAACCACATTTCTCATATACTCTTTTCGCAGAATCATTATCTGTTCCAGTTGTAAGGAAATGATCCTTTCCTGGATTTTGTTTTAAAAGTTCTGACAACAATTTTGTTCCAATCCCCTTATTTGTGTGTTCAGGATGAACAAAGACTTGATGCACTAAAACACGATTATCTTTTGTAGGAAAACCAAGAGCAGCACCAACAATTTTATCATCAGAAACAGCTTTCATAACATCACAATATCTTATCCAAACCTGCCAAGCGTGCTCGCCATCAACAATGTGCTGTTCTCTAGTTAAGTCTTGTAATTTTCTAAGCTCAACATGGTCTTTCGTCTCTGCTTTACAAATTGTTATTTCTTCCCCCATAATAAAACCAGCGTTCAGAGCCTAATATATTGATTTATACTCTTCAAAATATATTTTATTTCACTAGTTCCCGCAACTTCTGAACAATCCAAACCATACCTTCAGTATCCAAACCACAATACTTCTCCAAATCAGCTCTAACCTTCTCCCTATCTCCTGACTTCTTGTAAGTAACATTAACAAACTCAACACTGGCAGTTATACCATCTGCAATCCCCATTCCATCATAACTTTTCCCAGTCACAGCTGGAAGCACTTTCTTAAGAGACGCACTCCCTTTCTGAATTGGATTGTAATAATAAAATCCTCTAAATGGTTTAATTAAATCAACAAACCGCTCATTAATTTTCTCATCCCATCCAAGACTTTTCATAACTCCCTTCTCAAAAGACTCATTAAAAGCAACAATAGTCCCTTTTGGTCCAAGCGCCCCTTTCAAAGCACTTGTAAACTCGTCCCTAGGATCGCCCTCACCGTCATAAAGGAAGGACTTGTGCTCGATTTCTCCATTCTCCTGCTCAATATGAAGTGAAAACTGGAACGGTATCTTCGAATAAGGTTTAGAACCATCAAACCTTGGGACCGCAGTAGCAAAAGTCTCAAAATCAATATAATGAATCGGGTATTCTAGCAAATCCAGAAACTCCTTAATCCCACCCTTATCAACATGGGTCTCTCCTGTTTTCTCGCACTTTTTCTGAATCCCCTGCTTATCATTCAATTCATACTCCTCAGGAATCTCGCTAATAGTCTGAATTCCTTCTTCAAACAAATCAAAACACTTTTTCCCGCCGTAATAAAGATGGAAAATATGATTATCAGGCAGGAAGTCCCAACACTCTGCAACAGGACAGTCATACGGATCCCTGCATTGCGGACCAATTTTAACACTCGGATACTTGAATGCATTCAGAACATCCAGCAATTCTTTAGCTTTTTCAGCAACTCCCGGCATCAGCTTCTCAACTTCTTCAGTAACATCCTCTTTCACAAACAGCTTTTCGCACTCCAGCTCCCCTTTTCTAACATAAGTATTATCAATGTGCATCAAATAGCAATTCCCAATTTCCAACCCAGCACCCTCATAACAATATTTCTGAAATGAAACATCATGCAGATTAATATCCTTAACTTTGGTCCCACTCTTTACTTCAACAATATCCCATTTATCTCCATTCGGAACAAGAATATCTGCTCTGGAATAGCAGTTCCCACTTCTGAAACCAGCTTCAAATAACGGTTTCCCACTTCCCAACAACCTCTTTGAATCCTTCAAATTCTCTCCAAAATTATCAATAGAAATATCAATCCCATCTGGGAACAGTTTCTTTGCCAGCTCTCCCACATGGTCGCCCTCCTCAAACTTCGACTGCGTTCCAGTATCTGGCTCTGGGAGTTTCTCTTTTTCATGCACTTTCATCCACAGAAGTCTTGGACACTGCAGTCCTGCAACATATCTGGATTTTGTTAATAGGGTCATTTGTAATTTTTATGTTTGTTTGGTACTAGTTATCTTTTTGCTTTATTCTCAGAAGTATTTCTTCCCGAAGTTTGCGTGCTTCTTGCAAATCTTTTTCAACATCTTCAGGTGGTTCATATTCTTTCATGATTTCTATTGATTTCTCAATATCGTCCAGTGCGTTATCTAAATCGCCATCATTGTCTAAAAGAAGCTCAGCACGCATAGAGTGGCTTCCATAAACCACTGCCTTGTTTTTGGATTCATTTATCAAAATATCAAAAATATCCTCAGCTTCCTCTATCTGGCCAAGTCTGGTTTGGCAAAGTGCAATGTAAAAATCTGCCCATTCTATGTTTTTGAGTTTTTCCTTAAGCCTACTCCAAGCTTTAATTGCTTCCTCCCACTTATTCTTTTCTAACAATTCAAAAGCTTTTTTTTCTAGTGCTACGCAATCTTCTTCATGCTCTTCCAGTAACTCAGGTTTATATCCAAGACGTATTGCCGGGTTTTTTCGAATCATCAAAGCTATTTTTGTTTAATTGCTATAAATGTTTGGTGGTGGTCTTCCAACCACACACAAACTACCATAATACTTATATACCAGTTCTAATAGAGCAAATATACTTTGGTGGGATTGGAATGGCTATTATTAACTTTCTACCATTAGGATAAAACTAAAACAATGTTCAGGCCTCGCAACAGGTAACTGAACAAGTTTTTAAGCCAAAGAAATAGGAGAAAATTAAAAATGACAAATTTAACAGGACAACCAATAGTAATAATGTCCGACAAGGCAAGCCGAACACGCGGGCGCGATGCTCAGCGAATGAATATTATGGCTGGCAGAATTGTCGGAGAAGCAGTTCGCTCAACACTAGGCCCAAAAGGAATGGACAAGATGCTTGTCGATTCTATGGGCGACATCGTCATTACAAATGACGGCGCTACAATTCTAAAGGAAATGGATATCCAGCACCCTGCAGCTAAGATGCTTGTTGAAGTATCAAAAGCTCAGGAAGATGAAGTCGGCGACGGCACTACAACTGCAGTCGTAATTGCAGGAGAACTTCTAAAGAAAGCTGAAGGTCTGCTTGACATGGATCTCCACCCTACAGTTATTGCACGAGGGTACAGAATGGCTAATACCGAAGCCCAGAAATTCCTAGAAGCAAATGCTGACACAGTTTCTAAAGACGACACAGCTTCCCTGGAAAAAATTGCAATGACAGCAATGACAGGCAAATCTGCAGAGCGAGCTCGTGAATCACTTGCAAAGCTTGCAGTAGAAGCAGTTTCACTAGTTGCTGATGAGTCTGATGGTAAACTTTCAATTGATCAGGACAACATTAAACTGGAAAAGAAAGAAGGCGGATCAATTGATGATTCAGAACTTATCAAAGGTCTGATAATCGACAAGGAGCGAGTGCATTCCGGTATGCCTGAAAAGGTTGCAAATGCAAAAATTGCTCTTGTAAATTCAGCTCTTGAAATCAAAAAAACAGAAACTGATGCAAAATACAATATCAACGACCCTGCACAGCTTCAGAGCTTCCTTGATCATGAAGAGGGAATGCTGAAGAAAATGGCAGAATCTGTCAAAGCTTCAGGCGCTACAGTTCTCTTCTGCCAGAAAGGAATTGACGATCTTGCACAGCACTTCCTGTCAAAAGCAGGAATTTTCGCTGCAAGACGCGTTAAGAAATCTGACATGGAGAAGCTTGCACGAGCCACAGGCGGAAAAGTTGTTACAAACATTGATGACTTGAAAGCAGAAGACCTCGGCAATGCAGGATCTGTTTCTGAAAAGAAAATCGGTGGAGACTCAATGGTCTTCATCACCGACTGCGTTTCTCCAAAAGCTGTTTCAGTTCTTGTAAGAGGCGGAACAGAACATGTGGTTGACGAAGTCGAGCGCGCACTTCAGGATGCAATTGGTGGAGTTTCAGCTTCACTTGAAACCGGCAAAATCGTTGCTGGCGGAGGCGCAATTGAAATCGAACTTGCAAAAGCTTTGAAGCTTGCTGCTGAGAAAGTCAGTGGTCGAGAACAGCTTGCAATGACTGCATTTGCAGAAGCAATAGAAGTTATTCCACGAACTCTAGCTGAAAACGCTGGATTGGATTCTATTGACAAGCTGGTTGAACTTCGATCAAGCCACGAACAGCCTGACGGCAAATACATGGGTCTTGATGTGTTCGCAAACGCAACCAAAAACATGAAAGAAGAAGGCGTTATTGAACCGCTGAAAATCAAGACACAAGCAATCAAGTCTGCTTCAGAAGCTGCTGAAATGATTCTTCGAATTGACGATGTAATCAGTGCAAAAGGCTTTGGAGACAAAGGCGGAGCACCAGCAATGCCTCCGGGAATGCCACCAGGAATGGGTGGAATGCCCGGAATGATGTGAGAGGTTTTGCAAAGGCGAAATAGCGAACGAACTATAGTTCGTGAGCCTGACTCAGTCAGACCGAACCAATTTCAATTGAATTGTTTAAGCCCTTCGCGAAGCGAATGGGCTTCATGCAGTGCGCGCCGGCCTACGGGGCGCCAGTCAAGAACCAATTCACAAATTTCACCAATTGAAATAATAGCGTAGTTAAAAACCTTTAAATACCCTGTCCGCTTATTCGCATTTGATATCAAATGCCTGAAAATTCTCACATGTACGAGATAGTTCCTGTGGACCCTCTTTCTAAGCTTCAGAAGAAGAATGATTCTATTGAAGAGGACATTAAAGAAATAAAATCAGCATTAAGGGGCACAGTTGGAATTTCCAAATTAGAATCAAATGCAGATGCGTTCATACAGCGCATGCTTGACCTTATGGCATCATCACAGAAAATGGTAGAACAAGTTGCTGACTCAAACCAGAAAGTAGTAACCAAAATCCAAGCAGCAATTGACCACATGAACCAGGCAAACCGCGATCTTTCTGCAAAACTTGCAAAAATTCTTAACTTCTTCGCAACAGCAACTGATGCAATGGGCGGAGATGAAGATTCTGAAGACAACGCCGACTCACTAAATGCAATTAAAGCTTCAATGGCAAATCTGGCTGAGCAAACAGCACGCTCTAATAAAATCCTAGCAGCAATTGAGCGAAACCTGAAGCAGCCAAGGCAATTGCGAAGACCACAAATGCCACAGATGCCGCAAGCTCCAATGGGCCAACCTGCAATGCCTCCAGCACCTGCAGCACCAGGACAGGCTCAGGCACAGACCGCAGCTCCAGAGCTCCCGCCACCTCCATTTCCTCCTTAAATGACAACTCGAAAAAAACACAAACTCGTAATCCAGGCTGTAATAGTTATGGCATTTGTATTCGGACTAATCGTTGCCCTAATCGCAAAACAGACTGGGGATCTTGAAATGGGAATCATCTTTATAGGAGCAATACAAATAATAATTCTCCTTGCAATACTTTACGTGCTCGAACATATAATCGAGTTCATTGAGGTTCACAAATGAAGCGCAAAATTTCCAGTAGAAAGGGAATAACCCCAATTATCTCAGTTATACTTCTCTTAATGATGACAATCGCAATTGCAGGTTTGGCTTATACCTGGCTTCAAAGAATGCAGGGAAGTATTGCTTCATCCACAGAAAACCGAACAGCAGATCTGCTTGGCAACATTCAAATCGAGCTCAAGGTCGATGGATACTTCTTCAACTGCTCAACTGGTAGCAACTTAACAACTTTCTATGTCCGTAATGCCGGTTCTGAAAAAGCATCTAACGCCCGTATCTACGTCGATGACCAATACTTTGTTAACGGTACCGGAGGTACTAACTCCACTTATCAATTCATACAAGCTGGAGAAACAGTAACCTTTGCTGTAAACGCCAGTGACGGATGCAACTTCTTTAATGAATCTACAAGAACTGTGAAGATTGCAAGTGACGAGACAAATGTTGAAAAGGCTTTTACATTTACTTGTTCTGAAGGAAATTGTATTGGATAAAACTTTATAACCAATCCAATCTTATCGCTAAATATGCGCAAGCTCTCCTCCAAAGCACAGTCTGAACTTATCTCAAAAATAACAATCCTAATGATAATGCTCGCTCTTTCTGGATTTGCATACAAATGGGGCTCAGATATGATGGAAGCGCAGGGTGTGCGAACTGAAGCTGAAGGAATGACTCCGAAACTGCTCGAGCTCAGAAGTAAAATCGTCGAAGTTGCAAATGCTGGCAATTCTTCAGCGCGTTTCATTGACATTTCATTAAATCACGGAACTTTTACTATAACGCCCGGCGAAGCGTGTACTGGCACTGACCTTGCTAATAACACAATTATCTACAAAGTTTCAGCTCGAGATTTCCTTGTCCAAGCCGACTCTTGGTCACTTGCAGATTCTGAAAACCGTAACATGCTCTGCAATACCTGGTATGAAAACAGCAGTTCTGGTGTAATAATCAATCGAAAATTCAACTCAACTGACTCCAAGGAAAGTCAGTATGCTCTGTGGTTCCGGCACTTGAATGATACAGATTCTGGCAGAATTTACTTAATCAACCTCACAACTGGAGGCAGAAATGAGCCTCTTCAGTTTTCAGAAGGAAATCACCAGCTCAGAATTGAATCTGGCGGCACTTACGAAGTTGGCGATTATGTTTACACAAGGGTAATGGTGAGTGAAGTATGAACAGGAAAGCACAATCTGAAATAATGTCATTCCTAATAATCACAGTTATTGTCATAATGCTTGTTCTCGCAGCATATGTTTGGGGCGCAGGAATTCTGCAGGACAGACGAGAGTCATATTCTGCAGTTCGGATGAAGTCAAAAATGTTTGAAATCCGTGATGCTGTAATGGGTGCGGTGCAGGATGGCAGTAATTCCAGCAGAATCGTTCAAATCAACATTGACAGTGGAAAACTCTCACTTGACACAAGTTCAATTCCAATTTCCTGCGGACAGGCGCGGAATGACAATGGAATCCTATTTGAAATGGACACTAGCGAGCGCATTGTTGCATCATCTTCCTGGATTCTCGCTGATCCATTTGAAAACGAAACAGGAGATTTGTGCACAAAAGGCGGACCTGGCGTAAGCTATCCTGGTGTTTTATTTGCGCGCTCAACAGGCCAGGAAGGAATGGATAGATACATGACTCAATACTTAATTTCATTCAGGAATTTAAAGGATATGGTCAATAATCAGCATCATTTTATCAAAATCGGCACTTCTGAGATCGGGAACAACAGTTCTGCAATTGGCGAAGGCACTCACAATCTCATGATTTTGAACAAAGGCTCTACTTTTGACGAGTCAGCTTTGCGCTGGACACACGAAATAACTGTTATTTTTGACCCATAAGAATGCTTTTATACTCTGACGAATTATGCCGAATAGATGAGAAACAGCAAGGGCGCGACGTCGGTTATGGGGCAGGTCTTCATAATGGTCTTCGGGGTCCTCCTACTCGTAACAATACTTGTAGCTTTCTCTGACCTGAAGGACGACACAGTGGAATACTCTGCAAACCCGCAGTTTGAAGCAGTTGGCCAGCACGTGCATGCAATAATCATATCTGCAGTTGAGCACATGAACACTGCAGATTCCGGCTATATTCCAGTTGTAATTCCAAGGCAAATCGCAGGCAAGAGCTACATCTTAAGAGTGAACAGCACGCACATCCGGGTGGAGGATTTTGATCAAGTGATGAATCAGACAATCCTGCTCTCACAGGGCAATGTGACAATCACCGGAAACATCAGCTCTGATGACAGCGGAAAGGCGAGAGCGTTCTTCAACACATCTGCTCGCACAATCACATTCACAGTTCAATGAACAAATTCCAACGCTTCCTAAGAAATGCAGCAAAAGCTGCAAAGACTCACCAGGATTCTGAATTTTTGAAGCGGGCTGATAAAGCGGTGGAGATGGGGCACCGGGGCACCGGGGCACCTAAAGAGAGCTCTAAGTCCCCAAGTCCCATAGCCCCCCAGCCAATTCCAATCCACCCAACTCTAGAAAAAGAAGGCGTACCTTCAGAACTCAGCAGGAAAATGCACAACGTAGTTGCAAAAAGCAAAGAGCCTAAAGCCCAGCATCTGCTTGGGAAAATCATCACAGACGCTATAAACAACAAGCGCAACGGCAATATCACTTCTGAAGGTCTTACAAAAATTATTGAAGAAGCAATTTCAGAGCACGAGAAAGGTGTTTCTTTTGAAGAACTGCACGATATTATCAGCGAAGTTCTGAAATCAGAGCTTAACAAAGTTGAATTTTCCAAAGAACGCTACCATGAAGAGCATCCTGAAGCTCCAATTCCAGAAAAACTAACAGGCGGAGCACCTGATGTTTCAATGCCAATCCCTACTGAACTTGGAGAAAAACTAGGCAAATTAAAATTAAAGAAAATCGAAGTTGGCGAGAATCTTACTAAAACAAACATGACTTACCCACTTATCTATAGCAAAGGCAAAGTTCATGTTTACGCAAACATCCGATACGATCCAACAATGCACGGACTTCTTTACAAAATAATTGAACCGCAATTAAACCCAGACGAGCAGAAACAGCTCAAGAAAATTGAGGACACTTTAATTGAAGAGCTTGAAGTTGATTTTTCAGCCCTGAAAAAGCAGACAGCAGAGAAGTACTTGTTTGAAAAAATCAATTCTGTAATTGACTATTACGGAATGAAAATGACAAACCGCACGCGCGAAATAATGGATTATTTCATAAAGCGCGATTTCATTGGCCTGAGCGGAGTTGAGCCAATGTTCCAGGACCCAAATATTGAGGATATTTCCTGCGACGGAACCGGAATCCCAATCTACGTTTATCACAGAGATCCACGATTCGGTTCACTCAGAACAACTGTCCAATTCCCTGTTGAAGACAATCTGAATTCATTTGTAATGAAACTTGCACAAAGATGTGGACGCTCAATCTCAGTTGCCGATCCGCTACTGGACGGCGCACTTCCTGACGGATCCCGTGTCCAAGCCACTTTCGGAACTGGAATTTCAATGAAGGGTTCCAACTTCACTATTAGAAAGTTCACTAAAGATCCTCTCACCTTTGTTGATCTTGTAAAATACGGAACTGTAAGCGCAGAACTGCTTGCATATTTGTGGCTTGCAATGGAGCATAACAAATCTGTCCTGATTGCAGGGCCAACAGCTTGCGGTAAAACCACAATGCTGAATGCACTTTCCTTATTCATCCGTCCTGAATTGAAAATCGTTTCAATAGAGGACACACCTGAGCTTCGCCTGCCTCACGAGAACTGGATTTCACAGGTTGCGCGAACAGGATTCGGTCCTGAAGGAGCATCTGGAAAGAAATTAGGAGAAATTTCACTTTTCGACTTGCTAAAAGCATCCTTGCGTCAGAGACCTGACGAGATAATCGTGGGAGAGGTGCGTGGCAAAGAGGCAGCTGTGCTGTTCCAGCAGATCGCAACTGGTCACCCTGGTATGAGCACAATTCACGCTGAGTCCATGGAAGCAGTTATCAACAGGCTTGTGACTCCTCCAATTGAATTGCCAGCCAGCCTTGTTCAGCACTTGGATGTCCTACTTGTAATGACTCGCCAAAGAATGAAAGGTAAATACATCAGAAGAATCAAGGAAGCAGTTGAGGTTACTGGTTTTGACACCAAAGCCGACCGACCATTTGTTAATACTCCATATACTTGGGCTCCTGCAGATGACAAATTTTCATATTCAGGCAAGAGTGGAGTGCTCAAGGAGATAATGGAAAAACTCGGAACAAACCCTGAAGGCATTTTCAGTGAAATTGACAGACGAGTTAAGGTTATTGAATGGCTTGTAACAGCCGGAGTTCGCGATTTCAAGAATGTTGGGAAAGTGGTAAGTGAATATTACCAGAATCCGCAGGCAGTACTAGACCGAATATCTACTGAGAAAGTGTAAAATGGATTACAAAAAAGAGTACAAGAGGCTCTCTGCAAGGGTTTTTAACAAGACTGTTGACCCGTATATCTCCAAATTCAGCTGGGTGAAAAAGGACTTACGAAAAGCCAATCTCGGGATGATGCTTCGGGAGTATCTCAGCATGTGCCTTTTTACCACAATCATCTTGATTCCTGTATGGTTTCTGGTGCTTTTCATCTTCTTTGTGCTCCTTGGCCTTCCTGCGCCACTATTCACATCACTTCTAGGAACAGTCCTGCTCACTGGAGTCACATTTTTTGTTTGTCTGGAATATCCTGCAACTAAAGCAAATGAACGCCAGAGAAATATGGAAAACAATCTGCCATTTGCCTGCCTTTACATGAACACAATTGCCGGAACCGGCGCTCCTCCTCATATGATTTTCAGATTCTTAGGAAAATTCAAAGAATACGGCGAGGTTTCAGTTGAAGCGCGAAAAATAATGGAAGATATTGAAGTAATGGGCGAAGATATTGAGCACGCACTCCGTCGCGCTGCCAATGAAACACCGTCTGAGAGTTTCAGAGATCTTCTCTGGGGTATGGTCACTACAATTGTCCAAGGAGGGGACTTAAAATCGTTGTTAGCATCAAAGGCCGAGCACTTGATGGACGTTTACAGAAGAAAACTTGATGATTATTCTGCAAATGTAAGCATGTATGTTGAAATTTACATCACTGTTGTGATAGTCGGATCCATTTTCAGCATAGTGCTTATGACAATAATGGGTGCTATATCCGGCTTCGGCGCTCTGCGCGCTTACCAGATGTTAATTGTCTACGCAGGCTTGCCTCTAGCTTCTATAATATTCATAGCCTTGCTGAGATTCATCTCTCCACTTTCAAAATAAAATGGAATTCAAACTGCCCACAAAAAAGTCAAAGCCTTCATCTGAGCCAACTGACTTGATACTGGGTCTTGAAAAACGGTACGCAGTGCTCGTATTCTCCGGCGGAGCATCAGCTTTAGTATTTTTAATGCTCATATTCTTCGCGCCTACTGACATGCTTGGATTTTCAGTTGGAGTGGCGATGTCAGTTGCATTTATCCCATATTCTATTTTCACTTATTTAGAGAAAAAATCCGTTGTAGACATGGAAGACAACCTCCCGTCGTTCCTAAGAGATATTGCAGAGTCGAGAAAGACCGGAATGACGCTTCCTCAGGCTTTGCACAAGTCTGCGCAGGCAGATTACGGTAAACTTTCAATTGAATTACGTAAAATGGCGAACCAGATTTCGTGGGGTATACCGTTCCAGGATGTGCTCAAGCGATTTTCAAAACGATCCAGAAGTCCGTTTATCCAAAGGGCCATTGCAATCATAATCGAAGCTCAGCAGAGCGGTGGAGCACTTATTGAAACTCTGGATGCTGTTGCAAAAGATGCTCGGATGCTGAAAGATGCAGAAGCTGAGCGAAAATCAAAACTGAAACAGCAGGCTTACATTATCTATGGAATTTTCATTTTGTTCATGATAATTGTAGTGATGCTCCAGAAGCTGATGATGCCGTTAATTTATTCTAAAGGGTTTGCGCTTGCAACAGAAGATCCTATTGAGATTATTTCTTACTACCGAAACTTGTTCTTTTCAATGATTTTGATTCAAGGTTTGTTCAATGGAATGATTGCAGGCCAGATTTCAGAAGGGTCGACTGTTATGGGTTTGAAGCACAGTGCGATCTTTGTTATTGTGGGAGTGATGGTGTCATGGCTGTTTATCTTTTGAAATTTGAGAAGGGGCACAGGGGCACAGGGGCACAGGGGCACCGACCGGCTCCACGGCTCCACGGCTCCACGGTGCCCCTGAACCACAAGGCCCAAATAAATTTCGGTTTCATCATCGCAGTTGTGCTTCTCATGGCTCTTGTTATTGCAGCAACAACTGGAATTTTGAATATGCTTCCTTCAATTAAGCGCGAGGCACAGGCTTCTGCACTTGAGCCACGAGCATTTGTTATTGGAAAACTGCTTCTTGAAGATCCAGGCTATCCTGCCGAATGGTATTCTTCAACTGTTCAGCGAGTTGGGCTTGCACATTACAATTCTTACAGTGGAAAAACAGTTCTTGGAAGATTGAATTCTTCAAAAATCGATTACATCAATACAATAAGCTACAACACAATTGCTCATCAACTCGGTCTTGCTAATGATACTGGCTTCAGATTAAGGCTGACAAATGCAAGCGGAGTGATTTTGGATATTAATTTGAGCAGTCCAGGAGCAACTTCAAGTGTTTATGTTTTGCAGAGAGCGCTTGTGATTGATAATAACAGCATTGCCAATGCAACTCTGGAGGTGTGGGAATGAGGGCTTGGCACAGGGGCACAGGGGCACAGGGGCACCGTACGGTTCCACGGTTCCACGGTTCCACGGTTCCACGGAACAAAAAGGGCTGGTTACGCATTATTGAAAT
>DAPM01000005.1 GCA_002502135.1 archaeon UBA543
GAATAAATTAAAGTTTGAAGGAAAAGCTGAAGAAATTCAGAGGTTTGTGCCTACTGGAAAAGGTGGACTGAAGTAGATTAATTTTCGACAGTTGCTGTTGTTGGAGCTCTGCCACCTCGGCGTCGTTGGTGGGAGAGTAATGGGGCGTCTTCTTTTTGTGATTTTTTCTTTTCGCTTTTGTTTCCACGTTTTTCTTTTGTTTTAGATGGTTCAGCTAAAGTTAAAAACGCATTTGCTTCGTCTTTATCAATTTTTTTGAATTTGTAGTTCTCAAAAAGCTCAATAATTGCTTTGAAAGAATTTTGTCCGTAAAACTCTGTATTAGTATCGAAATCATTTAGAATATTAATTATTAGCAAAACACGATCGATATACACAAACTCATATTTTATTGAAAGACCTTGTTTTAGTATGTGTTTTTTATCTGTAATTTTGTCAAGAAAACCAACAATACTTGGTTTTTTCTGATTAAACAGGAAAAAAGTTTTGAACTTCTCTTTTTTTAATTGGTGTTCAGTTTTGCCGTCTAAATAAGTAAAAACTGCTTTGCTCTGAGCCACTTTAATCTTTTTAATTTGCTTAAGCACTTCTAATTCTCTTGCAGAGATCATGTCTTTTAGAAGATCTGGCAACTCATCTCTATCTCTTCCTTTATACAACAGGTAAATTGTAGATTCCCCTTTCTTAGATGTCATGTGCTAAAAACTATGAATTAACTCCTTTAAAATTGTTCCTCTTCCTCTGGTTCAGAGCGGAAGAAGACTTTCAGAAGCAGTGGGGACAAAAATAGAGTTATTACCATTGCGATTATGGTCACTGGGATCAGGATTTGGTTGATGAACATTCCACCGGCAGCACCTAGAACTTGAGCTGCAATTACCAGAATCAGTAGCTGTTCTCCACCGCGGGTAAGCATTCCGATAGCTACTCCGACACTCTGTTTTAGAGTTGTTCCGCCAGCAAGACAACCAAGCATATTACCAATGAATTTGGCGCCAAGGCCGACTATCAGGAGAAGGCCGACTATCCATGTGATTTTGAACATTGCAGGGTCAATTTGCAAACCCATCCAGGCGAAGAAAAGTGGTGCAAATACACCATAAGTGAAGGAAGCGATTTTTGGTGAGAAGCTTCCAGTTTTCAAATATGGCGAATATGCAAGTGCAATTCCTGCAAAAAATGCTCCAACAACTGCTGCGAAACCAAGTACATCAGCAACATATGCAAGGAACAGGATCAGGATGAAGCCGATGGCGAATTGGGCTTCTTCTGAGCGCATTTTCTCACTGTATTTGATAATGTATGGTGACACTACTTCCATCAGGACGAAGATTAAGAAGAAAACAACGATTTTGCCAAGTCCGAAGCTGTATTGAGCAAAGGTGTTAGCGCCAACAAGCGCAACTGTGAATGCAAGGATTGTGTAGAAAATGAAGTCTTCAATAACTGCAGCGCTGATTATTATTTCAGATACTTTAGAACGCAGGCGTTTCAGGTCTACAATTGTTTTTATTGTGTTTGGAGTTGATTCACCACCCATTATGAGCGCAAAGAAGATTGCGTGAACAAAGCCAAGACCAATTGTTTTGAAAATGAAATAAGATGGAATCAGCACAAATAAGAAGCCGAAAATCGATAGGAAGAACCCTGTTTTTCCAGCCTGTTTCATTCGCTCTATACTGAAGTTGAATCCAACTAAGAAGAGTAAGAGGATGATTCCAAGAAGTGCCATGTTTTCAAGTGAGCCAGGGGCAATTAATTTGAAAACAGCTGTTCCAAGTATCACTCCTGCTAGAATTTCACCTAGAAGTGCTGGTAGTCTGAGCCTCTCAAAAATCTCACCAAAAATCTTGGAAAGTAGAAGCAGGAGGATGATTGAGAGTAAGAAGGTGACGATCATTTCTTTCTCCTTTTGTCCTTGATAATCTTGTCAAGGATTTCCAATTCTGTAATCATACCAACAAGTTTCTTGTTTTTCACAACTGGTAAAGCATCAACATTGTGCTTGAACATAAGACTGACAACTTTTCGGATTGTGGTTTCAGGTGTTACAGTAAGCTCGTGCCGATGCATCAGATCCTTGGCAGTTTCTGCAAAGTAGCCCATATCGACATACCTGCCAAAGATGCCCGTTACTTCATCCCAGGACAAGTCATTTGGGTCAATTAAGAGTTTGAGAAGGTCGTGTTGGTGGATATCGCCGAGAAACTTATTGTTTTTGCCAACTACAGCAACTGCATCTGTTTTTGCATTGTCGAAAACCTTGATAACTTCTGGTATTTTTGCTGTTACCTTAACTGTTTTCAGTTTTCGCATAAGATCTTTGACTGTTAGGTTGGCGATATGTCGCATAAATCTGTGTATGTTATTGTGTTTTATAAGCTTAACGAGATTAGGTAAACCCTAGCTAGTTAACAAAATAATAAATATCAGAACACTCACAGAATTCTTCTAATGAAGCTAGGGGAGGTTTCTACAAAGTATCCAGTATTGGCTGATGTAGTGCAGCGTATAAAAGATGTTGATAGTGTTGATGAGCTATATCCTCCGCAGGCTAAAGCAATTGAAACTGGGTTTCTGGATGGGAAAAATCTTGTTCTGAGTATCCCAACTGCTTCTGGAAAGACTCTGGTTGCTGAACTTGCGCTGATGAGTGAAGCTTTGAAAGGGAAGAAGGCAATTTACTTAACACCGTTGAGGGCTCTTGCTTCTGAGAAATTTGAGGAGATGAAAGAGAAGTATAGAAAGCTTGCGAAAATTGCAATTAGCACAGGGGAATATGATTCAAGTGGGAAAGAGTTAGCAGACTACGATATTATGATTTTGACTAATGAGAAAATGGACTCTTTGATGAGGCACAAGCCAGAGTGGTTGGAAAAGATTGGGGTGGTTGTTATTGATGAGGTTCATTTGCTTAATGATAAAGGTCGAGGACCGACTTTAGAGATTGTTACAACGAAATTGAAGAAACTGGGTGTGCAGTTCATTGCGCTTTCTGCTACTATTGAGAATTCAGATGAAATCGCGAAATGGTTGGATGCTGAGTTAGTTGAGTCTGAATTCAGGCCTGTGCAACTTGCAAGAGGTGTTTTTCTTGATAATTCTGTGGCATTTAAGGAAAAAGATGATTTGAAATTGGATGCACCGCCAGGAGCATGCCCACTGGCAGTTCTGACTACAGATATTATTCAGAAAAAGGCGCAGTCACTGATATTTGTTAATACAAGACGGAGTGCTGAGAAAGAAGCTGAAGAGAATGGAAAGGAAATATCAGCTCTTTTTGATACTGAGGCTAAGAAAAAGTTGGAAGAAATTGCTGATCAGATTGAAAATGTTCTGGATTCGCCAACTAAACAGTGCAAGAGGCTGGGGAAGTGTGTTAGAACAGGAACTGCGTTCCATCATGCTGGTTTGCATGCTAAACAAAGGAGTTTGGTTGAGAATAATTTCAAGCAGAATGTGCTAAAACTGATTTGCGCTACGCCAACTCTTGCTGCTGGGGTGAATTTGCCGAGTAAGAGAGTTGTGATTCGAGATTATAAGAGATATGGAAATTTTGGAATGGAACCAATTCCGATTTTGGAAATTCACCAAATGTTTGGGAGAGCTGGACGGCCGAAATATGATACAGAAGGCGAAGCAATTCTGGTTTCGAAATCTGTTGAAGAATTTGATCAGTTGTGGGATCACTATATTGACGGCAGGCCTGAGCCGATTTCGAGCAAATTGGGTGTTGAGCCGATTTTGAGGATGCATACCCTTGGTTTAATTGCTGAGCAAGAGCGGGACAAAAAGCAGTTATTTGATTTCTTTGGCAAGACATTCTATGCACTTCAGTATGAGGATATGGCGAGCTTGGAAATTATGATTGATAATATCCTTGACCAGTTGTTTAAGTGGGGTTTTATGGATCACGAGAATAACAGATTGAAATGCACTAAGCTTGGTTTGCGTGTTGCGCAATTGTATCTAGATCCAATGACTGCTTTTGACTTTTTGCAAATGCTGGAGAGGAACCCAAGTGATGAGATGGTTATTCTAACAATTTTATCAGATTCTGCAGAGATGAGGCCCTTGGGTAGTGTTAGACGAAGTGAAGAAGCTCTTATTTTTGAAGAATTTGAGAAGTATGATTTGGGTGATGAGCAGTTGCGTGCTTTCAAAAATGCCTTTATTTTCTTTGAGTGGATGCAGGAGAAAACTGATGACTTTATTTTCGACACTTTTGGAATGCCACCAGGCAGTTTCAGAACCAAATTAAGTGTTGCTGATTGGCTGTTGTATGCTTGTGGGGAGATTTCACGGCTAAGCGGACGGGACAAGATGCTTGATAAATTGAGGATGCTTAGGAAGCGATTAAAGTATGGCGTGAAGAGGGAACTGCTTCCGCTGATACGGGTTAGGAATATTGGACGGGCACGGGCAAGGAATTTGTTTGGTGTTGGGATTAAGAGTATTGAAGATATTAAGAATTCAAGTGCTGATGTTTTGAGCAAGGTTTTGGGAAAGAAAACTGCTTTGAAGATTATGGAGCAGTTGGATATGAATACGCAAACTACACTTTAAATTATTTTAAAATAGTGCGCAGTTATCCAGATTATTCCGTGTAGAATTGAGACTAAGTAGAAATTAGGGAAGAAGACGTAGATGCTAGACAAACCAACACCGAGGCCCAACGTGAGCCAGAAGATTTTCCAGCTGTGGAATGGAATATGTGCGTATCCGAAAAGGAAAGACATTATCGGAATGATGATTATGATTGGGATGTTGAATGCTAGGAGAAGTGGAAACAAAATGCTTCTGTAAATGAATTCCTGTGCTGGAACAAACCATAGGCCGATGTAGTTGTTCAGGGTTCCTTTGAGCCGTTTGATGTGGCCCATTTTGTATTTGTTTTGTTTGAAATACGCACAGAGACCGAAAGCTAAGAAGAAAAATATGTAGTAATAGCCGTCTGCTTGTTCAAGATTATCAAAACGGAAACCAAGGTCGTGTAAAGAGTAACCGGCACTCCACGCCACAAAAACTGAGTACAGGGCCCCACCTAAGAAAAAGCCCCATCGGTATTTTACAGGAATTATATCATAGAATACTAGAGCGGGGAGTGCGATGTATAGAATTAAAAGGATTATCTCCGGGATCATTAAAAAGTGATAGTTAAGAAAGGGTTAATAAGGTTTTGATATGGTGCGGGGGGCAAGATTCGAACTTGCGAAGACACTAAGTCACAGGGTCCTAAACCCTGCCCCTTTGACCAGGCTCGGGTACCCCCGCAGGTTGAAATTTATCAAAACAGCAGTATTTAATTGTTTGGAGGGTTACTTTAACCACCGAGCAAGTAGATAAGTCCACACAAACCAGAGCATGTACTGGTCAAAACCAGTTTCGATCCAGACAATGCTGAGTGCCAGAAGAACTGGATAAAATATTTTCAGGAGAGATTCCTTCTTTTCAAATGAGTTGTGGGCATTCCCTAAAATAAAGCCGAGGAAGAGCATCCAAGCTAACGCAAACAATGGCCCGAACTCCATTAACGCAGGACCAAGCATGGTTGAAGTAAGGCTGTTCTCAGCACCTAGGAAATTAGCAAGATGGTCACGTGGCCTTGCGTGATGCATCATAAACTGACCGTGCTCAACACCGAATGGCATACTCTTTTCCAGAACCTGCTCATAAACAGAATGTGTTGACCCAGCTCGCCAGAGTAGAAGAGACCCAGGATCTGCGATTGGAGAAATGTAATATCCAAGGAATAAGATAAACAGAAGAGCTACAATGAGCGGAACCACCACTGTCTTGTTATCAAGTTTCTTATTCTTGTAAGCAGCAATTGTTCCACTGAGCAGGAAGAGTAGGATGACGATTCTGAAACCTGTTAAAGCAATTACTGCTGTGGCTGCGATTATTAAAGCGTAAACATGCATGCGTTTTTTCTGCCTGAGCAAAAGGCCAATGTATCCGAAAAGCAGACAGAAAATCGCACCACCCCAAGACCAGCTCTGGTCCACAAGAAGTCGAAGTGATGGTTTCAAAAGCGGAATGCCACCAATCTGCATGAAAGTTAGTGCAAGGAAGGCTAGGCCGGCGTAAATTAATCCAGTGTAGAACTTTGTAGGTATCTTGTCATACGCCAGTAGTTTTCTGACAAAGAATAAGAAGAACCAAAGAATCACCATTATTATTATGAACGCGGGGATCCAGTGGGTGTAGAAGAATTTTGCAAAAGCGAAGGAGTAGTAGACAGTAAGTGCTGCTAGGAAAAGTGTGACCCATCTGCCTCTGAGTTTTTTTAGTTTGAACTTTTTTGAGAGACGGACTCCGAGATAAAAGAATGCTAGAGAGATTAGCGCGAAAACCACTCCGAAAATTGTTGGGCTAGTAAGGTTTTTCCAATAAAGAAATCCGGCTCCGGCCAAGATAAGGAAAAGCAAGTAGAATGCAATAAACGATTCTGGCCTGAATAGATCTAGTTTTTTCATGCTAGGTATCCAATTTCTTAATCATTTTTCCGGGTGCTGTGTAAATCATTGAAACGTAACTGAGTGCTAAGTATCCGAAGACATAAGTCATTATGTAGTAGGCAGCTCGGTCGAGTAGGACTGCTGCAGTTATTGCACTTGCAGGCACACCGAGCAGAGACATGAGCAGGATTATTGCACTCTCAACTGCTCCTGTGCCGCCAGGCACGAAGATGATAAAACCAAGCGACATGCTGACTGTTGTAACAGCAACGAGCCGAATGAATGAGACCTGGAGCCCCATACCACTAAGTAGGAACCAGAGACCAAGAGCTTGAAGTGGATACCAGATCAAAGATGCACCCAGGACTTTGAGAACTGTCCTCTTGTCAATCATCAGTGTTTTTATTGTTCCCATAAACGCCTTTTGTTTAGAATGGAAAGATTTTACAAAGATTTCAGGAGTTTTGAACTTCTTTTTTATGAATTTGAACAAGCGGAACTTGTAAATTCGCACTAAGAACCGATCCATGCGTTCTTTGTTCCTGCTGATTTTGAATATGAAAAGAACCATGAGGATACTGAGGATTATGAAGATAGCAAACCAGCCTGCAAGGAAATATGCAAGTTTTCTGAAGCTGATAGAGAAGATGAGATAGAATGTAGATAGGCTCATAAAGATGACAGTCCCCACCAAGAAGATCAAACTATCTGTTGTGAAAAGACCAAAACATTTGGAACCGCGCATTCCTGTTGCTTTCTCAAGGAAGTATGCTTTTACAGGTTCTCCACCGACACTAGGACCAGGAGTGAGGTTGTTGACCAGTGCACCAGAGAGGTGAATTGGAAGGAGCTTCCAGAAACTGATTGGTTTGATGTTCTTGCAGAGTAGAAATGCCTTATAATTGAAAATGAAAAGTGAAAGGACTTTGGTTCCGAGCATGAGAATGAGGAAACCAACGTTTACAAGCGCCAGAGACTGAAGAATTTCGCCGTAACCAACGAATTTCAAGAGGACAATTAAGATTACAAACCCTATAACCATTAGGGAAACATTCTTTCGTAAGTTTTGAATGAACTTAGGCTCCTCAGAAGTCACAAAACAGCTTGGTATTTGCCTTTTATACGTTTTCCCGAGCACAAAAAAGTACAGTATTTCATAAAACTATTTAAGCGTCTTTTGCAGGATACTGATAAGATGATTGGATTAATACCTGCTGCTGGACTGGGAACACGTTTGGCAGAACTTACAAAGGATACGCCCAAGGAACTTTTGCCAGTGGGAGGAAAACCGATTATAGAGCATGTGCTAGATCAGTTTAAGGAAGCTGGAGTGAGTAAGATTTTTGTGATTTTGGGCGCTGGGAAAAGCGCTATTATGGAACATCTTGGAAATGGGAGCAAATTTGGATTAGAAATTGGATATTTGTTCCAGGAAGAGAAAAACGGGCTGGCTAAAGCAATTTACACTGGAAAAGAGTTTATTCAGGAAGATTTTGCAGTTGTTTTGGGAGATAATTTGCTGTTCCCGAAACCTCTTTTGAAAGATGTTGTTGCTGAGCATGCTAATGGTTCTGATGTTACACTTGTTGGTCATGAAGTTGATGATCCAACTAGGTTTGGAGTTATTGAAAGTATTGAAGGAAAGGTTACTGGTTTGGAGGAAAAGCCTGCTGAGCCGAAGACAAAGAACGCAATTGTTGGTATGTATGTTTTCAAACCAAGTATTTTCGATGCTATTGAAAGGACAGAACCGGGTGCTAAAGGTGAATACCAGATTACTGATTCAATTAAATTGATGTTAAACGAAGGGAAAAGTATTAGAGTTGTTAAGCACGAAGGAAAGTGGTACGATATTGGCACTAAGGAGAGTTACACTGCGGCCAATACTGAGCTGGAGGCTAAAAATGGTTAGAACTAGTTTGGAAAAATTTGCAGAAGTTGCTGAGCAGGCAAAGAGTAATGAGATTTATGATATTCATGATTTGAAAATGGAGCATTTGGTGATTTCCACTACCAGATTGCATGCTGGAAAAGAGACAAGGGGACATGAACATGCTGAGAAGGAGGAAGTTTACCTTTGTTTGGAAGGAAGTGGAAAGCTAATTATGGGTGAGGAGACTGCTGGTTTTGCTAAAGGTGATTTGGTTACTATTCCTGCTGGAGATTTTCATAAAGTTGTTAATGATTCTGAAGCTGATTTGGTTTTCTTGTGTGTTTTTGAGAAGTATGAGCGAGAGTAGGAATAGTTAAATAGGTTGAGAGCTAGTAGAGGGTATTATGAAGTATGTGCGATTGAGTGTTTTGATTAAAAAGATTCCGACTAAAGAGCATTTCAAACTTAAAGAGGATTTAGAGCAGGTAATAGAAAGTGAGAAAAGTAAAAAGGAGGATTTTAAGTATAAAATAACGAGAATGGATGCTGGTTGGGTCCTTGAAAATTACGATGTTGTTCTCGCAGGAGATGAAAAACATGTGAAAGCTGTGCGAGATAGGATTGTTGAGTTTGTAAAACCAAGATACCGTGGGGGCTGGAGGAAGCGATATATAATTAAATTGTCCAAAATAAGAGAGAGTGAAGGGCCATCAATAAACATAGACAGCGACCTTTAGATAATTTTATAAGCCCAGGCGACTACTGCTTATTATAGGTGAGAATAATGGGACTATTTGGAAAAAAGAAAGACGAAGAAGCTAAAAAAGAACTGCCGCCGTTACCGGAGAAAGCTCCGGAAGCGCCTCCAGCACCGGCAGCACCAGTTGCTCCTGGCCCAGCTCCAGTGCCTCCGAAAATGGAGAAGCCTGCACTTGCAACTGAAGATGTTGCTAAACTACCTCTTTTTATGAAAGTTAAAGAATATGATAAGATTGTTAAAGAGCTTGCAGACTTGACAGAATCCACAAAAAGTATGGAGGAAACTCTTGCAGAACTGACAAAATTGGAAGATGCTGAAGAAGCTACTACCAAGAAGTGGAAAGAGCAGTTGGACAAGACTAAGACTCAATTAAAGACTTTAGTAGACCAGATGCCTGAAACCGGAAGAATGAAAGATGTTCTGGGGGCTCAGGAAAAATCTACTGATAAAGAGGAGCTGAAAAAAGAAATTCAAGAACTGAAAGAGGATATTAAAGAAGCTGGTGATAAGCCAGATCCTGCTGCAGAGAAGCTTTCTGGAGAAATTGGAGGCTTGAAAGATCACCTTCAGAGCATGCGAGATGAGTTGAAAGGACTTCAGAATGAGTTTCAGTCACTGAATGCAGAAACCAAGAAGAGCGCAGAAGCAGTTGAAGATATTAAAGAGCAGATTTCTGAAAAACCTGAAAAGGAAGAAGAGAAAACGCCTGAGTACAAGGAAGCTGAAGTTAAAAATCCGTGGGAGTGATTAGAAATATTCGTACTTGATTGTTTCTCCGATTTCGAAATTCTTGCCCTGGCCAGCAGGAAGTTCTATTAAGTATTTAGCAGGTTCTCTTGGTGCGTAGTATGGGAAGAAAGGGAGTGCTTGTTTGATTTCTACAACTTTCCAAGCGGAGTTTATGAAGATTAAATCAAGTGGTTGGAAAACAAATAGCATGTGAACTGCGCTGTCGAATTTTGATTCTCTATTGAACTCAAAGAAGAGTGGATCGACTTTCAATTTGAACATGTGGCCCCTGATTTTCTGGAAATTTGTGGTTGCAACTCGGGCATTTATTGAACCCTTCTTTGAATTGAGTTGGATGTTCATAGGAAAGCGTTTTTATATGCTGATGTTTTAAAGGTTTTGATGAATCCGTTCCTCTGGATGCTTGTGATAACTGTTGCACCGTTTATAGAGCTGAGGGGCTCGATCCCATATGGGATTGCTGCTGGGATAAGTCCGGCTCTTGTAATTGTTTCATGTATTACATTTAACATTCTGTTGATACCGGTTTTGTTTGCGTTTTTGAATCTTTTCTTTGAAGGATTAGAGGATGTGCCATGGATTGGGAAGTTTATTGGAAGAAGAATGGCTAAGATTCACAAGAAAGCTGGGAAGTATGTTGATAGGTACGGACCAATTGGGTTGGTGCTTTTTGTAGCTGTTCCTTTGCCAGGAACTGGAGCTTATTCTGGTGCGCTTGCTGCTTATTTGTTGGGAATGGATAAAAAGAAAGCAATGGTTTCTGTGGCAGTTGGTGTTTTAATTGCTGGAATTCTAGTTAGTTTGGCTAGCTTGGGTGTTGTTAATCTAGTTTTGTAACTCCGTCTCGCCACGGAGGATGGCGGTAGGGCGTTCAGCTCACTTTGTTCGCTGAAGCCCTGTTTTGAAATTGGTTCAAATAATTTATCTTTTTGTAAAGAGTTTTATAGTAGCAAGAGCAGAATTTTATTGTTGCCTCAGTAGCTCAGTTGGTAGAGCGTCGCTCTCGTAAAGCGAAGGCCGGGAGTTCAACTCTCCTCTGAGGCTTTCTTTTGGATTATTATGAAGTGCGGGAAACATTTAAAACAAATGGAAATACTTCAGAAATTCGAAAAGGATTTAGCTGATTTTTAACCCAATAAACTCACAAAAGTTAACAAAAATTTATAACAACTAAGAGTCTCGCTGTTTTTATGCTGTTTACTGAGATACTGTTGTTTATGTTAGCAGGCTGTGGACTTGGAATTGTAACTGGGTTAGTGCCAGGGATTCATATCAATATGGTTTCTGTGTTGGTGATTGCGTCCCTCCCAGTTTTTGCAGATTTTAGTCCACTTGCTGTTGCTTGTATGATAATGGCAATGAGTGTAACTCACACTTTTCTGGATTTTATTCCAAGTGTTTTGTTTGGAGCGCCGGAGAGTGGGACAGCACTTTCTGTTCTGCCAGGGCACAGGATGTTGTTGAGTGGACGGGCGCTAGAGGCAATTAAGTTGACAGGCCTAGGGAGTTTGGTGAGCTTGCTGATAACTGCAGTTGTGTTTATTCCAGTTGTTGCTTTTCTGCCGGCTGCTTATGCTTTTGTGAAGCCAAATATTTTGTATTTGTTGATTTTTGTTTGTTGTATTAGTATTGGAACTGAAAAGAAACTGCTGACTGCGGGATTTGTTTTTCTGTTGGCTGGGTTGTTTGGTTTCTTTTTGTTGAATAGTAGTTTATTTGATTCAGGAATTATTTTTCCAGCGCTTTCAGGTATGTTTGGGATTAGTACAATGCTTTTGAGTTTGCGTGGAGAGTGTGTTATTCCGATTCAGATTAAAGCTAAAGCTACTTTGAAGGCTGGTGCTGTTTTGAAAAACTCGTTTTTAGGTTC
Organism: archaeon UBA543; assembly: GCA_002502135.1. Lineage (GTDB taxonomy): Archaea > Undinarchaeota > Undinarchaeia > Undinarchaeales > UBA543 > UBA543. Next base: position 11,715 of record DAPM01000005.1, read on the forward strand.
AATTGCTGGGATGATGGTGGGTATGTTACCAGGTTTGGGTGGGGCGCAGGCTACTTATTTGGTTCAGCAGGTTAGTCGAAAAGGCGGGGTGAAAGAGTTTTTGGTTGCTGCTAGTGGAGTGAATACTGCAAATATTATTTTTACATTGGTTGTTTTGTATGCTTTAGGGAAAATGCGGTCTGGAATTGTAATTGCAATTGATAAAATTGTGACGAATTTTGGTTTTGTAGATTTGGTAATTTTTCTTGGGGTTATTTTGGGCGCTGGTGGAATTGCAATGCTACTGCACATAGGAATTGGCGGATTTTTGACAAAGAAAGTTTGTGGTGGTGGAAATTTTTATAATAAAATTACAGTAGGGATTATTTTGTTGATAGTTGTTTCTGTTATTTGGTTAACTGGATTAACAGGGCTCTTGGTTCTGGTTCTCAGCACAATAATTGGTTTGATTGCGCCATTAGCTGGTGTGAGAAGGGCGAATTGCATGGCGTTCTTTTTAGTGCCAGTGATGTTGTATTATTCTGGATTGAATTTTTGGTTAATGAAATTGGTTGGTGTTTAGAAAACCCAGACAAACAAGTAGATTAGGCCAAGAGTTAGAAGGAGAAATCCAACAATTGCAGTTACTAGAAGTTTATTGTCCAAGATACTACCACCAGATGAACCCCCACCGCCGAAATCTGTTTCCCCATCTTCTGGTTCTTCCTCAGGTGACTCTTCCTCTTCTTCAGTTGGTTCTTCATCCATTAAGTCTTCATCTTCTTTTGCCATGATAAAATTATTAGTTAGATGGGGTATTTAAAATGCACCAAGTTTCTTCTGTGCTTCAATTCCAAAAATAGAGTCAATTGACTTGCTGTACATTGTAATCTGCTGCGCTAGATATGGGTTTATGTTGTACTTTTCAATCATGCGCTTTGAAACATCAAGGTATTTTTTGATAGTTCCTTCATGAACTGTCATTGTTAATTTGTTTCCACAATTACTACAAACCCCAGAAAGGGGGGGTCTGCGATATTTTGTATTGCATTTGGTGCACCTGAGTTTCTGTTTCGCGAAGGTTCTTAGATTTCCTTTGATGTCAGGCAGAAAGTGGGACGACAGGATTCGCTCTGCAACGTCATCAGCATCAACAGCAAATGATTTTTCAGCCAAACCTAATTGTTTTTCAAGTTTGTCCAACATCTCTCCTTTTGAATATGTGTTCACAATTGGGCCGGCGTTGATGTCTTTTGTGTGATGTGTGAATGGCCAATTGAGAAGCGCATCTTCTTCTTCAAGAACAGATTCAACTGTTTTCAATCCAATTGTGTTTGGATCTGCCCCTTGTTCTGTGGAATTATAAAAGTCTAAACCGTAACTATCAACAATGTCAACATCATAAACCTCATCATCAAGTTCCAAAGCAGTTAAGCGGGTGCTGATAACAAGTGGAGCATCCATTCTTCCTCCACGCCTATCTGGTAAGAATGATTTGGAGAAATTGAGGAAAGAATCGAGCAAAAGGAGCACTGCATCCTCGTCACCATCACAATCTCTTCTTTTTGCATCGTGGAATGCTGGATGAGCATATCCCACTCGGGCTTTTGTGAAACCAATGAGTCTGCCGATGATACCAGTAGAGGTATGTGGCGCTAGACCAATTATCATTTTTCCAATTAAATCCTGTTTCTTCTTGCATTTGTAATATGGTTTAAGTTTGTAATATTTTTCAAGTAACTCATCAATGAATTTGGAAGCTGCTAAAAGATAGATTGCAGCAGATTCCTCACCATAGTCAGATACAACGACGTCTTGTGGTTTTAGTGGAAGAAGCTGATCTCCAGTTTCAAGTGGTTTTCCTTTCCAATCTTCAGTGTAGCCGAGTTTTCTGAGTTTTGCAACTGGTGCCTGAACTTCGTCAGGGGTAAAGTGAGTGAGTGGTGCGTCTGTGCTGTCAAATCTGATTGTGCCGTCCTTGAAAACATAAAGATTTTGTCGCGCCCGGAGAATTCCTTTTTCTAGGGCTTCCGGAGTTTTGCTTTTGCTAGACATCCCAAGAACTCCTTTAACTTTCTCAGGCGAAGGAACACCAAGTTTTGTAAGTGCAGAATCAAGATGAGTCTTGAAATTGATTGATTGTGTTTCGTAAGCAGTTGTTGATACCCCGCAGACTGGGCATTCTTCAGCAGGAATAGACCGACCACAGCGTGGGCAGGCGGTTATGAGAATTGTTTTGCTGTTACAAGTGGAGCATCTTGGAAAAATACCTTGCGTTCCACAAGCTTCGCATTTGTATTTTGAGATTTCGGGCGTGCTCGTCTGAGTAGTTTTGGCGATTTTAACAATATCACGGATACGTCCGCGTCGGCCCCCGGTTGGGAAAATTGCATTTGGTGGGGGGACCATTTTTCTAGGTTTGGCTTTTTCAGGTCTGCCCATGCGTGCTCCAATATAAGTTGGAGCTCGGTTTTTGATTTCAACTGGACATAAATTATTGATTATCTTGATAACGTTTTTAGAGTGAAGGGTTTGTTTTTTCACGTTGCTAAGGTTCTTGGTTGGGAAATCTAAAGAGAAGAGAAGTGCTTTGAAATGCTCTGCGTCAAGAACTAGTTGATTTTCTGAAATCAGATGGAATACGCCCAAGTGTTCAAGTATTTTTTTTGTTTGCTTAGTGTTTTTTATGGTATTTTTCTCTGGATTAATTGCTTCGGCTAGAGTTACAAGATCCTTAACAGTTATGCTGTTCCAGTAAAAAGTGTGGATTGGGTGAAAAGGAATATTATATTTTTTAGAGAGCTCAACTGCTTTTTCAAAGCTTGGTGGTTTGGATTGGAATATTTCTGCATCTGTTTTGGATTTTTCAGCAAGCTGGAGACCCCACCATTCTTCACAGTAGGCTGATTTTGCAAGAGTTTGGTTGTTTTCTAGAAAGTCGCCAGCAGAAATGAGTATATCACCAAGTTGGATTATTGCTTCTACTTCTTTCTCAAGTTCGACTGCTTGTTCGATTGTTGAGATTCTGAGAACTTCCCCAGAAGTTAGGCGAACTAGTGGACCTTCGATAGTGTCGCATGGTGTGATTATTGCGGCTTTGCCAGGCATTTCCAATCGGACTTGGGTCCCAATTGCAATGAATTCTCCAAGGGTATGCATTGTTGCAGGGTTCATAGCTGCCGCAGCGTAACCGCTAGCTCGCGTTCTACCATAGCGGAGACGGAAGCCACCCTGGCGAGAATAATGTGAGAAAACAGGTCGTCCTGCTGGAACTTCATTTAGGAATTTTTTGCTACCGCCACTTTCAACAGCCGCTTCTGGTTCGTCAATAAGTGTGTCAAGCCAATCCCAGCGCCCGTCGGTGCCAGTTTGTTCTATTATTTCTTGGATATCCGAAGCGCCTTCGCCAGTCAAATCACCAACCCACTCAAAACCAGGAAGTTTGGTTTCAGAAATCTTCTCATGAACGTCTGGTGTGGCTGTTGACGCTTTTTTAACAAGCAAGCCCTCAAGCCAAGACCAATCCATACCAAAACTGTCTTGAATTGGCTTCATTCGCTTCCAGAGTTTTGGGGCTTTCTGAGCCACTCCCTCGGCTACAACCAAACACATTCCACCACGCACTCTGTTGGATGGAACACGACCGAGATCTCGGAAGTTTGCAACTTCGTAGGTTTCTGTTGGCTCACCGTCAATGCAAACTGGAGTATTTCTGATTATTATTTTGACTTCCTCTTCAGACGGCATGTATTGTAAGTGAGTTCTTCTACCATACCATTGAATTTCCTCATAATACCGAGACACTTCTTGTTGAGTTGGTTGGTATGGTGCGAGATTCAAGACCTTACGGACATAATCTGCTATGATGATACATAGCGCTTCTGCAGTACCACCTGCTGCACGGATTGGTCCTGCGAAATAAACTGAAATGTATTGGGTGTTATCAGAATTCTTGTGAAGTTTGACTTTGGCAATTCCTTCTAGTGGTGCTGCCACAGAACCTTGGGTTAAGAAAGCGAGCCCTGCCCTTATTGCAATGTCAGCTGCTTTTTCGATGTCAGCTTCATTTTTTGCAACCTGTTCTGCAATTTTGAATGCAGCGGCAACATCACTCTCGGTTACTGCTGTTACTTTTTTTACAATATCTGCAAGCCCATCTAAACCAATAAGACCCTCAACCTTTTCTGAAAGATTTTTTGCAATATAAATTTCTGGTTCTTCAGAAGGATCAACACCATTTTTCCTAGCCTGGCTAGCTAATTCAAACTCCTTTTTTGTTTCATTCTCCAGTTTTTTGAAATATTGTTCTGTGTTCATTTTGAAGCGGACTTTATTTTGAAACGACGGAGGCCGCTTCAAAATTTGTTCAGTAACCAACTGCAAGGCCTGAACATTATTGATCTGTGAAATTGAAATTAACTAAGTTGAGCTCTCTGGTTTGAAGGTTTAAGAGAGGTAGGATTGCAGGGGTTGGTTCATGTCCGCAGAGTTTTTGGAATGCAGTCTGCCCTTGCCAGGTTCCGCTGTTGATGATGTTGATTCCACGGTACATTGAATTTCCATTTGAGTGAACGTGTCCGGCGTGGAAAATGTCAGGAACAGTTCGAATAACCATTTGATCCTGGCCTGAAGCAATGAGGCCGGTGTCATATGGTGGCGATAGGTGCCTGCGGATAAGAAGTGATTTCATTACAAGTTCTGGTTTAGTATATCCATCTTTGAGAGTTGGGTCAGCAGTAATCAGTGAATCCAGACTTACTCCGTGGTACATGAGAACATCCAGACCACCGTTGTCGTGTTCTGCGATTTTTATTGTGGCGGGGTTGCCGACAAGTTCAATATTTTTGAGTTTGTAAAGTGGTTCAGCAACTTCTGGGTCAAGTGGTGGTTGAGGCTGGCCGAGCCGGATAAAATCGTGATTGCCAGGAGAAAGGATTGTTTTGATGTGGTTTGGCACTTGGGAAAAGTAGTTCGCAGCTTCTTGGTATTGCTCTTCAATATTTGCAATTGAAAGTTCTTCATCCTGCCGAGGATATATCCCAATTCCGTCAACAATGTCTCCTGCAAGGAAACAGTATTTGATTTTTGAAACCAATTCCTGCTGCTCCTTTCCACCAACTTCACCATTAAGCCAGGAAAGGAAGCGTTTGAACTCTTTTTCCATGAATTTTTTGCTCCCAATGTGGGTGTCAGATAGAAAAATCGCATAAGATTCATGTTTCAGTTTTTTTGGTTCAGCCACAACCGGGACATCTGGCCACATTATCTCGTCAGCAAACATTATTCCGTCGCCCATTGTTCCGGCAACACCGATAGCCTCGTCCATTACAAGTGTTTCTGCTTGTGGTCTTACCTCTTTACCAGAGGCAACTATTTTCACTGTACCGGTTGGATCTTCAAGTTCAAAAAGAATATTTCCTTTTGCAGTTATGCGTTTGTTGCAGACCAAACCAATTGTGCTCACTTTTTCTTTTACCATTTTGGTCATGCTATTAACTGATGATGGGTTGGTCAGACGACCTGAAAGAAGTTTTCTAAAGTGGGTGTATCGATTGTTGAAAAAAGTGGAAAGGTCTGAAACCCCTCGAATTGGCTTGTTTTTTTCAAAGTTTTCAAGTATTGAAAGTGTGGATTCAGTTGGTTTGTTAAGGTTATCTTCAATGTGTTTTGGGAGGATTGTGATAATATCTTGGTTTATGTTTTTTAGTAAAAGCTCTGCTGCTTCTAGTGGTTTTTCCTGTTCCAGAACAAGCCCCAGCGCATCTTTTGATATTTGAACTTTATTATTTAGAAAAAGTTGGAGGGTCTCGTTTTCGAGACTCACGACAACTCTCCTTTCAAAATATCACGGGACTTTTCAAGTGCTCTCCCAGTCATTGCAAGTTTGATTTTTCTAGTGCGGCCATACCTTCCTCTTGAAATCACGCTTGCATTTATTACACCCAACATATCAAGCTCTGAAATTAAATCCGATACCCTGCGTTGGGTTAACGGAGCCAATCTGCTTTGTTTGCAGAAGGTTTGGTATACTTCATAAACATCCCCAGTTCCAATTTTTTCATTATTTAGATCTGAAAGGTAGATGATGCTGTGAAGAACTAGCTGAGATTGACGGGGTTGGGTTTTTACCACTTGCACAACACGGTCAATATCGAGTTTTTGCTGAGCATCGTCAACATGGTGTAGCTGAATTGTTGTATCGCCTTTCCGTTCGCACAGCTCACACGCCACTCTGAGAAGATCTAGAGCCCTTCTTGCATCTCCGTGCTCCTGGGCAGCCAGTGCTGCGCATTTAGGGATGACATCTGCTGCTAGAATGTCTTTCTGTAGTGCTATTTCAGCACGTTGGGATAGAATGTCTCGGAGCTGGGTTGCATTGTATGGTGGAAAAACTAGTTCTTCTTCAGAAAGTGATGATTTTATTCTTGGATCAATGTTGTTGGTGAAGGATAAATCATTTGAGATTCCAACAATACTCACCCGACTATCTTTTAATTCTGTGTTTATTCTGGACAGGTTGTAAAGCACATCTGTGTCAGAAAGAGAATCAATTTCATCCAAAATCAGAATGAAGATGCCTTTTTTCTTGTGCATTGTTTTAATGAAAAGTTTGTAAACTTCATCTGTTGGTAATCCAGTAGATGGCACTTCTTCACCAAATTGTGCTAAAAAGTGTGCGAACATTCGGTAGGCGGTGTTGATTTTCTCAAGTTTGCAGTTGAGATAGCAGGTTTTTAGTGCTGTTTTCTGAGCTGCAGCTTTTTTCTCTAATTCCTGACCAACATATCTGGTTACAAGCGTTTTTCCAGTGCCGGTTTTGCCGTAAATAAATACATTGCTGGGTTTATCCCCCCGCAGAGCCGAAACCAAGATTTGAGCAAGCTGATTTATCTGCTCTTCCCTATGTGGAACCTGATTTGGCGTGTATGTGTCCTGAAGCGCGTCTTTTCTAGTGAAATTCGGAGCTCGGACTAGGTAATCATCGAAAAGTTTATGCAACGTTTGCTGTGCCATTTTAAAAACCCCACCTTGTGGCTTGACTTCAATTGAAGACCGTTAGCACTTGCATAAGGAGCGCCACACTCCCACCAACCCCAGTGCTTACTAAGTTGCATAGGAAATAAGGGTATATAAGGTTTATTGTACCTCCCTGACCCCTTGGTTTCGTATGGAGATGTGGGGGAGATTTTTTGAGAGTTAAGTGGGGTTGGGTGTTCCAGATGAAGTAAAGGGGCCATTGTTGTTGGTTTTGGTGAGTTTTTATTGGATTATCTGAGCAAAATGATAAAATTAATTAAAATTATTTTCATAAAAAGAACTGTTGGTTCAGCAACTCAGAAAAATAATAGTGAAATCAATAGCAGTCCACAGGAAATAGAGGGGTTGTTTTCGGTTTCGAGATGAAATGAAGGTGTTGTTGGCGATTTTTGGTGAAAAACGGGCGATGAGTTGTGGTTTTATAGGAATATGAAAGAATAGTTTGGAAATTTTGGAAAACCCCTTAAAAATATTGAGTTGTTGAGTCCCTTTTTCCTTTTGATGAACCCACCCCAGAATTAATGAGGTGATCATTGAAAAAATTGAAAAATTTAGAAGAAAAAATATTAAAAAAAATAAAAATTTGGAAAAATAATGAAAAATTTGAAATAAAAATATTGAAAAAGTGTGTTAAAAAATTAAAAAAATTAAGTTCCAGTGGAAGTTTTGGAAAAATTGGAATTTTCTTTATATATATAAATATTTTCCATATAGATAATAAATAATAAAGAAATTTTACACGAACGCTTCTTCTTGATTCTCCAGGTGCAATTAAGGGGTGGCAGGTAGTAATTATTTACTATATAGTAAATAAATATAAAATATAAAAACAAATAATAAAAACCACATTTAATTAATTTTTTAATTATTTTCCCCTATAATTTGCATACCCACGCTCAATATATCTTTTAGTATTTTCCCAATATTTAAACCACAATTCAATTTCTCTTTTAATAACTCGAATCGGCATTTCTGGTCCAACAACAGTTTTTTCTGCATCATCACTCAACTTTGCAAGGGCATTCATAAACCCTTAACATTATTTTTATTTATTCCATAACAAAAACCCAAAAACAAGTCCACACCACCAGGTTTTTCTAATATTTCCTGTCTTACTTCTAAATCATTTAATCGAAATTCAAATCGATCCTTTTTCTCTTTAACCCAATTCATTATAAAAAGAAAAGCAGCTTTTTCTGCAGTAATTTCTTTGAATTTTTTCTCCTTCATTTTTCTAACATCCCCCGATTCTCAAAACCGAGCTCCTTCACCTTATTTTGCAAATCAGAATTTGCTTTGTGGCTAGCAGCTTGCCCAAGAGAATAATAAATATGTGTGCTCTCTCTGCCCCAGGTAAACCCACCTTTTTCTTGCTTAGCACCAATCTGCTTAAATTCGCCAAGATCTACACCGCGCTTGAAATGGTAGTACATTGAACGAATATCAACTGGCTCAAAAACTTGCTTGTAGATTTTGTAAACCTCATAACCATATGCAGAGCCAAGAGCATCAACAATTTGCTGCATTCGGTCTCTTATTACTGATTTTACTGGCCGACCACGACCTTTTTGAGCTTTTTTAGCCATATTATTTACTATATGGTAATTAATTAATAAAGGTTTTGGTTGGGTCAATAACCAACACCCAATCCAATAATCTTAAGTAGTAGATTACCCAAAATAACACTATGCCCAGCATGCGAGAACTTGAAACAATCCTGAAGAACATCAGAACTGCAGTGAAAGCTGCAATTAACACAACAACAGGTGAAGTAGACGGGCCTGCGCTTGATTTACAAGCAACAGCAGTAAAAGGATGGGCTTCAGAGTTTGAAATAAACTACGTTTCTAGAGCAGCCCAGAAAAAAATAAAACGAGCACAAATCGAAACCGAAGGCCACAAAATCCGAGACCACGCACTTTTCTGCAAAGACACACTCTTAGATGCTGCAATGTTTGCAACACAACCACCTGCACCAACAAAATTCGGAGTTCTTTCAAGTGGTGAAGTACCTGGAGAATCAAAAGCACAAGTGGACGAGGAACTTTCAAATCTTTTAGATGAATTTATCCAATTCCGCCGCACAGTTCTCGAGGAATAGTTTTTGAAATTGATTAGCAGTGGTCAGGGTCTCAGTTGTCGGTAGTCAGAACTTTGATGGTCAGTCGTCAGTGGTCGGTCGTCGGGATCCTGAGTGCCGAGAACCCAAGTGCTGACTACTATTTTCTATAATCTCCGCTAATCACTTTTCTAATTTCTCTAGCTTTTTTATCCCCAATCTTCTCAATCTTTTTCAAATCAGATTCGCTAGCATTAACCACTTTTTCAACACTATTAAATTCTTCCAGCAATCGCTTTGCCAGCGAAGGCCCGACTTGCGGAAGCGACTCAATCATAAATTGTTGCTGTTCTTTCAATAAAACCGGTCGCTTCTCAGTTCTAAGTGCAACCTCCTGTTTATCATCAAACTGCTCACGCCCAGCAAGCACTTTCAAAAAGTTGGCAGTATCTTCAACATCCCGAGTATAAACAAGTGGAATCTTAAAATCAACAGCAAGCGAAGCCAGCGCACCCCGAATTGCATTCGGATGAATATTTCTTTTCCCATGCAAACTATCCCCCTCAACAACAATAACTGGTCGTTCAAAAACTCTGGACAGTGCACCAGCCTGTTTCATTAACCGGCCGTCAATCAAAGACTGTAAAAAGTCATCAACTTGTTTCCGCTCCACCCCACACCGCTCAGAAATCTGAAAATCAGCAACCTGCAAACTTTTCATCCTCACCTCAACCCCATTTTCTGACAAATGTTTCAACAGACCAGATCCACCTTCTCGTGAATCTGCAAAAATTATTGGGATTTTATCATCTTTCTTGGAAAACTTGTCAAGAGTTTTTTGATTACTTACTTGTCGTTCCTTAAATCCACTAAGCACAGTTTTCATTCTCTGCTCCTTTCTTTTCGCAGCCCAATAATATGCCTCGTCCCTTGTTCCTTTTGTAATCAACATTGAAATTCGTCCAGGTGCATGCCTTGCTGTCCTCCCTGCTCGCTGAATACTCCTAATTGCTGACGGCACAGACTCATAAAAAATAATGTGATCCACACTTGGAATATCTAAACCCTCTTCTCCAACAGAAGTTGCAACCAAAACTGAATACTCCCCAGCTCTAAATTTATCTAATCTCTTGATCTGTTCTTTCTGGCTAACACCTTTTCCTGTCTTCCCTTCTGCCTGTCCTATCAACTTAACTGCACTGATGTCTTCTGCTTTCAAAAGGTTCATAATATTCTCAACACTTGCTCGATAATGAGCAAAAATAATGTTTTTTTCGTTTTTATCAAGGATCTCAAGTAGTTTGTCAATTTTCGGGTGTTCCACTCCACCCTTCAACAACAAACCAGTTTGCCACATTGCTTCCTTAAACTCAGGATTCACTAACAAATTCTTCGCTGCCTTGGTATTATCTGATCTCATTTTCTCAAAATAAGAATTGAGTGGAGTTATCCCTTGTGTTTCTAGAAGTTCTTGTGCATGGTATGCTTTCAAAACCCCAGCCAGCGCAGACAAATATGGATAAAGGTCTTTATTCTGCCCAGCTTCTGACCCCAATTTTCCTTGAAGCATCAAAATATCCCGCTTCCTCAAAGCAGTCAGCGCGTCGCTTGAAATAATCCCACCTTTTTTCAAATATCGCAAATAACTTTTCAAAACACTTTCAAGCAAAGACTTTACTCTTGTAAACTCTTTTGGCAATTCCACTTCAATATGCTTGAATGTCCGCTTCTTCACATACTGCCTAACCTCAGCGTCCTCTCTGTCTCTTGCCTCAACTTTTTCAATAAAAAGTGAATTGCAAATCCCTTCTACAGTCTGCCTGTCTGATCCTGGGGATGCTGTAAGCGCTAGTATGCGTGGGTTGTCTGCAGTTTCAACATACCTTTTTGCAATAAATGGATATGGGTATTCTCCAACAGCCCGATGCGCCTCATCAAAAATAACCAGCACAAAATCATTCAGATTAACTTTTTTAGTTATTAAATCATTTTGAATAACCTGGGGCGTTGCGAATATGAAATCAGCGTCTTTGTACTCCTGCTCTCTCTTTCCTGGAAGCAGTTGTCCTGTAAAAACTTTGAAGTTATCTTCGGCCAAATCAAACTCTTTTTTCCAGGTTGTGCAGTGCTGCTCCACTAACGGCCTGGTCGGTGCCATAAACAGCACTTTCCCTTTGTGTTTCTCAGCTCTATGAGCTGCTAACATGGCTGCAATATGCGTTTTCCCAAGTCCTGTTGGGAGCACTACAAGAGTATTCGCACTAGCTGCAGTGTTGAAAATACTCTCTTGGTACAGCCTTGGCGTCAAACCATTACTGCTCAATAACCCCTTCCCCATACCCTTTTCTTGAATTACCTTGCATATATTATTAACCCAACTGGCGAAAGTTTTTTAACCAACACTTAGAATCAATACTTATGCGCAAAACAGTTGACAAGTTCAGAAAATCCAAGGAAATCTCATCCTGGCTGAATGCATTTTCTAACAACATTTTGCCCCCAGCACTATTCCTTTTTATTGCAACAGTTGCACTTCACTACATTCCTCTTGTCTCAAACACACTTCTTCGCGTAAATCTTAGTGTAATATCGATAGTATCAGCCGCACTTTCACTCTATATCATCACTCTGATGCTCTGATGTAAATCTTTATATAGCCTATACCTTATACCTGTTATGGGAATATTATCTATTTTCAAAAAAGCTAAAGACAGTGTTAAAGAGGCCGTTGGCGCAGACACTGAAGCGAATTTTGGTGCAGAATCATTTGAAGAGCCTGTAGCAGAATCAACAGAACTTTCTGCTGTAGCACCTGAACCCGAGTCTGGTGTAGATTCTAAACAGGAAGCCGACATTGATGAAGAACCAGAGCCTGAATTAGCACCAGAATTGCGGGATTCTATAGAAGGAGCAGGGTTTGAGCCAGCAGATGAAACTGAACCAGAAGAAAAACCAGAGCTGGAACCACCAGCCCCCGAACCAGAAACACATTCACCAGCACCCTCAGCCGATTCTGCAAAAATTCTCCCAACTCTTGAAGTAATTAAAGCTAATATTGAAACAGTAGAAGCAAGAATTGAATCTTTGGAATCAAAAACACAATATCAACATTCAGAAACAGAACGGTATATGCAGTACCTCAGCACACTGAATGAAAAACTTGATCACCTGCAAGAAGAACAAATTGAAATCGAACGCCTGCTAAAATCAAATGTCAACCAAGCCTAAGGGGAAGAATATTCTCCTTCACCATGAAACCGCATTACTTGTTATTACCCTGGTTGCCGCACTTGTAATTACAACAACTATCTTCATCCTTCTTTGGAGTTTTCTGAAAATCGGGTTTGTCTGGCTCATCTGCTTCCTGATTTTCTTTATGATCAGAAAAACAAACTTATGGAAGTTCTCGATTGAGGTTCACTTTTTCATGATTTTCGTGACAACATTTGTTTTTGGGTGGCTATTTTCTACCTCATTGTTTATTGCAGTAATTGTTATTGTTGTCAAGTTTTTCCGTCCTGACGAACTCCAGGGAGCTATCATAAATATTGTTTGTCTTTCAATTGTTACTGGACTGACTGTATATCTTACTTCTGTTTTCGGTATGGCAATTGCACCTTCAACATTTATCTGGGTTGCTACTGCTGTTGTTGCGCTTGGTATTTTCCTAGATTATGTGATGATTCTGCGAATCTTTCCATACTTATGGCTGAAACTTACAATGATGCACATTCTTGAAGTTTTCTTACAATATTACTTCATTGTTGCTTTCGGTTTCAAAATTTTCCAACTCCTTCTTTCAATAAAAACCGTTGCCCCATAGAAACCTATATTAAACCCTACTTGTATAAACAATTTAAGTGAGCATCACAAACAATATCTCACTTGCCAAAGCTCGGGGGCAGAAAAATATTCTCCTGAACCACGAGACAGTTCTTATTGTAGGTGCTATACTTGCTGCAATTATACTCTTCACTCTTTTCTTCTCATTTTTGTGGGCAAAATTTCAGGTAGCCTTTGTCTGTATTCTAGCATGGATCTTGATAGTGATTACCAGAAAGACCGACTCATGGAAAATGGGAATTGAATGTTACTATATCTTCACATTTTTACTGGCGTATGCATTTAATGTGTGGCTTTCCCTTTTTGTAGTTGTTTCTGGAGTGCTATTTGTGATAAAAGTGTTCCGTCCTGACGAACTCCAGGGTTCGTTGTCTCAGCTCTTCGGCATAATCGGTATTGGTTTCAGCACAAAATTCTTTGTGGCAAGGTATGGTATGTCAATAACTAAACCACAACTGCTTTTTGCAGGGTTAATCCTTTTCATTATCTGGGATTTTATTCGTTTCTTGGCCGCACTCAAGATCTGCCCAGCTCATTGGGTCAAACTATTCGCATCTTTCATCACTGGAATTTTTGTCAATTACTTCTACTACAGCACATTCGCATTCCCTCTCCTCATGTTCCTCTTGTCACTCTAGCCTAAAACTATTTGAACCACCATTTTGTAACACTTTATGAGGGAAAGAATGAAAAAATCAATATTAATCTTGATATTGCTACTGCTGGCAGTTCCAATTGTATTTGCAAGCAGCCGAATTGTGGTTGTTGCAAACTCAATAGACTACGAAAATGCAGATCCTTTTATAGATCATATGGACAGCCGAGGCAGACCAGTTCTTCACATTACAGCGCAGGACCTTGATGCGCACAACCAGGAGAAGTTTGTTGTAATTCTCGGTGGGCCAGATGCGCCAGAAGGGATCGGAACCCAGGTTCAGGAGCTTCTTTCTGAAAAAGATATGGAATTTATCAGGGAAAAGCGCGGAAACAAAAAAATGTTTGTCAAAACCAATGTGTGGCGCAAGGGTCAGGTTGTTATGATAATTGCAGGCAACCACAGAACCGACACCAAGAGTGCAATGAATGAGAACAAGGATCCAGTTTTACAGGAATCTACAGAAGCTCAAATTGAAGAACTGTCTAAGAACACACTTCCAATTGAATTGAAGATTGAGGGATTCAATTTCTCCCAGAACGAAAGCGGCGACGGTAACTGGTACTTCTATTGGGTTGAGTTTTCAATGGAGCACAGCGGTACTGAGAGCATCCAGCCAATGATTGATGTGGAATTGACAAGGAAAAAAGACGGCAAGTACGAGCAGGTTTTCCTGAATACAAATGTAACTCACTTTGACGAGCCATTTGATCCAAAGGATTTGTGGCTTGACAATTATTCTGATGCAGTTAAACTGGATGCCGGAAAGCACAAGTTAATTGTAAGATTAAGAGATGGTGCAAGCTCTGAAGTTATTAGTGAGGATGTTGAGGACTTTTTGCGTTAAACCAGCAAATTTCCCCAAAACAGTGCAGCTAAAGCAATAGCAAGCGCAATTCCCCAATAAGTTCGATTCCACTCTAGAATTTTCCGACCATCCAATGGCCCAAATGGAATCAAATTAAAAACAGCCAAAAATGCATTAACATAAACAGCAGTGCTAGCTAAACTAGCAATAAGAGGACTCACAGAAAACACAGAGATTAATCCGAAAACACCAATCAAACCCAGATTCACCAATGGTCCTGCAAATCCAATTTTCCCAACATCACTCCGAGTTCCATGCCGTCCGCCAAAGTAAACAGCACCAGGAGCTATAAACAAGAATTTTGAACCAAACCAGCTAGTAACAACTGCCATTGCAAGCGCAGCAATCAAACCATTTTTCCACATTCTGTACTCTGCCTTGTACCCAAACTTCTGTGCAGCGAACTTATGCCCAAGTTCATGAAATGCAAAAGCTGGAGCAACAATTATCAGCGCAGGCACCATCATAAAAAGAGTCACAGACCAACTATTTGTATAAGCAATAGCAAGCGAGATAACTAATATCGAAATTACAAGTTCCTTTAGCTCAATTTTCGAGAATTTCATAGCATTAGCTTGATTCAATAGGTTATAAATAATTCGGAGATTACTTCACTCTAAACTCTTAACTTCTATTGGCTTCCCGATAATCAGCTCAGCAGCTCTAACAACAGAACCACCAGGACCAATTGCTCTTCCAATCTTGTCCTTACTGACATGGACAACAATTTTGTCATCCGCGTCATCTAGTTTTTCAACAACAACGTCAAGCATTCTTTCCAGATCTTTAATCTCTACCATTGGGAAAATCACCAAATTGACATATGTAATGGGTATTTAAATGCTTTTGCAGGACCAACAAAATATATAAACACCTGAGTAAAAGGAGACTGCACTAAGAGGGGAATACAATGGCAGTTTGCAATCTTACAGAACTAGTTGGAAAAGACGTCTTCACTCGCAACGCAAAGTTCGTTGGGAAGATAGACGACACAATGCTCGACACTGAGAAGGGGAACCTTTACGGCGTAGCAGTTGGCTTGTCAAAGGACAGCTTCCTGTCAAAAGCAATAGCAGGCTCTGAAGCTGGAGCTCGAAAATCAATACTCATTCCATACAAGGAAATTATTGCTGCTGACGATATTATTTTGGTTACAGTTCCAAAGCAGTACGAGAGACCAGAGGATGTCCAGACTCCACCAGATGAGATGGATGAGGTTATCCTGCCTGGTGTTGGCGAAGAAGGGATCTGAGTCAACAGAATTTTTACAGAGTAGTTTGAGTTAGACAAGAGTCTATGTTTTGTAATAATTTTCAGGATAAATTAAAAATCAACTGGTGGGGCTATCCTTCGCTTAACTCGTGTATTAACCCACCACTCACCTTCTTTCACTCCTGCTTTAGCAAGATTTTGGAGCCTCACTCTTACTGTTTGTACAGCCTTACACTTTTCAACACCTCGCTTTTGTACAAAATCTCTAATTTTTTCCGGACTAGTGTGTCTTCTTAATTTTCTTCGTCTTTCCACTTCATCTTTCTCTTTCACCCTCTCTTTAATTATCTGAATATACGTAATTATCAGCTGGTCAATAATAAAATAATTTTTTGAAATATCATTATCTGGAACAGCAATGTCAATGGCATCTTTTGCAACTGTTAATCCCCATCCCTTTTCAACATGCTCTATTATTTCAGCTCGTTTGAGCAAACACTGAAAATTATTTGCATCTGGTTTCACCCATTCATCACTTTTTTTAGTCACTCCCCACCCCTTAAACACTTTAATTTTTTCTCCCTCACACGTTTCCACAAATTCTGACCACTTTATTTTTTTATGATATTTTGCAACTTTACTTAATTTTTTTAATAAATACAAGTAGCTTGGATTCAATCTTGTAAGCTTTTTTATATCTTCTTTAACAACACCTACAATTCTCGGGTCTGGGTTTTCTGTCATCAATTAACATTAAATTTACAGCTTGATATAATTAACTATTTCAAAATAAAAAAGTAACCAGCAGCTTTTTACAGCTGCTAGTTTAGATTAATTTTTACTCTGCAGGTGCTTCTTCTGGTGCTGGCTCTTCTGCTGGAGCAGCTTCCTCTGCCGGTGCCTCTGCCTCAGCTGGAGCTTCTGCTTCTGCAGGTGCAGCTTCTTCCACTGGTGCTTCTTCAACAGGTGCGGTTTCTGCTTCTGCTGGAGCTTCTGTTGGTGCAGCTGGTGTCTCGCTAGGTATAGCTGCCATTTCTTTTATTCTAGCACAGATAAACTCTACAACTTCTGGTGCATCTGGAATTGTGAAGCTCTTCTTGAACCTCTTAGTTCCATCCGGTGCGAAAAAGCCGCGTGAAATTGCGACAAACTCGTTTGTACCTTCCGGTGCTATAGCCCTTTTTCGAGCAACTTCAATGAAGTTGTTGTTTCCAAAGGGTACTTCTTCTGCTTTAATTGTTTCAAATTCTACCATTTTCTTTTCCTCCAAATTAAGTAACAACCGAAAACTCTAGTGTTCCTAGGGGTCGTATTGTAACTTTTTGCATTCTAGAACTAGAATAAGTAATTTAAAAGGTTTTTGATTTTACTTCTCAAGATCGCCAATATCACTTTCCACCATCTTCTTGAACTGTTCCACTTCTTCTGCAAGCTCTTCTCCTCCCTCTTTCAGTTTCCCAATAATAACATCAGCAACCCCAATAAACCCAGAGCAGTCACATTTCACCATATCTACAGGACGCACAGTACAGAATTTTATATTGAATAATTCATCTGGTCCTGACATACCACTTTCATCATACCCTTCTAAAGTCAGAATCGACAGAATATAAGCGCTATCTGCAGTCTCAGCAATTGAACTGCTCTTGATTTTGTAGCCTGGATAGTCTTCAAGTAGGAAAGTCAGCTTCTCTGGCGACTTGTATTGAGCAACACTCTCTTCAAACAATTCATCAGCACTCAGCATCTGCATCACACTTCGTACATGCAGGCAATCTGGTGCTTCAGTTTTGAAAACAGTTCCGAAAATCGGCAGATCAAGGCCCGCTTTCGTAGGTTTTGGAGTCAAAACACCAACTACTGAAACTACTATAATCGTTATCAAGAGCACTGTTCCGATAATTTTCTTATTATCGTGCATGAATTGCTGAATTTTGGTCTTGCCTTTTGCCCTCTGGTCATGCCGTTGCTTGTAAAAGAAAAAGTAGAAACTGATCATAGTTGAAATCGAGAGTAGGATTCCTGTTACAAAACTCTTCAGCGGAGCCAAAATGAAGCCGGGTAGGTCCCAGAAACTTGGTAAAAACTGGCCTAACTGCAGGGACAGGAAGAAAATACAGCTTCCGAGGCAGATTCTGGCTACCATTCGGTAGCTCCATGAGATTTTGGGCAGTCCATGCCTTGCTAGCGAGCCGTAAAATAGTATGAGTGAGAGCGCACCTAGCAAAGTACCCCACGTTATGAGCATTGGTAAGTACTGAATCAGTTTGGTCAGGTCAGGCATATGTTCGATTATGCTGGTTTGGTTTAAATAATTATGTTTTTCCACTAAAAATACCCTTGTCTATACACCTGTATAGTGGTGGGTAGATGGGTAGATTGTAGATAGGTAGACAAAAATTAAACCACTTCTACTGCTACTGGTTTTCACTCGCTTTTCTAATTTCTATTAATTATTATCTATATAGTAAATAATTAGGTTATTTTTAATCCAACCCATAAGGCACACTCACAAAATCATTCTCAAAAATCCTACACCTTTCCACTTCTCACAAACCGATTTTTCACACACAATCCCACATCCCTCACACACAAAACCCTCACAAATCCCCCGAAACACGTATAAATCCCAAGATCCTACACATAAACACTCACAAACTGCGCCGGTAGTTTAGCCTGGTATGACCTAAGCTTCCCAAGCCTCTCAAAAGGCGAAAACAGCTTATGACCCGAGTTCGAATCTCGGCCGGCGCATTTTTTCTTTCTCACAATACCTCTAAATACTGACAAATGTCCATATTCTAACTCTCCCAAACTCCGTCTCGCCACGGAGGATGGCGGTAGGGCGTTCGTGCTTCGCACGAAGCCCTGTTTTGAAGTTGGTTCGGTCTGTTTAAGTGACTATTGTCAGTTATTCTAACTCTCACAAACGAAATATTCACTTAATTTTCGGTAGTGCGCTTGCTATCGGTTTTGATATATCAGAGTTTTCATATATCCCTGCACATAAAACCTATATCCTTAACAATATAAATTCTATCTCTCACACCCAAAAACCCAATACCTGACAAATGTCATGTAGTGGGTAGTTGGTGGTTGGTAGTAGGTAGAATTATGATATTTTGCACCAAAACACCCCAAAACTAGGAAATTTATCAAAAATCAGCCAAAACCACCATATCAGTGACAAATGTCACTTATTCGCACCTTCTCTACTCTCCACCCACTACAATCTACCTTCCACCCAATAAAATTCCAGTTTTAGTAATTTATCCAGCAAAACATCAATTTCAATACTCCTAAAACCACTAGCATGAAATATGTCAGGTCGCAAAACCAATAGCAACAAATATGTCATCTGACATATCTTACATATAAATCTGACATATGTACTGTTTGCCCTACATCAAAAACCGCTAGCCTGCGACTAAAACCGATAGCAGTGAAATGTCAGATATGTAAGCTTACATATCTTACACGTTTTTCGAAAGGTTTATAAGGGAGAAAGCACTACCCACCGACATGAAACTGTTCTCATTTTTCAAGAAAAAACCCAAAAATGTGTCCGATATGTCAGGTGACACATTACCTGACACATCAGATGTATCAGATGACACATCTGACATATCAGAGGTGACAAATGTCCCTGTTTCACGCGAAGATCCACTTTTCACTATTTCAAGACAACTAACTCAAGTTCAATACGAACTCAAAGACATCAAACCACTTATTGAATCTAGCACACAAAGCCTTCGCGAAGACCACTACAGATTACTCGAAGAACAAGCAAAAACAGTTGAAGAATACAAAAAACACCTTAATTACAAGAAAGAAAACCTGAAGCAAGCAAAACAACGAGTAGAAACTGAATTAAAACACATAGACGTCGACAGCAAAATCTTAGATCACCTTTCAATAGCCCCAAAACGCACAGTAGAAATTTCTGAAGAATTAAAAATTAGCAGAGGCTATGCTGCAGAACGTGTGAAAGCATTACTTGAAGCAGGCCAAATCGACCGCTTCAAACAAGGTAAAAAAGCTTATTACAAAATCCCAAAACCAGAAGCAAGCAACTAAACTACTTCTTCTTTTGTCTCTTGGCCTTAGCCTTCCTTTTCCTAATTTTCTTCTTTGTAGTGCGCCATCTCTCACTACCTTTCTTTTTAAAATTCCGTGGTTTACTCTTCATTACTCGGTCTTGATGCCACTGGTTGTTTATAAGGTTTCCCCCCTATTCTCAATAACCGAAAAAATAACTCTCACAAAAATATTTAAACTACAACCAACATCTTCTTTTTATGGTTAAAGATAGACAAATTCATACATATCCCGATCTTAAAAAAAGATTAGCAAAAGCACGAAAACATCTCGATGCTATCGATGAAAAAATAAAAGCTGACAACGATCCTGCAGCAATCAAAGAGCTAGCTCGTACAGTCGATTATCTTGGTTTTGTTTTGGATGACGTCTTAGCTGTGTTATATCAAAGAAGACTCCTCAAGGAATAAACTTAGTCGCTTCCTCTCGCTTTTGCAGTCTGAACCAACGAATTATACTCACTAGCAACATGCTCCCAAAACCTACTAAACTGAGTACTAGGTCTCACAATTTTTTTGTAGTATTTCTGCTTTGATCTCTCGTGTGTAAATGCCTCACGCTCCAATCTTACCATCCCAACACGTCTCAATCTCGGCAGGATAACGTTGTAAAACGTGGCTTTTGAGAACTCTTTTTCCCGAATAAACGCACCAATATCATCTCCACGCAATACCTGCTTCTCAAACAACAAACCCATGAATTCTATCGCCATCAGGTGATATTTTTGCTGATATTTCGGTGGAAAAACCAATTCCAAAATCTGATTTAGCTCAACTCTCACATTCTTATGATATGCCCAATTGTCTCGCAGCCTCTTGATATCGTCAAACCAAATCGACTCTTTGCTTGGCACGCCCCGGCTCGCAGGTCCTCCAACATTCGAACTTGGTTTTTTAGAATTATCTCGCTCAACAACTTGCACAACCTCGGATGCATACTCAATATCATTATGGTGTTTATTATCCATAATCTCGGGTATGACATCTTGGTATTTAAAACTTACCATTATAGTAAACTCTGACGCAAACTACTTTATCAAAAAACTGGTTCCGGTCTACCATAACGGTGTGATATCACTTTTTTGGTTGACAGGGGCTAGGGTATGCGATTAAACAATACTTTTTTCTGAAAACTTTATCAAAAACATGATTTCAGTCTACCATATTGGTATGATTAGCACCAATTAAAAGTTATAATAATCAAGTTCTCCGAAACATACCACAATGGTATATTTACTCAGTTTCTGGTGTAGTTGCTTCAGTTCTTTGCGCCAAGCTTCTAAAAAGCAAATTCTCAAAATCTGTAGCTAAATTATGCCCATTTTCTGTTAAACTGATGTATTTTACACGTCCATCCTTGTTAAATTCAACAAGTCCGTGTTCCTGCATCTTTTGAAGCAGTTTTACAGTGTGAGCGTACGTGCAATCAATCTTTTTAGCTAAATTGCTTGCATAAGCGTCTCGATCAGCCTGTTTGATGTGAACTAGTAGTCTAGCTGGTTTTTTTCTAAGAAACATCTCTTCTAATTGAATATTTGTTGCCATAATTGTAACCCCCATACGAAACCAGATAAATTGTGAGATCTGGTTTTTGTATCTTCCAAAACAATGTTTTGAACGACAGGTATTCTAAAGGTAGTATTAGTATATAATCTTTTTCACTTTACATTTGTCACTACTTTCTGAAAACCGATAGCAGTCGCCACGTTCAATTTATCACTCAAAAGTTCGTTTGTGAGACTTAGCTATTAGCTTTTAGCTTTTGGCTCTTAGCTAACAACTAAAAGCCAATTGCCAACAGCTAATTTGTGAGACCGAAAAAACAACTCTAACAAAAAATTTAGCAGAGTTGCGGTTTTGTGAGTGAAAAATCAATTTGTGAGAGTTTTGAGTTAGCTATTCTTGTTCTGATCTAGTTGAATGGGCGTGTAGAGTGTAGTAAATTAGTGAATTAGATTCTGAAAAATTTTTGTGAGACTTAAATATTTGTGAAATTTATCCAAGGGGCATAGGAGCTAGGGAGCTAAGGGGCATGGAAAAATAATAATGAAAAACGTTATGTAGAGAACCATTTTCTTAGCCCCATTGCCCCCTACTTGCCTAGCCCCCTTAACCAAAATAACCTATTCTATACAGGTGTATAGACGACCCTATTTTCTTAACTCTTCAAGTATAGATTCCTTAGCTTCAGTTATCCTGACAAATTCTTTTATCTTCGCCTCATAATCTTCATCTGTATGGGAATAATCAGTCGCTCCTCTATCTATTGCAATTTTGTAAAACGCCTTCTTTACTTCTCTGGCGCTTGCTCCTGGTTCCAACCCAAGAAGCTCATATCTTTCATCTGTTTCTGCCCACTTAACTGTTGGGACTTCCTTTTCCCACTCAGGTTCCTCAACAATCCTCGGCCCTTTCTTCGGCGTCTTCACTTCACCAACAACCTTAGGTCCTTTCCTCTCCAACTTTTTCTCAATCTCTTCCAGCATTTTATTTAATTCATCTGCAAGATTCGGGTTTGCCTTAATGGCTTTTTCACAACATTCTTTGGCCTTCGCATACTCCTTTCCCTCATAATACACCTCCGCAGCCTTCTTGTAAGCGTTTCCAATAAAAACATGGCTCTCTATCTCGACTTTCGCTTTCTTCCCACCCATTCTAATAATATTCTGCAACCTTTCTATCTCTCCCTCATATTTCTTTTTAACATTTTTATCCAGTTTGATTGCTGTCTCATAACGAAGCAATGCAGTGTCGTATTCTCCCAAATTTTCAAAAAATTCAGCAGCGAGAACATAACGTATACTTTGGAGTTGCGGTTCTCCTTCACAAGCTGCAATCGCAAGTCTCACGTATTTTACTCCCTTTCTGAAAAAATATTTTTTCTTCCAATCTGATGGCGCCAACTTCCCACGATCAAGATATGTTTTAGCTATCGCATACAATGCTGCCATTGATTTACTATCAATTTTTAATGCTTCCACAAAACAGTTCTTTGCCTCTTTGAATCGCCCAGCTTTCATATGTGCGTTTCCATCTTTTATGTAGCCGAGCCCCCTCATTTTCCTACGCGCCGCTTTCCCAACCCTTGCTCTTTTTTTCCTAAAGAAATTACCTTTCATATCACTTACATGTCCTAACTCCTTTTTATACATATCTCCCAATAACCTTAAAAGCCACCACCCACTACCTCCCTTCATGCCAGATCCACGACTTATAGCCTATGTCAAACAAAACCTACAACTCGGCTACACTGAAGAACAGCTCCGCAAGACACTGGTTTCAGCCGGCTACAATGTCAGAATAATCGACGATGCAATTGACACAGTGCTCCGCCCACAAGAACTAAAACCAATCCAACCAGCCCCAGCCCAAGAGGAACAACAGTCTGGCTTTTTCGACAGAGTTCCAATCTGGATGGTTGCTTCTGCAATCGGCGGAGTCTTTTTACTTGTAATCATAATCGTACTTATCCTGCCTTCAGGAAGCGGCCCATCCGGCCTCATGTCCCAGGAAGGAATCAAGATCTCTGCTTACGATTTCTCGTGCGCAGGACCAGCATCCTCACTCACAATCACTGTCAAAAACGAGCGCGATGAAACAATTTCCGATATCCAACTCTTCAAGGGAGATGCATTCCAACAAGGCCAGCTCATCTCATCACTTGAATCTGGCGCATCCTCAATATATTCCTATGAATCAATCAACTGCATGGACTGGCTCGGCGAGAAAACTATAAAAATCGTTTCCAACAAGGCAACAGCAGAAGGCAGTATCAAATTCACCTGCTCATCTGGGGCATGCACATAATATCAGGCATTAGGCTTTAGGCGTTGGGCATTAGGTAACAGAACCTAACGCCTAACACCCACTCAAACAACTCAATCAAAACAAAACGCCCAATGCCTTTCACAAACAGGACAAACAAAAATGGACAATTTACTAAAAAAACTTTCAGAAGCACCCAGCATTTCCGGCTACGAGGAAAATGTTGGTAAAATCATCAAAGCTGAGCTAAAAGGCAAGGTTGATGAAATCCGAGAGGACTCTTTCGGTAACATCATAACAAGAAAAGGCTCAGGCAAAACCCGCATCATGCTCGCTGCCCACATGGATGAAGTTGGTTTAATTGTAAAACTCATTGACGACAACGGCTTCATTAAATTCGCCAGAGTCGGCGGACTCGATAATCAGGTAATTCTTTGCCAGAGAGTTCATGTCCACACCCGCAAAGGAGTTCTCCTCGGTGTTCTCGGCGCAAAACCAGTTCACATGATGAAAGAGGAAGAATCAAAAATGGCAATCAAGCCAGAAGCAATGTTCATTGACCTCGGCTTCAAGGACAAAAAAGCAGTTGAATCTGCAGGAGTCAAAATCGGCGACTGGATTAGCTTTGACCGAGATACAGTAAAATGCGGAACCAGAATAACCGGAAAAGCATTTGACAACAGAATCGGCTGCGCAGTCCTGATTGAACTTATGAAAAAGATCACACCAAAATGCGAAGTTTACGGAGTTTTCACAGCACAGGAAGAAACCGGACTTAAAGGCGCTCGCGTTTCAGCATTCGGAATAGACCCACACATTGCATTAGCAATTGACACTGACTTAGTCGGAGACACCCCAGGCCTAACAGCTGAGGATTGCAATGCAAGTCTTGGCAAAGGACCAGCAATCACAATTTCAGATGGCGGGCGAGACGGCTCAACTGGTGCAGGATTAATGACCAGCCGAAAAATAATTGACTGGCTGGAAGACTCTGCAAAAAAAGCAAAAATCAAATACCAGCTACTGGTTTCATCAGGCGGAACAACAGATGCAACAATCATTGCGCTCAACCGCTCAGGTGTCCCAACCGGCACGCTCGGCATTCCAACCCGTTACTTGCACACCCCAGTCCAAGTCCTTGACCTCGACGATGCAAAAGACATGGTAAAATTAGTTGAGTCAGCTGTTAATAACTTACCAAATTTGTGAAGGGGCACCGGTGAGCCGCAGGACTGGAGCACAGAAACTCAACACGGCGCCCCCGCGCCCCGGTTCCACGGCGCTCCTTGAACAAATGGAAACAAACAAATACATAACATACGCCGGAATTTTTCTGATAGCTCTAATCCTCTTAGCAGGAGTTTTTGTCTATTTCGGAACCCCACCAGAACAGCGCTCAGACTTTTTCGAACCCAAAAGCGTGTGCGTTTGCATGAATCCTGAAACAAACACAGTCTACACAGATTGCGAGTGCACATATCTCGGTATCGACTCAACCTTCAAAGTGGAAATAGAAATCGAGTAATCAAAGAACTTAAAAACATCATTATCTCATCTTATCCAGCATGATAGACATCAAACTACTTCGTGAAAATCCTGAAATTATCAAGGACTCTCAGCGAAAGCGCGGTGCAGATTTGAAAACAATCGACCATGTGATTAGCCTTGACAAAAAATGGCGAGACGAAGCAAAACAACTAGACGGGCTAAAACATGAGCGCAACCAGTGCAATGAGGAAATCGCCAGATTAAAAAAATCAAAAAAAGATGCATCAGCCAAAATCAAGAGCATGCAGAAGCTCGCAAAGAAAATTTCAAAACTAGAACAAGAAACAGAAAACACAATCCAAGCCAGAAATGACATGCTCTCCAGAATCCCAAACATCCTCCACGACTCAGTCCCACCTGGAGAAACAGAACAGGACTCAGTCCCACTCAAACACTGGGGCAAAAAACCAGTTTTCAAATTCAAACCACAGTCTCATGTCGACCTTGGCCTGTCTTGTGATATTTTCGATATAGAACGCGCAGCAAAAACATCAGGTGCCCGATTCTACTTTATGAAAAATGCAGGAGTCCAGCTTGAACTTGCACTTGTCAACTACACAATGGATTACCTCCGAAAAGCCGGCTTCACTTTAACAATTCCGCCAAACTTAGTCCGAAAACGAATGATGTATGGCTCCGGAATGCTCCCACTTTACCAGGACGAAATCTACAAAATCCAGGACGAAGACTTATACCTCATCCTAACTAGCGAGCACGCACTCTGCGGACTGCATTCTGATGAAGTTTTAGAAAAAGAACAGCTCCCGCTCCGCTACTGCGGACTTTCACAATGCTACAGAACAGAAGCAGGGGCACACGGCCGGGATCAGAAAGGGATTTTCCGGGTTCACCAATTCGAAAAAGTGGAAATGTTTAGTTTTTCAACTCCTGAAAAGTCTTGGGAAGAGCACGACCTTCTCTTGAAGCACGCCGAAAAACTAATCCAAAATCTAAAACTCCCATATCGAGTCACAAATATCTGCACAGCTGACATCGGAACAACTGCTGCAAAGAAATACGACATAGAAGTCTGGTTCCCTGGCCAAGAAGCATACCGCGAGCTCATCAGCTGTTCAAACTGCACTGATTACCAAGCCCGCAGACTAAACACCCGCTACCACGACCCAAACAGCGAAAAACCACTTCACGTCCACACTCTCAACTCAACTGCAATGCCTATGAGCAGAGCCATAGTCGCAATAATGGAGAATTACCAAACTTCAAAAGGCTCAATAAAAATTCCTAAAGTGCTCCAGCCGTACATGGGCGGGCTAAAGGAGATCACTCCAAAGTAAAATGGATGTTTTTCGCTTAACAGCACCTGCAATTATTCTTTCACTTATTGCCGGCCTTCTTTTTCCAGGTTTTAAAATCCTTTCACCAACAATAATCCCATTTATCGGTTTCCTAATTTTCGTCTCCAGCCTCAGCATTAACCTCGGAAACCTTCAAGACTCCTTGAAAAAACCAAAACCATACCTTACCCTCTTCCTAATCCTCTTCCTCCTCCAACCACTTGCAACCTATTTCATAGCTCGAATTTTCATCACAAACCCACTAATCCTCGCAGGACTAGTTTTAGCAGCATCTGCGCCAGCTCCAGCAGCTCTCATCTACTGGACCCGCGCAGTCAAAGGTCACATCGCACTTGCAATTTCCTTCACAGCACTCTCCCACCTACTTTCCCCAATAGTCACCCCACTTCTTTCCTACTACCTTCTCGGCGCCTACATCACAGTTCCAGTAATGAGTATTGCAAAAACACTCGGCTTAACGATAATAATTCCGCTCGCACTTGCATTAATCCTCCAAAAAGTCAAAAACATTGAAAAAATCTCAGCCCCAGTCTCAATTCCAGTTTACTTCCTCTTGCTCGCAACAGTAGTAGCCCGCTCAGTGCCTGCACTTTCAAATACTTCAAACCTACTTGTAGTCGGCATAATGGTATTTTTCCAATGCGTATTCAGCTTCACACTTGCCTGGTTCTTTTCCAGAAAATGGGAACAGCGAGACCGAGAACCACTAATAATGGGCACAGTTGTCCGCAATAATGTTTTGCTAATGGCAATAGCGTTCGCAGTTTTCGGAGAACTTGCAGCACTTCCTTGCGTGGTTGGCTTCTTTATGCAATTAGTATTTGTTTCAATTTATTTGTATATTAAAAAACAAAACTGAACCCGTTTTTCCAAAACCTAATAAACCCCTAACGCTGTCTTTTTTCTTATGACAGAACTGTTAATGACGCCCGGCCCAACACTAGTTCCTTTGGAAATTAGGGGAGCCATGTCAAAACCTGTAATTCATCACCGCACTCCCGAGTTTAATGATTTATATTTTGAAACAGTAGACAGGCTCAAGCGTGTTTTCAAAACACAGAACGACACTTTCATTATAGCTGGCTCAGGAACCTCCTGCATGGATGCTGCAATCTGCAACACAATCAAACCAGGGGACAAAGTCCTATCACTAGTCTCTGGAAAATTCTCAGAACGTTTTGCAGACATTGCAAAAACATACGGAGCAAATGTAACAATCATAGAAGCTGACTGGGGACGCGCATTCGACCCTGAGCTGGTAAAAAAAGCACTCACCCCAGACACAAAACTCCTAACAATGGTTTACAATGAAACTTCAACAGGAGTTCGCAACAACATCCAACCAATTTCCGACTTGCTCAAAGGCACAGAAACCCTCCTTCTTGTTGATGCAATATCTGCACTTGGTGGAGATGAATTCGAAACCGACAAATGGGGAGTAGACTTGTGCATTGCCGGATCCCAAAAATGCTTTGCAGCAGCAACTGGTCTCGGATTCATTACAGTCTCTCAAAAAGCATGGAAAATAATTGAAAATAACCCAACACCACGCTACTACTTAGACCTCCGCAAGTACAAAGGAGCAAAACCAACCCCATTCTCAACTCCAGTAACCTCTATTTACGGTTTGAGTGCAGCTCTAGACCTAATTGCAATCGAAAAACTAGAGAACCGCATAAAAAGGCATGCTGAGAACGCCAAACTATGCAGAGAAGGGGTGAAAAAGCTTGGTTTCGAGCTCTTACCAGAGTCTGAAGACATCTGTTCCAACACCCTCACAGCAGTAAAATCTGACAATGCAACTGAAATAATCAAAAAAATACTTGAAAATCACAATATTCGAATCGCAGGAGCACAGGATCACCTTAAAGGAAAGGTTTTCAGAATCGGCCACATGGGCGAAATCACAAAAGAGCATGTTGAAAAAACTTTAGCAGCACTCGAGGACGCAATAAAATGAAAATAACAGCAACAGACCCAATCAGCGACACTTGCAAAGCAGAATTGCAGAAAATCTGTGACTTCACAGACCTTTCCGAAGTTCCAAAAGAAGAACTTCCAACAAAACTCTCTGATTTTGAAGCAATTATAGTCCGAAGCAAAACAAAAGCAACAAAAGAACTTATTGATTCAGCACCAAACCTAAAAGCAATAATCCGTGGTGGTGTCGGAATTGACAATATCGACTCTGAACACTGCAAATCAAAAAACATCAAAGTTCTCAACACCCCAGAAGCACCATCACTAGCAGTTGCAGAGCTCGCAGTTTCATTAATGCTCTCAATGCTCCGCAATGTCCCACGAGGAGATGCAACAACTAAAGACAATCAGTGGCTCAAAAAAGAATTGAAGGGTAGAGAGCTCAGTGGGAAAACCGTCGGAGTAGTCGGATTCGGCAGAATCGGCTATGAAGTTGGAAAATTCTTAACAGCATTCAACTGCAACATCTTAGTTGTAGATCCATTTGCAAATGAACGCCTAATCCAAGCAATCAATGGCAAGAAAGTAGAACTCAATGAACTCCTGCAAAAATCAGATATAATCACTTTCCATGTCCCATTACTCGATTCAACCCGTGGAATGATTGGCGCCGATCAATTCTCCAAAATGAAAAACGGAGTTCTTCTAGTAAACACCTCCCGCGGACCAGTAATAGATGAAAAAGCGCTATGCTCCGCCCTAAAATCAAACAAAGTAGCAATGGCTGCATTGGATGTCTACTGGGACAGAACTCCAGAAAAATCCTGCATAATGGAGCACAAAGACAAATTAATTTTAACTCCGCACATTGGAAGCGCAACTTATGAATCACAGGACCGGATTGGTGAGGAGATTGTAGAGTTAGTTAAGAAGCTAAAGTAAATTTATTTAAACTCTCATTACCACTATTCTTGGTATGGGAAAAGGAATATCTGTCACACTCGGTGGAGGTGCTAGAGCAATAACTGCTGTACAGAGGCAGTTTGAAGCCGATGAAGCTGATTTTCATGATACTCTCGGGGCACTTAATTCAGAGATAACAGAATTAGAGAAAAAAATCATAGCAACCCGTGATAATAAAAAATATTTAAAATTACAGAAAGAAGCAACACATTTGCAACTTGATGTTGAAGTATGTGAAAAGAAAAGAAAAGAAATCAAAAGCAGACACACCAGGGCTGATTATGAAATTCTTGACTTGTTAGCTACTTATTACACCACACTCAACAAATACAGAGACCGACTTACTAATATTAAGAAGGACTTAGACGAATTCAAGGGGGATGAATTGATTTTAAAGGCAATATTTTCCTCCTTCCCAGAACTTTTTGAAAAAATTGAAAAAGCAACAAAAAAAGCAGACAACCTCCAAGACAGAGTAGAAATCTCTGATGACATAGCAAGTTGTATTAAAAAATTAAATTCTGCTCAAAATGCATTGGAAAAAAAATTCCTGGCAAAATATGAAAGCAGAAACTCTCTCATGATTCAGGACAAACTTTATATTTACATAGAGGAATTAGATGACTATCTTGATAGATTTCAAAAACTCAAAAAAGAGCTTGTAGAAAGGACAGAGCAAGGAAGAAGAGAATCAATTCTCAGTATTTTGGATAGTATAACTCTTGATGTAGATTCTGTGCTTCCAGCGCCGGACATTGACAAGTTTTTCAAAAAAGCTAAGAGACACATGAATACTACAAACATGGGAGATATCATCTCCATTCTCACTGAATCCTTCCGTGTTATTTATTTCTTAACTGACCAGATAAAAACCGAACAAAGTATGCGTGGAAGCGCGCGCGTAACAACACGGCGCAGTCTCCGCAAGGCAAAAGGCTATCGAAACCATTATTCTGACTTACAAAACCAACTCATTTCATAAAAATAACTGTAGTGCAACACTCGCAGCATACCGATTTTATTCTGAACCCACTCAAACCACTAATTTTTTGCAGAGCAGTTTGTTCAGGGAGCCTGGGAGCCCAGGGGCCTAGGAGCCTTGAAACCCTCTCCCCAAAATATAAAAGCAACCTCCAGGTTACTAAAAAAGAACCAATGACAAAGGAACAATACGAACTTATTGTCACAGAGAAACCTAAAGTCTCAAAACGTGTAGCAGAAGCATTAGCAGACGGGGAAGTGGAAACCACAAAACATGGCACAATTTCTTATTATATTTTCACTCGCGCAGGCAAAAAAATCATTGTTGCACCTGCAGTCGGCCACATTTTCACTCTAAAACAGAAAAAAGGCCAGTCAGGCTACCCGATTTTCGACATAGACTGGATTCCAAGCTCAGAAGCAAACAAATCCTCAGCATTCACAAAAGCGTACGCCGAAACCCTAGAATTCCTTGGCAAAAACGCATCTTCAGTAACCTGTGCATGCGATTACGACATTGAGGGAGAGCTTATCGGCTACAACGCTATCAAATACCTAATCGGCGACGAAGCTCTGAAAAACGCAGAGCGAATGAAATTTTCAGCATTAACAAAAGATCAACTTGAAAAAGCATACACTAACAAATTTGAACACCTCGACTTCTCACTTGCAGATGCAGGAATTACTCGCCACACTCTAGATTGGTATTGGGGAATAAACACCTCACGCGCATTATCCCACGCTTACAAAGCACTAACTGGCTATTACGTCACACTCTCAGCCGGCCGTGTCCAAACACCAACCCTGAAAATCCTTGATACCCGCGAAAAATCAATTAAAGCATTTGTTTCAGAACCATTCTGGGTAATAACAGCCACAATCGATACAAAAGAAGGCGAATTACCAGCAATTCACAAAACTGACAAATTCTTTGACAAAAAACAAGCAGAAGAAACCTATTCCACCTGCAAAGACAAACCTGCAGTAGTCTCTGAAATCAAAAAACGCAAATTCAACCAAGCAGTTCCAGTTCCATTCAATCTTGGAGATCTACAATCTGAATCATTCAAAGTTTTCAAATACTCTCCAAAAATGACTCAGTCATTAGCACAATCACTTTACGACGCTGGAGTCATCTCCTACCCAAGAACCAGCTCACAAAAACTACCAGAAGGAGTTAAACCACTCACCATGCTCAAGAAAATCGCAGCACAAGCAGGCTACAAACCACTTGTTAACAAAATCCTGGCAATGAAAGACCCAAAACCAAATGAAGGAAAGAAAACTGACGCAGCTCACCCTTGCATACACCCAACTGGTGAAGTTCCAAAGAAAACAACTCCGCAAGAATTCAAACTTTATGACTTAATTGTAAAGCGCTTCCTATCGTGCTTTGGCCAGCCAGCAGTTCGCGAATCCCAATCAATAACTTTCAATATCTCAAATGAGGATTTCATTGCAAAAGGAACCAGAACTCTGGAAAAGAACTGGCACGAACTCTACGAACCATATGTCAAACTCAAAGAAGAGGAACTCCCACAACTAAAACAAGATTCAGAATACCATGTCAAGAAATTAGACAATGACCAAAAAGAAACCCAACCACCAAACCGCTACTCACAAGCATCAATAATCAAGGAAATGGAGAAACTCGGAATCGGAACTAAAGCAACTCGTGCATCAATCCTCCAAACCCTATACGACCGCAACTACGTTATCAACACCCAGGTCCAGGTCACAGATTTCGGCTCTAAAATCATTGAAACACTTGAAAAACACGTTCCAGAACTAACTTCAGAGCAAATGACCCGCCAATTTGAGGATTATGTTGAAAAAATCCGAGAAGGAAAGCTAGATATGAACAAAGTTCTTGGGGAAGCTAAAGAAACACTCACAACAATCATGGAAAAGTTCAAATCAAACGCCGGTGGTATAAGCCAGGAACTTGCAGACTCTTACAAAGAATCTAGAAAACAACAGAATACACTCTCAGAATGTCCACTTTGCAAAAAAGGCGAATTAATAATCCGCAGATCCCGCGCCTCAGGCAAACAATTCCTCGGCTGCTCAGCTTATCCAAAATGCACCTGCTCCTACCCATTACCACAAGGTGCAAAAATCGAAAAGCAGGATAAACCTTGCGAGCACGACGAACTTCCAGTAATCAAAGTTATCAGAGCAGGCAGAAGGCCATTCACAATGTGCATTGATCCAAAATGCAAAAGTAAAGAGAACTGGGGTAAGAAAAAACCTACAGCAAAACCAAAGAAGAAAACAACTAAGAAAAAAGACTAACCTTTCTTCTTTTCTTCCTTTTTCTTTTCAGCAGCCAATTTCTTATAATAAATACTTCCAGTATTTTCTTTTTTTATTATATCGCCCCATTTTTTGCATATCCAAACATCTGAAACATGGTCGCTAGTGAAAATCCCAACACCATCTCTAACAACCCCTTTACAACTCTCAATCAATATTTCCAGATTTTCTGGATGCTCTACACCATCATATTTAGCATCAATAATATAATTCTCATTATCAGTTTCGTAAATCTTTTTCTTATCTGATTTTTTCATACGAAGTTCTGTACCATCCTTTTTTGCACCTGCTCTTCCTAGCAGGAATTTCATAACTTTGTCCACTTTATCCTTTTCAACTTCAACTGGCAATTTGAATGTAGTTCCTAAAACTCCAACATCCTTCTTCTTATCAACAATAACAATAAATCTGTCTGCATGATAATCAACCAACTTCTCTCGAACATGCGCACCACCACCACCCTTTATCAAATTAAAATCATCATCAACTTCATCAGCACCATCAACAGCAACCCTAATCTTTTTCTTCAATCCTTTTTCAATTGAAATTGTTTTGATTCCAGCAGCAGCACACCATCCAGCAGTTTCCACAGAAGTCGGAACACCAGTAATGTTTTTCAATCCATCTGATTCTATCCTCTTACCAAGTTCCATTACAAAATATTTCATAGTAGTGCCACTACCAATCCCTACAAAATCACCATCTTCCAGTTTTATCATCCAAGCAGCGCTGTTACCTACAAATTTTTTCTGTTTGTCTTGTTCTGATGTCATCAATAAATCTCCTCCAGCGCCTTCTTAATCGCTGGAACAACTGAAACTTTTGAAAGGTCTGTTTGCAAAGAATCAGTAACAACACAATCATCAAGGGTGTCTGTCATTTTTCCAGTAACTTTTGAATCATTTAGATCTCCGTCTTTTGGCGCAAAAATCCCGTGAGTTGCAACAGCATAAATCTTCCCTGCCCCGTTATTTCTCAACATTTTCACAGCTTCCAACATTGTTCCTCCTGTGCAAATCATATCATCAACAATTATCAAATCTCTATCCTTTGGTGACATTCCTTTGAGATCAACCATTTCAAGATCTCCATTTGAATCTCGTTCTTTAATAAGATTGGTCATGTCAATTTTTCCATGTTTTTTCTCAAGCACATCGATTATCTGCTTCACTCTAGGCAACGCACCTGCATCAGGGGCAACCAGGATCAAGTTGTCGAAATTCAACTCCTCGTATTTCTCTACCAAATACTCTACAAGGTATTTCCCGCACGGAATATTGACAGCTTTCAATTTATTTATTTTATATTTTCCAAAATCGTCTGCAGCGTGTTCATCCAAAACAACCAAAAGCTGAACCCCGCTCTGCATCAGCATTTTTGAAACAATTTTTCGTGTATTCGGCTGTTTCCCTTTCTGATCTTTTTTATAGATTCTCTTATCCTGCCTGCCATAAGGCAAGTAAGTAAAAACAGCAATTATGCTGTTTGCTTTGTGATGCTTTGCAATATCTGCTGCCTGGCAAACTTCCATTATGCTCTTATTTGAGTTCGGTAATCCACTTTGAACAATTATAACATCCTCTCCTTTTAGGTCATCATACAAAACAAGTTTAGTTTCCCCATCTGGAAATGTTCTCATCTCGCTTTTCGCAAACTTAGCCCCTGGTTCTTTAGCCAGTTTTTTAGCAATTTCTTTTGCATTTGAACATCCAATTATTAATGCTGTCATTTTTTCTCACAAATAAATAAAATGTGTCCACTCTCCAAAGGCACATCTTTTTTTATTTCTCTCTTTTCGGTTGCACATTCTCTTTTCATATCTTTTGTTTTACCTGTTGCTATAACATAAAATTTGTATTTATCTATCTTATATCTTAATGAAGTTTCACCCTTGTTTACAATCTCTACATCTAATTTTTCCAATATTCCTACAACTCCATCCCTGTCAACAGCCTGGAATACTAGAATTCCCTCTCCTTTTTCTTCAGGTATTTCAATATCTAAATCATCCAACTCATCCTGCATTTCAAATCACCCCTGCAACTTCGCCTGCCAGACTCACTTCACTCGCTTCATTTTCTATAGAATCTGTAGATACTAGATCATCAGCTTTCTTTTTTAACTTTTCTAAAGAACCCCAGCCGAAAATTCCATGCACACCTGCAAGGAAAACTCTTTTAGCACCTGCTTCCTTCACTTTCTCCAAAGCAAGCAGCATTGTCCTCCCAGTACTAATAATATCATCCAAAATAATAACATCTTTTCCTTTAACATCAAGTTTTCCAGTCATTGAAACTTCAAAATCACCTTTCCGTTCCTTATTCAACGCACTGAACTCAGCACCTTTTGCTTTAGCAGCTTCCTCTACAAGCTTGCTAGCACCCATATCTGGGGATAAAATGTGCACTTTCTCAATTTTGTGCTTTTTCATCAAATGCTCAACAAGCAATTTCCCTGCACTAATATTCAAATTCTTTAAGCCGTGAAGATCCATCTCACCATACTCAGCCCAATTATGAGCATCAATTGTAATCAGTTTTTCAACGCCAGCACCAAGCAGTAACTTAGCAACTGCCTGCAAACTGAACGCCTCACCTTTTTTAAATCGTGTATCCTGTCTTGCATACGGCATATACGCCATCACAAGTGTAATACTTTTAGCGCCATTATCTTTGCAAGTATCAGCAGCAAGCAGAGTCTCGACCAGCGCGTGGTTCGGTCCTGGATAACCACTCTGCACAAGAATAATGTCATTGCCCTTCACTGAAGAGTCTACCCTAAAATAAACTTCCCTATCTGGGAATTTCCGCACTTCAACATCAGCCAATTGCTTATCACTCTTGAGTGCGATTTTCCTTCCAAGTTCTCTGGCGTTGAACAGCGGTATTACTAAGCTAGTCATTGCTGTAAAATCTTGATTTTAGAGTTTATTAAAGTTGTTAAAACTAAATTTCTCTACCGCTTCCCTTCTTCCCGTAAAACTTATCGCCATCCACAACTAGTTCTCCGCCCTTGAAAACCTTGTCAACAACTCCTTTCAATTCCATACTTTCATAAATACTCCACCCACATTTCGAGTGCAAATCAGCAGGATCCACAATTCTTGTCTGAGCATTATCAATAATAACAATATCCGCATCCCTACCAGCTACAATTTCCCCTTTCTCAGTCAATCCAAACACTTCCATTGCTCCGTGAGATGTCAATCTAACTAATTCCTGCCAAGTAATCTTGCCTTCATTAACCTGATTCACCATTAGCGGAAGCATTGTCTCAACTCCTGCAAAACCAGGAGCAGCACTCATAATCTCCCTATCCTTTTCATCCCTAGTATGCGGAGCATGATCAGTTGCAATCATATCAACCTGCCTCAAACCTGCCCACAATTGCTGACAATTCTCCTGCGATTTGAGTGGTGGATTGCACTTCGCCATTGCTCCCCAAGTTGCATAAGTTCCAATATCCAAAAGCAAGTGGTGCGGACTAACCTCACAACTAATATTATGAGTCTTAGAATTCATTATCAACCCCAACCCAACACCTGTAGTAACATGGCAAAAGTGCAAATGGTTCTTCCCAATATCCAATTTCAACACTTTCTTAATGCCAGTGGATTCGCAAGTAACATTTCTGACAAGAGAATGTGTCTCCGGTTTCTTCCGATTGTAAACTTTAGTGTTAATGCTGCCGAAATTCTCTGCATGCACACAAACAACCTTACCTTCCAGACTCTTCAGAGCCTTCTGCAAACCCTTGTAAGTTACTCTCCCTGAATCCAAATATGCTTTGTAAGCAAAAGCCTCTGGCAGATTTTCGCAATTTGCATCAGTAATTTCAACAGCAAGTCCATAATCAACATAAGATTTATTAGCAATAGCCTCTTGCTTGAATTCAAGAGTACTTTCAGAATCAACTCGAGGATCATTATTCGGCATATCCATCACAGTCGTTACTCCGCCAAATAACGCACTCTTTGATTCAGTTTCAAAATCACCCTTATGTGTGAACCCAGGATCCCTGAAATGAACATGCGGATCAATACAACCTGGAATAACAATCTTTCCATCAATATCAATTTGCTTAACCGCATGATGCTCCTTGTGACTCCTTGCAACTTCCATAATTTTTCCTTCCTTAATTGCAATATCTGCATCAATCTGGTGAGTAGTTGTTTGAATTCTGCAATTCTCCAAAATTAAGTCAAAGTTTTTCATACCTCACCTCTCACACCACAAGCATCCCGTTTCTCTTTCCCAAACTCTTTCATCTTTCCTAACAATTGATCTTCAAAAACAGGCCCGTCCTTGCAAACACAAAGTCCGTCACATAAACAAGCACCACACAACCCAACTCCACATTTCATGTGCCTTTCCAAACTTGCCTGCATTGGAATTTTCTTCTTAGAACAAATATCAAAAACTTTCTTCATCATTTTCTCAGGCCCGCAAGTATAAACAGCATCAATATCCTCTTTCCCTAAAATCTCTTCAAAAGCATCAGTTGGAAAACCTTTTCGGCCGTAACTGCCGTCATCAGTACAAACATGCAAATCTCCATACTTCTCAAACTCTTCCTTGAATAAAATCTCATCCTTACCACTAGCTCCAACAAAAGCATGAACTTTCTTATTTTCCCTGCTAGCAACACTTGCCAAATAAAGCAGAGGTGCAGCACCACACCCGCCAGCAAGCAGAGCAATCTGATTCCCTTTCAATTTAAATCCTTGTCCAAAAGGGCCTCGCACTCCAATCTTATCTCCTTCTTTCATCCTATGCAAAGCACTTGTAACTTCGCCAGCCTTCCTAACACTAATACAAACAGTATTCCCATCACATCTTGAAACAGAAAATGGAGCTTCACCAACACCAGGCACCCAAACCATCAGAAATTGCCCAGGCTCAACATCTTCAGAATATTCAAAATAAAAGCTCTTAACTGTGGGGGACTCTATTCTGGTCTCCAGTATTGTCAGGCTTCTTGGTTCTCCCCCCATCTTGCTCACTTCTTTTTAATATCTTCAATGCTCGGAGTTGTCAATATCGTATATCCAACCCAGAACATCACAATAACTGCAAATACAAAGAATATGGATACAACGATTTCAAGAACGAGCAGTGGACTTAGTGTGAAGAATATGAATGTTGTTGGCCCGTTGTACAGGACAAAAAAGTACATTACTGCAACCACCAGTGTCAACAAGCAAAGTATTCCTCCAAAGAGTTTGTCTCGAACGCTCATGTTAAAACCTCCTTTACAGTTCCGACTAGCTCTCCTATGCTTTTAAGCTTTTTTCTCTCCAAAATAACATCCAGCTCATCGCAAACCTTCTTGAAAATATCTAAATAATGATCTTTAACTGCAGTTCCAATTCCAACAGCAGAAGCCCCAGCAATAATGTGCTGAGCAGCGTCCTCTCCTGAATAAATTCCACCAACACCAATTATCGGAATTTTAACAGCCTGAGCAATTGAATAAATGCACCTAGTTGCAATCGGCCTCACAAATTTCCCAGAAACCCCTCCAACTTTATTAGCCAGCACAGGAATTCCAGTTTCAACATCAATAACCATTCCTGGCCCAAGTCCATTAATTGCAGTAATGACGCTAGCACCTGCTTTCTCAACAGATTTAGCAACTTCAACCAGCAAATGAGTATTCGGAGTCATCTTAACAGACAGTGAAATATCTGTAACAGCCTTAACTTTCTCCACAACCTTTCCAGCTGCTACAGGATCACAGCCAAAACTCATCCCACTTCCAACATTCGGACAGCTAATATTCAACTCAAACAAGTCTGGCTCAGCTTTCTTCAAAATCTTTGCAACTTCTGCAAACTCTCCAGCATCTTTTCCAAAAATACTTGAAATAATTGGCTTCCCACCTTCTTTAGCAATCCTAATTTCCTCAACAAAATTCTCAGCACCAGGATTCGGCAAACCCATTGCATTCAGAAAAACATCACCCATATCAACAACAGTCGGATTCTTGTTCCCTTTCCTCGGTTTCAGCCCAATAGTTTTTGTTGTAACTGCTCCAGCACCACTCAAACCAACTCGTTTCAGAATTTCTCCAGTATTTCCAAGAATACCGGCACTCAAAACAGTTGGATTCTCCAGTTTTACGCCTGCTAGTTCAGTAGTTAACTCAGCCATCTCAGCAAAACTACAACGCACCAGCTTATTAAATTGTCTATTCTATTCTTTTCGAAAAATAATCTAGGCTGATTAAATTCATATGTTACTGTTCCTTTCTCAAATCTTGACAGCTCCTTTTCATACTTAAGATTTGTAGTTGACTTCCCAATTTGAATTAATTCATCTTCAAATTCTGTCCAATTTTGTATCACTAAATAACCACCCAACTTCAACGCTTTTTCACATTCCTGCATAATTTTTTTTATATCATTTTCTCTAAAATATGTTAGAGTTATAAAAGATTCAGAAACAATAAAGTCAAATTCATTTTCAAAAGGAATGGCCTTTGCATTTATTTTTTTAATATTTAGACCAAGCTCTCTCCCAAGCTTAACTGCTTCTGGGCAAATATCTATTCCAACTGTTTCTAATTTTGGCTCACATACTTTTAAATAATCTAAAAATAGTCCATGGGAACACCCCAAATGCAATAATTTTTTCCCATTCAAGTTTTCTGAAACCGATTTTATTCTTGCGTAAATAGTCATATAATGATGTGGAAGTTTATCCCAATCTCATCGTATATGTTTAAATCTATGCACACTCACCCCTTTTATTTCCTCTAATCTTTTCTCCGCATTTTCAATATGCTTAACCGTTTCTTCAATTTCATCAAATTTTTCCTTGATCTTCCGAGTTTCCGCTTTTGTAAATTCCATACTATCTGATTATTCTCTATGGTCTTAAACTTTCCGTTCAAAACTTATTAATCAAATAATAAACAGCATTCGCAACATTAGCAATATCATTATACATTCCAATACTCAGCTTCCTGGTTTTGTAATTAGTCTCATACTTCTTAATCGCACCCAAAATATCATGCAAGTCCCATTTGTTCAGATGCTTCAATGTAATTTCCTTCTCAAGCATATCTGGTTTCCTGTCAAGAACATTCTTAATTCCATACCAAGTAATCCTACCAACTTCAGCTTCCCCTTCTTTGATCATAATATCCCCAATAAACGGAGCATTCCCATAAACAACATTAGTTTTTGGAAAACTCACATTCAGTTCGCGATTATTATGAATAATAGAATAATGAAAACCATCTGTTGCTAACTCTAACCCCTCGACCTTGGTCATAGTATATAGTAGTCAGAGCTTGATTATATCTTTTGCGTTGTCACACTAAACCAGCTAACCAACCAATATATCTCATCCCAAAAATCTCAATAAGCTTCCAATTTATCAAAAGTGACATTGTAACCAACGCAACAACCTTCCAAACAGGCGCAGTGCCCAAAACCAACCTAGGAACATCATACAAAATCACCCAAAATACAACTAACAAACCTAGATAAACCAGAATAAGGTTCTGCATCATCCAACCTGGCCCCATAAACCAGCCCATAACACCAAGCGCAACAGAAACCAATCCAAACCGAATTGTCTGCCTAACAGCAGTTCCAACATCTTTTCTCAAACAAAAATCAATCGGAGTCTCCCGTGTAGACAGCAAACTCTGCGCAACACCAGTAAGAACTGCCACAAGCAACCCAACCCACCAATTAATTCCAAATGCAATTCCAAAGAACAAAAAATAAGCAACAGAAATACCATACTCTGTCCCAACAAACATCCGTGAAAACAAAATCGCAATTGACAGCAAAATCAAACTCAACCAACCCATTGCATTAACAGCAGGAGTAAACAGCAAAACAACCAGAACTATCACTACACCTGCCAGCACTGCTCCTGGCTTTGCAACATCACTCAATTTTACCTGTTTCTTCATTCAAGCCCAGAACTGCTTATTTTGAATTTCAGTCCTTTGCCCTCGGGTTTGTGAGGATGTTTCCGTATAATAATGCTTCTGAACCCGTCTTCCTTCTCTTTTTTCAATTCCAAAATCAGTTTTGACCAGTACATTAGGGTATCTCCGCCAACTGGAACAATCTCCTCCTTACCGTCAAAAGAACTGTAAACCTGATTGCTAACAACAACAGCCAGCTTATTCTCCCTTGCCAACTTCGACAACTGCGCCAGCTCCCTGCCCAATTCCCTTGCCATCTCCAACACTTTATCCCGTTTATTATCAATCCTCAACCGATACAAACTAACAACAGAATCAATAACCACCAACTTGAATTTATCATCAAGCACTCTCCCAAGCCCTCTAACAACTCGCCCCTGCTCATCAAAATCTTTTGGCTGTTTCACAAAGAAATTCTCAGGCAGTTTT
This sequence comes from archaeon UBA543, assembly GCA_002502135.1. Classification (GTDB taxonomy): domain Archaea; phylum Undinarchaeota; class Undinarchaeia; order Undinarchaeales; family UBA543; genus UBA543. Next base: position 52,651 of record DAPM01000005.1, read on the forward strand.
CCGCAAATCTGCTGCAGCCTCTCTGGCGAAAACCCACCTTCAGTATCAATAAACAGAACTTTCTCATTTTTCCCAACTTTAGAAGCAGCAGATAAACACAAATTAGTTTTTCCGCTCCCTGGCGGACCAAAAACATGCGTTACAAAACCAACAGGAAGCCCGCCACCCAGCATTTTATCAATCCTACTAGAGCCAGTAGCAACATAATCATTCCCAAACTCCTTCAAACTCTTAATTCTAGTTCCAATATCAAACTCTCTCCTCTTGAAAATCTTCATAAAACTAGCGAGTTTTCTAAACCTTATAAATTTTCTTTAACTTTTGTGAGTTTACAGAGTTAATCTGGAATTCTCTCTGTCCTACCATAATTTTTATTTGTAATATATAGTGTCTCTTTACTTCCACATTTTGGGCAGATTGGTGACTTCCTACTAAAAAACCCTCTCATTTTACCCTTAAATTCCTTGCCACAATCTTCACAACCCCACCACTTTTTCATAACAAACTAACTACAACTGGCAATGCTATAAATGTTCCTACAATACTTCCCAAATTAGCAAAAGCAACAACCAGCAAAACACGAGTAACTCTGTTCTTCCAGTAAGCCTTGAAACTATCCAACTTATTCAAACTCTTAAAATCTTTAACTTTGGGATTGCGAATTTTAGCTTCAACATATCCTGCAAACCATCCAGCAGCTAACAGCGGATTCACAGAAGTAAATGGTGCAGCAACAAAAGCAGTCAACATCGATAACGGATGACCAAAAGCAGCTGCAGCACCGACAGCAGAAAGCGTTCCATTAATCAAAAACCACCACATTAGCATATTCAAAGTAGTTCCAATTCCTTTAGTAACAAAACCATAAATCAGCAAACCAAGCAGAAGCGCAGGGATCACAAGTCCACCAATCTTCAGCTTCTTCCTTTTCCTCGGAACAGTCTGCAATTTTGAAAACGTAATCGGCTTGTCAATATACCTCTTAATCCCTTCAACATGCCCAGCACCAACAACAGCAACAATCTTCTTCCCTTCAGCCCTCTGCAGCATTCCGGCCATAAACACATCTCTCTCATCAACTAAAATCCTCTTCACACTTGGGGCAGTCCGAGCCAGCTCTTCCATAGCATCAGCAAGTACATCTTCTTTCTTCAAATTCTCAACAAATGCTTCATCAACATCTGCAGTCAAAGTATCAAAAAATAGCGACTTCACAACTTTCAGTTTCTCCATCAACGGCATAGCATTGAAAGCCCGTTTCAAAGTCACTTGCACATCCCTGTCCAGGAAAACCAGCTTGGCCCCGCTTTTCTCTGCTGTTTCAATAGCAGCCAACATCTCAGCACCAGGATCAATACCCAATTCCTTTCCAATTTTCCTCTGAATATTAGACAATATTAAACTCGAAAGGAACAAATATGTCTGCCCTTGCTTAATCACATCCTTAATCTGAGTATCCTGCCACGCTTCCTTATTTTTCAGCGCATGATAACGATTCTCACACAACTCAATTGCAACAACATCCGGTTTCTCTGTCTTAATAATATCAGTAACCTCATCTCTACTCTTCTTGGAAACATGCGCAGTCCCGACTAGGAAAACCTCCTTGCCATTGTGCTCTAATTTTTCAACTGCCAACTAAAACATCCTCTAATTTACTTGGTACTATTTCCAGCTCTCCCTTATATTCCTTTACCTCGCCAGTAACAGTAACAAAATCTCCACTTTTAATAATCGGCATACTGCTTTTGAATCCAAACAAAATCAACTCACTTTCTTCAAACTGAGCCACAACCACCGAATCATAAATCTTTACAGAATCTAACACCCCACTAATAGTAACAACCTTCCCCAACAACTCATCACTTACATCAGTTAGTTCGAAAATCGGCGGTTCGTGATTAGCACAAGCAAACCAAAGCACCACAATCCCAATTACTGAAGTAAAAACTGCTAATAGCATTAATGTTCGATCTTCCATAAAACATCAAAACACCCACAATTTATTAACTTTTTTTAACTTTTGTGAGTTTATGGAGTTAAACATAACCCTTAAATACATCAATTGCTATCAATTGCTACGCTTTACTACCATGAAATCAATACAAATAAATATAAGAATATCCGAGCCACTCTCTCAAGAGCTAAACGAAGTGTGCACTGCACTCAAAATCAGCAAAGCTGATTGGATTCGCACAACACTTGCCAAGCAAGTATTTAACGAGCGCGCACGCCTCTTAACGGAAATAAAAGAAATCGAAGAGCTCATGAGTTCAGACCTGGGCAAACTTGTCCAGCAAATGAAATCAAGGCAGAGATAAAATGACAGACAAACCAAAATCAGAAGAACAGCCTAAAGGGCCTGAAATCGAACTAAAGGTAGCTAAGGCAATGCCGGAAGATGCTGAAAAAGGTATTATCCGATTCGACTCCAAGACCATGCAAGCAATTGGTGTTGCTCCAGGAGACATAGTTTTAGTTCAAGGAAAACGATTATCAGTAGCAGTAGCAGCTAAAGCATACCCTAGCGACGTTGGAATGGGCGTTGTCCGCATGGATGGTCTTCTAAGAAAAAACTCTGAAGCAGGAATCGGAGAAGTTGTCAATTTATCAAAAGCAGACATAAAAGAAGCAGACCAGGTAATAATTGCCCCAGCTCAAAAAGGAATTCAAATTCAAATACAAGGTGCAGGATTAGAAAAAAGCCTAATGGGCAGACCCGTAATGAAAGGCGATCTTATCTCACCACTCAGAGCTTCAAGACAGCGCATGAGCGACCCATTCTCAGAAATATTTTCCTCAATGCTCGGCGGAGGATTCTCTCCAATGTCCGGGTTCCCAGGACTTAAATTCGTAGTCGCTAGTACAAAACCGAAAGGCCCAGTTATAATCACTGACAAAACTGAAGTTGTAATCAATCCAGAAGCAGTTGAAATAAAAGAAATGGAGAAGATTCCAACAGTCACTTACGAAGATATTGGCGGATGTGGAGACGCAATTAGAAAAGTCCGCGAGATGATTGAACTCCCATTAAAACACCCAGAACTTTTTGAAAAACTCGGAGTAGAACCACCAAAAGGAGTTCTGCTTTACGGCCCACCAGGAACTGGAAAAACACTATTAGCAAAAGCAGTTGCAAATGAAACCAGCTCCAACTTTTTCGCAATCAACGGTCCAGAACTTATGAGCAAATTCTACGGTCAGTCTGAAGAAAACATGAGAAAAGTTTTCGAAGATGCTGAAAAAAGCGCTCCTAGCATAATTTTCATTGACGAAATCGATGCTATAGCTCCAAAAAGAGAGGAAGTAACAGGAGAAGTTGAGCGAAGAGTTGTAGCCCAACTACTCGCCCTTATGGACGGAATGAAATCCAGAGGAAAAGTAGTTGTTATCGCTGCTACAAACAGACAGGATGCAATAGATACTGCGCTCAGACGAGGTGGTCGTTTCGACAGAGAAATCGAAATCGGAGTCCCAGACCGAAAAGGTAGGAAAGAAGTTCTGCAAATCCACACAAGAGCAATGCCACTTGAAAAAGATGTAAATCTTGACAAATGGGCAGATGTGTCTTACGGATATGTCGGCGCTGACCTGGAATCTCTTGTAAAAGAAGCAGCTATGAGTGCATTGAGAAAAGTTCTTCCAAAACTGAATCTTGAGGAAGGTGCCAAAATCCCACAGGAAATTCTAGATAGCCTTCGCGTTTCCAACAACGACTTCCAGAACGGTCTGAAAAATGTTTCACCAAGTGCAATGCGTGAAGTTTTAGTTGAAATTCCAAAAGTAAAATGGACAGATGTTGGTGGTTTAGAAACTGCAAAACAGCAACTCAAGGAAACAGTGGAATGGCCGCTCAAGAACCCTCAAATGTTCAAGAGAATGGGGATTGAACCTCCACGAGGAGTACTTCTCTACGGCCCACCTGGAACTGGAAAAACAATGATGGCAAAAGCAGTTGCTAATGAGTCTAATTCAAACTTTATTTCAGTTAAAGGACCAGAACTCCTGTCCAAATGGGTTGGAGAATCTGAGCGCGGAATCAGAAAGATTTTCAAAAAAGCAAGACAGGTAGCGCCAAGCATAATTTTCTTTGACGAACTGGACGCACTAGCACCTCTCAGGGGCCGCGAATCTGGCTCACACGTAACAGAAACCGTGGTCAACCAGCTCCTAACTGAGCTTGACGGAATGGAGGATTTGGAAAACGTAGTTGTCCTGGCAAGCACAAATAGGCCAGACATGATCGACCCTGGTCTCCTACGTCCTGGCAGATTCGACAGACACATTTTGATTCCAGTTCCTGAAAAAGAAGCTAGAAAGAAAATTCTTGAAGTTCACACTGCAAAAATGCCACTCAAAAACGTTAACCTTGACAAACTTGCAGAGCAGACTGAAGGATGCGTTGGTGCAGATCTTGCAGGAGTTTGTAAGGAAGCTGCAATAACTGCATTACGAGAGGATAAGGATGCAAAAGAAGTCAGTATGAAACACTTCACAGATGCTATAGCAAAAATCAACCCGACAATGAATGATGAAATGAAGCACGCATACGATAATATCCTCAAACGCTTCAAGAAAACAGCAGGCGGCGGAGTTAGCAAAGACGATCTGAAGTATCTGGGATAGTTTTTTATATTATCTCCACCACTGTTTCAGTATGAGGCGGAAGACACTCTTGTTCGGAATTATCATTCTAGCATCCACAATCTTCGTAACCGACATATTCTTCGAGCCATTAGCTCCTATTCCAGACACACCTGCAGAAACACTAACAAACACACAAGTAATCACGCTTTTCGAAGACGCACCAATCTATACTGCTTTCAATCCAGAATCCTGCAAAATTTTTGACGGTTCGCCATATCAAAAACAAATTCTCCCAAACCACCCAAGCGTTATAAAACTCTCCAGAACTTTTGAAAATGGCGGCTTGGAACTAATAGAGGAAATCCACTCTTGGGTTCTCTACAATATTGTTTACAAAAAATTCCTGGAATTCCGCAGCATTGACATAATTCTACAGTCCGGCTATGCCGATTGCACTGGAAAATCGAACCTGCTCGCAGCACTTCTTGAAAATCAAGGCTTTGAATCATATGTTGCATACACTAAAACCCACGCATTCGTAGTTGTGAAGTACAAAGAACTCTGGTACTCTATTGATGCTACTTCCAATAACCTTTGGGACATGTATAATTGGAAAAAATCAACTTATATTCACTATATGGATGTAATCGGCATATACAACTCAAAAGGCGCTGCACGTTGCTAAAACAAGGTTTTTATACTATTACAGACACCTTTTTCTTACTATGGAAAGCAAATACCTCGTATATGGCGGACTTTTTATAATGGCACTAATCCTGGTTGCTGGAACTCTTGTTTATTTCGGCGGTTACAGTGAAGGATTTACAGGCAAATTCGTGGAAAAAAACCAATTTGCTCCTACTGATTCTGGAACAGGACTAATAAATCCTATGGTTCAAGCAGCTGTTGTTAAACCAACATGCACATGCCCTGAAGGTTATATACTTCAGGCTGATGTTTGTGTGAGAGACTACTACAAAGCAATTCCTGACGATGCAGGATTACCTGACGTCGATGCTGGCGCAGATGACGGTTTTGAAGAAGACGAGCCAGAGTGCTTTAAAGATTCTGATTGTGCTGGATTTTCAGTTGACATGAAATGTATTGCTGGAAGATGTGTTACAGACAAACCTAAACCACAAAACAAGCAACTAGTTACTTGCCCTCCTCAAGAAGGAAATGCTATTTGGACTTGTGTTGCTTTTAATGCTAATATGTGGGAAGAATGTGAGTTAGAGGGCGGTACTTGGACAACTGATACCTTTGACCTTCAACCTGGACAAACCTGTGATGACACTATACAAGACGTTCTCACACTATGCATCAAATGTGAATTAGGTATGGATATAGACGAAGTCTAAATACTACTTTGGAGCGCGCGTAAAAACCGTGCTCTCCCAAAACTTTTTATAATAGTGCCAGCACTAGTTTTTTTAAGGGGATACTTATGAAAAAGAGACTCATTGCAGTTACAACCATTCTAATACTGACCTTACTCTTAGCCAGCACTGTTATTGCTTACAGACCTTCTTTTAGAGGCACAGCTTCAATTGGATCTAATTCTGAAAGAGTAGTTGCAAGATGGGAATGTAATCTTGTCTATACTAAACTTTGGTTCGGCTGGAGGGATGTGTGGCAATGGGAGCGAACAAGCGGAACAATCGGCCGTGCCACTCAACTAGGAACTTTGAACAGGAGATCTAGTGACTGTACAGCTAATCAGGAGTTTGTCTGCAAAACAAGTATAGCTGACACAAGGTCTCTAGATTCACTTTACTGCTATTCTTCACGTTGGTGGACAGATTACAGCCATCAGAACTATTACTGCGAATGTACTGAACCAATAGCTCAAACCAGAGCACCAGCAGCCCGGGCAGCATTCTGCACAGACACTGACGGCGGTTGGAATCTTAATGCAAAAGGCACATGTTCCTGTACTGATGGTTTTGTTGGCACAGACACTTGTTCGAATACCAACCAAACAGGTATCTTAGAATATGGTATGGTAGATGGTTATTGTTTTGGTTCTGATATGGATTGTGCAGAGTCTGGTAAGGTTTGTCAGGATGGTAAGTGTATTCTTCCTCAGCAACAACAGCCAAATTGTTTTGATTCAGATGGTGGTAAGAATTACCCAGTAAGGGGCACTATAACTTTCCACGGCCAGCAGGGTGCTACTGACTCTTGTCTAAACTCAAATTATCTAAATGAGTCATTCTGCGGTCCTTTCGACACTCCTGAATATGAATATGTGAACTGCAGATGTAATAACGGTGCTTGCTAGTAAGCTTTTTATAGTTTAAACGTCACTATAATCTTGCAATGGACAACAAACACGTGGCATACAGCGGACTTTTTATT
>DAPM01000011.1 GCA_002502135.1 archaeon UBA543
CGGACTTTTTATTATAGCACTGCTTTTTGTAGCGGGACTGCTGGTTGGCGGAAGCCCGGCCGGAATGTTATCTGCAACAGACAATGTGGTTGCTCGCTGGGAATGCATGGATGTCAGAAATAACTTTGTATGGCGAAGAACTGACGGAAGCATGCTCCCACAGACCTACGCTGGAATGGAACTGTACAAAATACACACACTTTGTGAAACTCCGCTGAAGTGGAGATGCAGGACAAACACAAGGTCTCAGAAAGACTACGACTGGCTTAAATGCACTTCCAAGCGCCCTGGCTTCTACTGCGAGTGTATAGAGTAAAAATCTATTAGAATTTAAGAGAGGGTTTAATTATCCCTCTCTAAAACTCCGCGAATATTTGAATTTGTTAAATTTGTCAATTTGTTCTTGAGTGGCGCCTCGGAGTGTGGCGCATACTGCATGAACCCCATTCCTCGCTTCGCTCGGAAGGGGTTAAACAATTTACTTGAAATTGGTTCGACTTAACTGAAAAGTATTTATTCTTCAGCTGGTGCTTTCACTGTGTGTGACTCGAATTTTAAAATTTTTATTTTTCCTCGTCACCCACAGCGCCTTCAGCAGGAGCTTCCTCAACCTTCTTAGCATTAAAAGCCTTCATCTTCCCTTCTAAATCAAAAGACCTCTCAACATCTGAAATCAGAACATTGCAATCCTGCTTAATTCTGTCCATATAGCCAACAAGCCTCTCTTTCTGTGAAGAAATCTCTTCCATTTTCTCATATTTCTTAATAGCGCGGTGCAAATCTCCGCCTTCAATAACAGTATAAGGGCTTTTGTTCATTTCACGAGCAACATTTGCAACAATCCTGCCCAAAAATTCATTCATTTCCTTTTTAACACGGGCTCGAATAATCTTCTCCTTGTCAAGCTCGCGCTTCATTAATGCAACTACTCTAGCATTTGGAAAAGGCAGTCTTTCATCCTCTGATTCCAATTGCTTTTCCATGTCAGCATCCTCATTTTTAGGCTGCTCAACTGGTGTTTGTGCTTCTGGTTTTTCTTCTTTTTTAGTCATGATAATCCCCTCTAATTAAAGATAGTTTTTGTTGAATTTTAGTGGTTAAATAGGTTGTGGTATAGTGGTTTGATGTTAGAGGTTTGATGTCTGATGTGTTAACTAAATAAACTCACAAAAGTTAAAAAAACTTAATAAATGATCAACTTTTTCTCATCTTTTATGCAGAACTACATAAATCTTGAAGTTTATCAGGAGGCAGAAGACTTAGTTTCTGATATATACAATCTAACAAAAAAGTTTCCACAAACTGAAATATATAACTTGATATCACAAATGCGCCGAGCTTCGACGTCTATATGTGCTAATATTGCAGAGGGAACTGGTAGAAGTAGCAATGCAGATTTTTTAAGATTTTTACATAATTCAATGGGCTCGTTGAAAGAACTTGACTCATTTATAAGAATTTCAACTAAACTTAACTATATCTCACAAACAGATTCTCTAACTTTTTCTAAACAAATAACTAAAATTGGTAATCGCCTTGGTTGTTTGATGAAAAAACTTAAGTTGTAACCTCCAACTTCCAACCTCAAACATCTAACTTACTCTGCTTTTGGCTCTTCTTTTCCCTTACCTTTCCCTATCATCTGGTTGTAAATATTGTCCTTCAGCTTGATTGGCCGGATCTTCAAACCCTTCTGCAGAAGCGCATCAACTTCCGGAAACTCAACATAATCCGGAGTCAAATAACGATACAAAACCCAAGTAACAGTCCCCATATTCAGCCCAGTCCGTCTTGTAATCTCCCTAATCCACAAGAACTCCAGACCGTCCTCTGCCCGCGCTTTCGCCATAGTGCGCAGAATCAGATTCCGTTGCTTGAGTGTTTTTTCTTCCATTTCTATACATGTGTATAGGGAGGGGTTGTATATATTTATTTAGGCACCAGTAGTCGGTCGTCAGTAGTCAAAATACTGAGTGCTGAGAACCTGACAACTGACTACCCGAATCTATATCAAAAGATTAACACCATACGCAACCAAAAATCCAATCAAAGCGCCAGCAATAACATCACTCCAGAAATGCTTTTTCAAAATAATCCTACTAATCGGTATCCCAATCATTGCAACATAGAAAAACCATTTGGCATATCCAGGCAAAATCGGACCAACAACATATCCCAAAATAATCGCCCTACCAGAATGAATACTCGGGAAAGAAGCATCATTCATCTTTTCAAAAACACTAGCATGTTTCAAACTCACTTTATTCGGCCTGGTTCTGCTGAAATAATATTTTATTCCCAAACTAATACCAGTAAACAGAATTATACTAATAAAAAGAACTCTTGCAACATCAACAAATCCAGACAAAAACATTATCACAAACACAAATCCGAAGAACAAATTCCCTCCAAGTGCTGTGAACTCAACGACTTGGTCATCTACAAGTAATTTGAATTTCTCTTTAGTGAACCAGACTCGTTTTGCCATTATTTCGTTGTGACAATAGGATTATCGAGTATTAAAACTGTGTGTTCGGCCTGCGCAACCAATCCATTCTCTTTTTCCCGCAAAACCGGATATTGATACAGTGCCTTGCTCTTCGCAAGCTCATTTATCGCCATCCTGGCCTTCAGTTTCCCAAATTCCTTTTCAACCCATCTAATTGCAAACGGCAACCCACCAAACTCGTTCTTTGCCATTTCCAAAATCTTCCTGGCCTCTCTATTCCTTGTTGGCTTGTCCTGCAAATACTCGTAAATATAAACATCTTTCATATCAGCAACCATTCCAGCGCCATTTGTGCTGAACGGCTCAATAGCAACTGCAATCCCTTCCTCCAGAGCAATATCCAAATCATTTTTCACATTCGGAATTGAAATTCCAGCATGCAAATTATATTCCTCAAGTAAATGTCCAGTCAAATTCGAAATCGGAACAACATCAAACTCAGTTATAGCAGTTTCAATCGCAGTTCCCAGCTCACCCAGCGTAACTCCAGGTTTTGCAATATCTAAAGCAGCCTTCAATCCAGCTTCTGCAGCTTTTATCAAATTCTTGTGCTCCTCACAATTATTCATACTCAAAGTAATAGCAGAATCAGCAATATAACCGTCAACATGCACCCCAATATCAATCTTCACTAAATCATCTTTCCCAAAAGTTAAATCACAATTCAAATCAGGCGTAAAGTGTGCAGCATTCTCGTTAATAGAAACATTCAGCGGAAATCCAATCTGTCCGCCATCTTTTCGAATTTTATCTTCAATTTTATCAGTAATTTCCAAAACACTAGCGCCAGGTTTAACTAATTCTTTCGCCAGCTCTTGCGCTTTCTTCAGAATTGCGCCAGCTTGTTTGTATTTTTGGATTATTTCTTCTTCCATGCTCCCTCTCTCAATATTTCAATACTATCAGTTACTTTAATCACAGTACTTCCCTGTTTATATCTTGTTTCCCCATCATCAATCACACAATCCACCTTGTCCAAAATACTCTTCGGAATTTCCTCAACTTTAACAGGACTCTTCCCCCCAGCTTTATTAGCACTAGTACTTGTAATCGGCCCAAACCTTGAAACAAGCTCATAAGCATCAGGATGATCTGGGACCCGAATCCCGACAAAATCAGTATTAGTCACCCAATCCGGCACTTTCTTTTTCTTAGCAACAATTGTAACTGGCCCAGGTAAAGCAGCTTCCAAATCAATTAACTGCGTATCACTCACAAAACAAAACTCATCCATATCCTCCCGTCTCATTGCAACTGAAAGCGGCTTGTCAAACTTCCTGCCCTTCAAAGCATAAACTTTCTTAACAGCTTCCTCATTAAAAATATCAGCACCCAATCCGTAAACAGTTTCAGTAGGATAAACAATAACTCCACCTTCCCTCAAAACTTTGATTGCTTCGTATAATTTATCCATTATTTACACATCTCCTTTTAGTTTCAATGCAGCATGTATTTTGTCATACAATGTAATCATCACTGCTTTTTTTGAACCCTCTTTTTTTCTAAGAGTGTTCAGTAATTTTTTTAATTCAATCACTCTTAATTTAAACAAAGATCCAATATTTGTTTCAAATCCTATCGTATACTTTTTCCTAAAAAATTTCAATAATTCTCCTAGTAATTGCTTGTGCATCTCTCCAGTATAACAAATAACATAATCTTTATCTCTATTTTTCAGTATTTCGTAGAAACATACAAGCTCAACTGTAAATGTTTGTATATCAAATACACTTTCAAATCCCATATACTCTTGATTGATCCTCTTCAATTCATGGATTGTTTTGCTGTTTGTTTCTCTGTAATCACACAGTTTTGTGCTTACTATGTTCTCATTATCAATCAACTGCTCTATTATTTCTCGTGTTTTTTCCACACCCATCTCTCCACTCAGGTCGCGGGCTTTTTTTTGAATAACACCATATTGCACTTTCAAAGGGTTTGGTAGCTCTTTTCTAAGTTTGATTTCGTTCTGTACTGTCCCTGCTCGTTCCTTTGCTGTTACGTATTCCCCATATCTTTCTGTATCTTTCTTAAAATCTTGGTATCTTTGTATATACTCATACCAGTCCTCTTCTGAGCAGCCTCCAACATATTCCTCTTGTATTAAATGAACCTGCTTATTTTTAATATCCTTAATACTTGTAGATATTTTTGTGTTACTTACATGTGCCTCTCCAAGCAGTATGATTTTCATCCAAAATACTCACTCAGCTTCCCTTGCTTCTTCCCCATCAATTCATCTTCTCCATAGCCAAGCGCCTCCATCACTCTTGAAACAGCAGGAATAATCTGATGCTCAATATAATATTTCTTGTCATAAGTCTTGATATTAAACCCTTCAACTGGCTTAGCTCTCTCGCTCACTAAACCACCACCTTCAGAAATAACATAACCAATAGTTGTTCCAGTCCGAACATCCTCTCCATTCCTTTTCATTATTTTAGCAACTGCAACATGGGGAGCAGTAACCAAATATTTCTCCAGCGGACGTGACAAATCAGTATAAACAGCCAGATCCTCAACAGTAACATCGCCATCAGTAATCCGCTTCACAACAGCTCGCACAATCTTAAAAGCTTTCTCAACATCACCATCTTTCAAAAGAGTTTCAATGGTTTTCCTCTGAGTCTCTTTCGCAATCGGCGACCAGTCCCTTCTGACAAACTCCAAACCCTTAATTTTCAATTCATCCTTGTCATTAATCATTGCATACCGCTTCTTTGCAACAAAAACCCCGCGCTTGAACAAGTCCTCAAACTCCAGTTCCATAACTCCAGGCAGTTCATCATTCACTTTCTTCTGGAATTTTACTCCAATCTCCTTAATTTTCGGGCTTTCATCCTTAGTTGTGATGAAAATAGAATCAGTATCTCCATAAACCGGTTTCAAGTCAAATTCTTTCTCAGCAATACTAACAATTTTCTTAATATACTCTCTTCCAAGCGCAGTAACAGAACTTGCCCCATCTCGAGTATACCACCGAGAACCACGATAAGCTAAATAACCATAAGCAGAGTTCGCCAAAATCTTCAAAGCATACTGAGTATTATTCAATCTGACATACTCATCTGAGCCTTTCTTCTGCTTTGCCAGTTCTTTCTTAATCTCAACCCGCTTCTCCAAAATATCCTTCAAAATAATAGGCATCAAGCCCTTTTTCTTCTGACAGAACCAGTGTCCGCCAGCAACTTTCTTGGCTTTTCCCTTGCAACAATCACAATCAATTGTACTCTGGTCAATATTGTGAGAAATAATAATTGTTGGATACAGCGACCTGAAATCGAACAGAGCAACATTTTCATGCATTCCCTTCTCCGGCTCAAGCACAAATGCGCCTTCAAATGCTTCAGTTCTTGCCCGCGCTTCCCTTTCCTCATCAACTGGCCTGTTTGGAATAACTTCATTCCGTTCAACAGCATTCCACATCAAATAAGCCTCAACTAATTGCCCGTAAGTGGTTCTGCTGGCATCAAACAACGGCACCCTCACTAATTTCGCAATTTCATATTCCCTAGGCATGAAAATATCTGACAATTTCTTTGTAACAACAGCATCAGTCATAGAATATTCATAAAGTGTGTCCAAATCTTTCTTACTTCCTTTCCAGTATTTGTCAATTTGCTTCCAGTCAATATCCTTTTTCCCTTCTTCCTCTTTCAGAAAATGGCCAGCAACACTCTTCAAAGTCCTTTTATTAACTTGACCAAGCGCACCCCTTAGAATAATATTCACATAATGGAAAAGATCAATATGCTCCCTACCCGTCACCCCTGCAGAATGATATCTACCCTTACTCTTCAGATTTATTCCTCTCTCATCCCTTCCTAACTTAATTTTGTGTTTCAACAATTTCGCCCTAGTTGAAAGATATGGCATATCGAAATTATCAGAGTTGTAAGCAGTAATAACATCAATGTCCTCTTTTTCCAAAAACTTCTCAAATTCTTCCAAAATTCCTTTCTCATCCTTCACAACTTTAACAAAACCAGGCCCTTCTTTTGTTGAAAACACTTTTTTCTTATCATCACTAGCCACACTCAGCATTATCATCGGATCATTCTCTGGCTGAGGCAATCCTTTTGGAGAATAAGCTTCAATATCAAAACTTGCAACATTCAATTTCGGAATTTCCCCTTCTAATGCTTCCGGTTCTCCATTCATATCAATTGCAATATCAACTTTCAGCGGAGAATCAAAAGGAATTCCTTTAACTTTAACCATAGTCATCGGCTCCAGCTTTTTATCCAAAATATACCTTCGTCCAAACAGAATGTCAGCTTCAAAATAATCTTTCACACCATCCATTCGCTTAACAGCTTCCCTGGCCTCTCTCACCTGCATCGGATTCTTGGTGTAAACCTTTGCAAACTCTGTTTCCTTAGTCTTGAACAGCTTCTTCACCTTCTCAACTTTAACAATTTCATAATCAGGAGTCTTTTTCTCAAGCAATTTCTTCTTTACAGCATCAAAACCATCATCTAGAAGCGCGTAAAAGTAAGGCTCAAAAGACTTGTCAGTAACAACAATACTTTTCCCCTGCTTTGTCCTGCCGAACATCCGGATAACTGCTTTCCCATTAACCAGTTCATAGTCAATATCCAGCAAGCAGAAAGTGTGCTCTGTCATGTGTTTTACTAGAATGTCTGAATTTATAAAATGAGTGGTGGGGCAGAGAACATCTGCTATTATTCCCTTTTCATCCTATCTCTTACACCTTTTTCTTATACCTTTCCCATATTTTCTTTATCTTCGGATCTGTTTCTCCCCAAACAATAATCAGATTCATGCTCTTTGAAATTATTGTAATACTAGCATTCAACTTCTTAACAAGTTCTCTGTATGAAGTGTCTGGGCGTTTTTCTATATATCTCAAAATCTCCTTTGCTATTCTTTCAATTCGTGTTTCTTCATGTTTCTCCACTATTTTTTGTACGCTTCTCTTTTCCTTTGCCCAAAGCACTATCCATCCAAAAACGTCTTTCATTGCCAATTCTTTAATATCAAGATTCTCAGCAATTTCTTTACGTGAAAGTTCTGGATGAATTTCTATAAATCTCAATACTTTTTTTGCTCTTTCTATTCTTACTTCTCTTATGCCTTTATGTTTTTTGAAGACCATCTCAAATCTCTTTAGCCTTTCTCACAATTTCATATAACTCTTTCGCCTTTCCTCTCTCAAAATGCTTCCTAACAGGAGCAAGAATCTTATCCATAACCTCAGAAGTAGCATTTTTCAAATCCATTGGATGCAGTTTCCCGCTAGAATACAGTTTCTCCAGCTCATCATAATCCTGAATCTCCAAATCTCCGCCGAACTTAGCCGGCCTCTTAATAGTATAACCTTTAATCTTCCTGAAAATAATATATCTCCACATCTCTAAAATCGGATTCCCTTCCACAACTTTTGGCGGACAATGTGCTGTTTTCAATTTATTTTGGACCTCTTCTGTGCTATCATGAATAAAAATACAGCTAGTTGGTTTTGACTTGCTCATCTTAGCATCGGCCCCAGACTCAGTGTCTTCCTGCCCCATCCTTCCAACATCAACACCCTGCAAACCCGCAAGTAAATGGTGATGCAAAAGAACTGGTTTTGGCAGTTTCATCTTCTTTGCCATTTCTCTACTAAGTATTGTCACTTTTCTCTGATCCATCCCAAGCTGGAGTATGTCAATTTTCATATGGAATGGGTCGTAAGCCTGCATAAACGGATAAAGCACTTGAGATGTCAGAAGATCATCACTTTCTTCTCTTCCCATAATCGGAGCAGTTCTTATGGCACGTTTTAATGAAGTCTTCATTGCAAATCTCATCACTCCTTCCCAATATCCTTCTTCTTCAACTAAATCAGAAGCCCAAACCAATTTGACTTTTTTTGTATCCAAACCACATGCCTTCCACCCTTCTATCATATACTCTCCAGCATTTTTTATTAATTTTTCATCCCCGTTAAACTTATTATTCAATGCACCGTGCCAATCTGCTATAAAAAGAGTAAACCCAACACCTGCTTTTAGCAAGTCGTTAATCTTCTCTACACGCATAATCCCAGATGCCAAGTGTAACAACCCACTCGGCTCAAACCCATCATAAGCTCTTGGCGTTGTCTTTGTCTCTAACAAACTCTTCAAATCCTCATTAGTAATAACTTCTTCAATCGGTTCTCTTGTAATAAGCTCTATGCGCTTTTCCAAATCCATAATAGAACAAAGAATTGTGGGTTAATAATGTTTACTATCACGCACCTCTGCAAATAATTTACCATTAACTGCAATTTTTTCTTCTAGTTCGTAATCATTTAAAACTCACCAACCAAATTTCCCCCATGGACGTTGGTATAGTCGGCTACGGCTCTTACATCCCAGTTTACAGAATCAAAGTAGAAGCAATAGCGAAAGTATGGGGGCAGGACGCTGAAACAATGAGAAAAGGCTTGAAAGTCGATGAAAAATCAGTTCCAGCACCAGATGAAGACACTGCAACAATTGCAGTTGAAGCAAGCAGAAACGCTATGCTGAGAGCCAGAATCAATCCAAAAAGAATCGGCGCAGTTTATGTCGGCTCTGAATCCCACCCTTACGCAGTTAAACCAACTGCAACAATTCTCGCAGAAGCTTTAGAAGCAACTCCAAACCTAACCGCAGCTGACTTCGAATTCGCCTGCAAGGCCGGCACAGCTTCAATGCAGGCAATTTTCGGATTAGTCAAAGCAGAAATGATCGAATATGGAGTAGCAGTAGGCTCAGACACTTCGCAGGGAGCACCAGGAGGAGCATTAGAATACACTGCAGCAGCTGGTGGAGCATCATTCATAATCGGAAAGGCCAATTTAATTGCAAAACTCAACGGCACCCGCTCTTTCACCACAGACACTCCAGATTTCTGGCGCAGAGAACGGCAAGCATACCCTCGCCACGGCGGACGCTTCACAGGAGAGCCAGCATATTTCAAACACATTCTCACTGCATCAAAAAACATGATGAACGGACTCGGCTTAGAACCAAAAGACATCAACTATTTTGTCCCACACCAGCCAAATGGCAAATTCCCTCGCCAAGCAGCCAAGAAACTCGGCTTCACAGAAGACCAACTTCTCCAAGGACTCTTATCACCACAAATCGGAAACACTTACTCAGGCGCTTCACCACTCGGACTCACTGCAGTTCTTGACATAGCCAAACCAGATGAGAAAATCCTCCTAACCTCTTACGGCTCAGGAGCAGGCTCAGATTCATTTGTCTTCACAGTCACTGATAAAATCCTAGAAGTGCAAGGCTTAGCACCTAAAACCAGCGACTACATTAACAAAAAAAAGTACGTGGATTACGGCACTTACGCAAAATATCGGGGGAAAATTAATTTGGCTGATGAATAAAATATCGGGGCGCCGTGGAACCGGGGCGCAGGGGCGCCGAAATGAGTAAGAAAGTAGCAGTAATCGGAGTTGGAATAACTAAATTCGGCGAGCTCTGGAACGAATCATTCAGAACACTTTTTGTAAAATCAGGAACTCAGGCAATTCAGGATGCAGGAATCAGCTCAAAAGACATTGATGCGCTTTTCGGCGGAAACATGAGTGGCGGACAATTCATCAAACAGGAACACCTCGCCTCCTTAGCAATGGATCACACAGCTCTCCTTCCAAAACCTGCAATGAGAGTCGAAGCAGCATGCGCATCCGGCGGAATGGCAGTTTCAGCAGCTTACATGGGAATAAAATCTGGAATGTATGATGTTGTAGCAGCTGGTGGTGTTGAAAAAATGACAGACGTGCTCACAAACCGCACAACCGGCGCACTTTCAACAGCTGCAGACCAGGAATGGGAATCTTTCCAGGGCGCAACTTTCCCTGGACTTTATGCAATGATCGCCAGACGCCACATGCACGAATATGGAACAACAGAAGAGCAGATGGCTGAAGTTGCTGTAAAAAACCACTACAACGGTTCCAAAAACCCAAATGCCCAATACCAGCGTGAAATAACAGTAGATCAGGTCATGAATTCTGCAAAAATAGCAGACCCAATCAAGCTCCTAGACTGCTCACCAATAAGCGACGGAGCAGCTGTAGTAATCCTGGCAGGTGAAGAAACAGCAAAACTGGTCTGCGACGACCCAATCTGGCTTGTCGGAACCGGCCAAGCAACTGGCTCAATCGCTCTACACAACCGAAAAGACATCTGCACACTCAATGCAACCGTAGAAGCTGCAAAACGGGCGTATGGAATGGCAGAACTCAGGCCAAAAGACATATCCTGCGCAGAAGTGCACGACTGCTTCACAATTGCAGAACTCTGCGCAATTGAAGATCTTGGCTTCTGCGACAAAGGCAAATCCGGCCAATTTGTCCAGGACGGACACACTCGAGTCACTGGCTCAATTCCAATCAACACTTCAGGTGGCCTGAAAGCAAAAGGTCACCCAGTTGGAGCAACAGGCGTAGCTCAAGTAGTAGAAGCAGTTCTGCAACTCAGAGGAAAAGCAGGCGCTCGTCAAGTAACAGATCCTGAATATGTTCTCACTCACAATGTCGGCGGTAGTGGAGGTACTGCGAGTGTTCACATTTTCGGAAGATGACAGAAGTTCCAAGATTCTGGAGGGAAATACCACAGCGTTACAATTTAATCGGCAATAAATGCAGAAAGTGTGATTGGATTAACTTCCCGCCTAGAAGCATCTGCAAAAAGTGCAATGACCATGATTTCGAGCGCTTCGACCTGAAAGGAGAAGGCAAAATAATAACCTACACAATAATCAGAGCAGCTCCTCTTGGTTTCGAAGACTTAGTTCCTTATGCTATTGCAATTATCAGATTGGACGACGGCCCAAGAATCACAGCACAAATTGTTGACTGCGATTCCTCTGAAGTTGATATAGGAAAAAGAGTTAAAGTGTGCTTCCGCAAGATTGCAGAGGATGGGAAAGCTGGCGCAATCTCGTATGGTTACAAGTTTAAACTAGTATGAAAACTTCCAGAGTTTCAGGATTTTACAAAAAAACACTTACAGAAAGACTCAATTTTGTAAAAGATTTTGCAGAATTAACAGAAGAAGAAACCAATCAACTAAATTCAAATCTAAACCAGGAAACAGCAGAAAAAATGCTCGAAAACGTAATCGGCACTTTCTCACTCCCAATCGGAGTTGCAGTAAATTTCCTAATCAACAATAAAGACTATATCATCCCAATGGTTCTGGAAGAGCCATCAGTTATTGCAGCAGCATCCAATGCCGCTAAAATCGCCAGAGAATCCGGTGGATTCACAACTTCTTCAGATGAGCCAGTAATGATTGGGCAAATTCATGTGATGGGGGCTAGGGAACTAGGGGGCGAGGGGGCTAGGAAAATAGTAGAAATGAAACAAGAACTCCTCAATTTAGCAAATTCTCAAGATCCAACCCTAGTAAATTTCGGAGGAGGCGCAAAAGACCTTGAAGTAAAAGAATTCTCCAACTTCCTCAGAATCCATCTTTATGTCAACTGCCAAGATGCAATGGGTGCAAATGCAGTTAACACAATGGTAGAAGCAATAGCTCCAAAAATCACAGAAGCAATAGGAGGAACAGCAGTTCTGAAAATCATCTCAAATCTTGCAGACCGCAGATTAGCCAGAGCAGAATGCACTTTCAAGAAAGAATTGCTCGGCGAAGACACAATCAACTTAATCCTGAAAGCCTACCAAATCGCTTCAGAAGACCCATACCGCGCAGTAACTCACAACAAAGGAATAATGAATGCAATTAGCGCAATCTGCTTAGCAACCGGAAACGACTGGAGGGCAGTTGAAGCAGGAGCGCATGCGTTTGCAAGTTGTGGAAGGGGCGCCGGGGCAGCGGGGCGCCGGGGCAGCGAACTACCAACTACCAACTACAAACCACTAACCACTTACGAACTAACACCAGAAGGCGACTTAAAAGCAAGCATCGAACTCCCATTAGCAGTAGCAACAGTCGGCGGCTCAACAAAACACCCACAAGCTCAAGTCAATTTAAAAATTTTAGGAGTAAAATCATCAAAAGAATTAGCGCAAGTAATTGCAGCAGCAGGATTAGCACAAAACTTCGCAGCTCTAAAAGCAATTACAACAGAAGGAATTCAGAAAGGACATATGAAACTGCACGAACGCAAATCAACCCAATAACAATATAACAACAACCCCGGCCAACATCAACCCAGCACCAACTAAATGCTCAGCAATATGATCTTCTTTATAAATCAAATAAGCCAGCACAGTTGAAATAATAATACTTGTTCTTTTAACAGAAATCATATACACAGCATCCACCATACTAATTGCAATAATGTGAAAAAACATCATCCCTGCTAACAAAGCACCAAGAACAATCAGCAAGCCAGGCTTTTTGAAAATCTTCTTAATATTATTCGATTTCTTAATAGCAATCGGTATCAACAGCAATGCAATCAGGGGTGCATAAAACCCTGCAAAGAACATTGTGCTTGTCTCCAATATCACTTTCTTTCCAAGAACAGAAGTCACAGAATAAACAAGAGCCACAATAAGAAACAAAACCGACCCCCGCTCCTCAAAAATCGCCTTAAACGGAGCAAACAACCCCCTTCTCCAGCTCTTAATATTCAAAACATAAGCTCCAGCAACAACAAGCAGAACTCCACCTGCCCCAAGAAGCGTTGGAACCTCTCCCAAAATCAAAAACCCAGTCAAAAGTATAAACACTGGACTAAATGAAAGGAACGGCATAGTCAATGCAATTGGAGAATTCTGTATTCCTTTCAGAAACAACAGGATTGCAAGAATATCAAGCGGCGCCAGAATTATCAAAGTTTTCCAGAAAACTGGCCCAAGTGTTGGCATAGGGATAAAAAACAAAATCGGAACTAAGAAAGGCAGAGCAAACAAATTCTTCCCAAGAGCAACCATATACAAATCATCAGTCTTCAACAACTTCTTTGCAAGAACCGCAGATACACCACTAAATAATGCAGCTCCAAGCGCAAACAACAGCCAAATCATAATTGCTCTTCCAGCAATTCCTTCTCCATTATCCGCTCGCAGTACTTGCACCTAAGCGTCAATGGATTAGCACTCTCTACTTTAAAATTTGTAACTACAGGCTCGCCCTGATTTGTAACACACTTCGGGTTCTTGCACTCCAAAACCCCAATCATTTCCTCTGAAGGTGAAACATGGTGCTTCTCTTTTACATTATAATTCTCCACAATATTAATTGTAGCATTATTAGCAATCAAACCCAATTTATCAGTCTCCTCCTTCTGCAAAATCCTGTCCTCAACCTTCACAATATCCTTCTTTCCACTTTTACTTGAAACATTCATTGCAACAGAAACCGAAGTTCCCCACTTGCTGTCAATTCCTAAAATCCGTAAAACAGTTGGCCCGCTCCCTGCTGGAAGGTGGTCAATCACTGTCCCGCTCTTAATTTTATCAATCTTTAATTCCTTCTCACTGCTCATGGTTCCACCCCCAAAACTCCAGCAATCAATGCCATTCTAGTTGGAATTCCGTTGTATGTTTGCTGGAAATAAATTGCATGCTCAGTTGCATCAACTTCAGGAGCAATTTCATCAACTCTTGGCAATGGATGCATTATTTTCAAATCCTTCTTTGCATTTTTCAATAATTCTAAATCAACTTTGAAAACCCCTTTAACTTTTTCATATTCTTCAGGTGCAGGGAACCGCTCTCTCTGAATTCGTGTAACATACATAACATCAACATCTGAAACAACATCTTCAAGTTTGGTCTTTTCCTCAATATTAACTCCAAAATCCCTTTTCAGAGCTGAAGTGAAATCTTTTCCCATTTTCAGTTCTTCAGGTGTTGTAAAAACCAGATCAGCTCCGAACATTGAAAGCGCGTAAGAAAGTGAGTGCGCAGTTCTGCTGTACTTCAAATCACCAGTCAGCGCAATTTTCAAACCCTCAATTTTTCCTTTTTCTTTCTGAATAGTATACAAATCAAGCAATGTCTGAGTTGGGTGTGTATGTGCTCCATCTCCTCCATTAATAATCGGCGCTTCTGAAAAATCTGCTGCAAGTTGCGCAGAACCTTCAACTGGATGTCTCATTGCAATCACATCGCAATACTGGTCAACAGTTCTAATCGTATCTGCAAGAGTTTCTCCTTTTTTCACAGAAGTATTTGAAGCTTCAGAAAACCCAATAACAGATCCACCTAGGCGATGCATAGCGCTTTCAAAACTCAACCTAGTTCTTGTACTTGGCTCGAAAAACAAGGTTGCAAGAACCTTCCCTTTCAACAAATCGCATTTTCCTTTCTCAAGCAAACTCTGCATTTTAGCAGAATTTGAAAGAACTTGTTCTATGTCAGCCTTGCTCAGACTGTCAATTGTTATTATGTCTCTCCCTTTAATGCTCATTCTTCTCTCACCAGAATTAGAAATAATAAATGCTTTTGTTCCTATATATGTTTTGGGTATCAGCCTTTAATCTGGTAGCCCATAACAAGTGCAATCAGCCCGATAGCAAGGCTCAGAACTGCCGAAATATAGTTAACAGCTTGGAATCCTGCATATGCAAGCGCAAAAGAGCCAACAGCGTAAACAATCAGGAATCTGAAATCGAATTCCTTCTTGTCCTTAAACACAAGCTTCAGCTGGAAACTCCATGCAATTGTTATCAGCACAAGGCCGAGCAGTGGTAGTATGCTCATTTTCTTGATAATTAGTGTTTTTCAAGTGATTTAAGCCTTATCCTTCACATTTAAATATCACTTATTCTGTATAAATCAGCTGTGGGGATTAAATTTAAACTTACTAGGCAGAATATTCGCAAGTTAATTGTTATACCGCTTGCACTATTAGCACTCGCAATTTTCTTTATCGGGCTAACATACGTTCAGGAAGGCACAATTCTAAAACGAGGAATCGACCTGGAAGGCGGAACCCAACTCACAATCCACTATTCTGAACCAGTAGATATGGCATCTCTGAAAAACACACTCGGCTCTGCTTTAGGAACTAGCGACATAGACCTTGTAACAACAACCAATCCAGCAACCAGAGTGCAAGAAACCCTCATTATCTCAGTGGGTGGCGACATTTCTGAAGAAACAATTTCAACTGCAATAGAATCAGCACTCGGAATAACACTCTCACCTCAATCTTATTCAATCAGAGTACTCGGCCCAGCACTAGCATCCTCATTCTGGCGCCAGGCAAAATGGGCATTCGCTTTCGCATTCCTTTTCATGGCAGGAGTAGTTGCATTCTACTTCAGAAAACCACTACCTTCACTTGCAATTATCATCTCAGCCGTCTACGATTTAATAATAATCCTCGGTTTTATGGCTTTAACCGGCATGCACCTATCACTCGCCACAATCGCAGCAGTTCTCATGATTATTGGATACAGTGTTGACACTAACATCCTCCTAACTAATAAAATCATCAGAGAGCGAGACGGCGAACTATTTGAGCGAATAAACCGCGGAATGAAAACCGGATTAACAATGAGCGCATCCACAATTTCAGTGCTTCTAGCACTTCTTTTCGTGGGTGGTGCTTACTCAATTGTTCTCAGACAAATCGCAACAATCCTCCTAGTCGGACTGCTTGCAGACATACCAAACACCTGGCTGCTCAACTCTAACCTACTCACATGGCATCAAGAATGAAACGTATCATAAAGAATCCACGAGTATTGATTCTTCTAATCTTTCTTGTAATTGCGGTTCTAGCAATCCCAAGTTTCAAATCTGATGGTGTTGCTGTTGCTTATGTTGCTCCTAGCTCACCTTTCTATGAGCAGGTTGACCAGGGCTGGATGATAAATTCTGTAAATGCAGTTCCTGTTACAACTCTGGATGAGTACGCAGTACAAATCTCCAAACTAGCACCTGGAGATAATGTGACTTTTGATATTGAAGGCACTATTTTCAAATCAGTACTTGACCCAGATCCAAAAAATCCTGAATTAGCTTACACTGGTTTGAATGTGATGAGCACAAAAGCTACAAATCTTGAAATGGGGCTTGACCTGCAGGGCGGTGCAAGAGTAGTTCTCCGACCAGTACCCTCTGAATCAACTACCCCAGTAACAGACGAGCTTATAGACACAACCACAAGCGTGCTAATGGCCAGAATGAATGCTTACGGCCTGAAAAACGTGGTCATCCGCAAAATAACTGATGTAAACGGACTCACTTTCATAGAAGTTGAAATGGCAGGCGAAGGTTCTGAGCAAGTTGTTGACATTGTAAAGAGTGTTGGTCTTTTTGAATTAAAAGTTCTTAATCAAACCTTAATCACAGGAGAATATATTGTTCCTCCAATCGGAGAACCACAGAGAGACTCCAGAAGCGGTTTGTGGCAGGTTGCATTTGCAATAAACAATGAAGGTGCGCGCCTTCTACGTGAGGGATATGTTGATCTCACTCCATCTGTCCCAGATTCCTGTTCAACAGATGAAGAGTGTGAGCCTGCTTATGCTTGTTCCAGAGGATTGGCAACTGGCCAGTGTCTGCCAAGAATCGAAATGTTCCTTGACGATGCTCTCCAGTACTCAGCTCCTCCTGCTCAAGCATTATTCCAGACCTGGCAATATGGTGAGGATTCAAAGAACCTGCTTGTGCAATCTGCAAAATCAGAGGATGCACAGAAAGTCAAGATCGTGCTTGAAGCTGGCCGACTTCCAAAAGATGTGAAAGAACTACATGTTTATTCTCAAGATTATGTTGATGCAAAACTCGGCAAAGGATTTGTGCGCGGTGCAATTTACGCAGGACTTGCAGCAATTCTCGCAGTATTCTTGGTAGTGCTTATTCGCTACAAGAAAATGAAAGTTGTTCTTCCAATTATTTTCGTGGATGTTGCAGAGCTTGTAATAATTATCGGATTCGCTGCAATGATTAAATGGTCACTTGACCTGCCTGCAATAGCAGGATTAATCGCAGTTCTTGGAACAGCTGTCGACCAGCAGATTGTTATCACTGACCAGATCCTATCGGGAGACTCAGGACAGAGCTACAACCTGAAAAAGAGTGTTAAGACAGCATTCAAGATTGTTGTCATAGCTGCTTCAACAACAATTGCAGCAATGCTGCCATTAGCCTACCCAGGCTTCACCGGCCTGTACGCACTCCGCGGTTTCGCAATAGTGACTATTCTCGGTGTTCTTGTCGGACTTCTAATCACCAGACCTGCTTTCGCAAGAATGGCGGAGATGTTGTTAGGGGAAGAATGAAAAAAGTTTCAAAAAGTAAGAATTTTTTTAGTTCTCAAGAGATTGAAGATCGTTTGGAGGAACATTTTACTACCAAGCCTTCCTCTGGCTCAAGAGAATACAAGGTCAAGTGGTTCAAGAATCAAAAAATAATGAATTTTCTTTTCAAAGAAGCTGGGTTTATTGGTGAGAAAGCCACTAGCACAAGAAAAATCAGGAGAGTAATCTTCAGACATGATTTTTTTCTAAGTATTCTTTCTGCAATTTCTAGTAATCCTCAAAAGTTTTCTGATTTTAGAAGAGATTGGTGCTTATTGTTCTTGAACTTGGCAATTGAAAAATTGAATAGAGAAGGATTTAAGATAAAACCATTAGATTCATTCTGCGCGCATGGTGAGGAGGCGATAAAGAAAATAAAGAAAAGTGAACTTTTTACTGGCCCACTCCACGCAGAGGTTCCAAAATGAAACTCACCAAAACCCAGGGAGATTTCCTCCTCAAACTTGCAAGAAACACCCTCACTGCACATCTTTCTGGAACAACTCACAAAAAACCAGCAACTTATGACAAAATCTTAGACGAGGAACGTGGAGTTTTCGTAACACTCAATACTTTAACTGGCGACCTCCGCGGTTGCATTGGCTACCCAGAACCAACAAAACCACTAATAGACGCTGTAATGGACTGCGCAGTCCACTCTGCAACACAGGATCCGCGCTTCCCTAAAGTAACAAAACAAGAACTCTCCAACCTAAAATTCGAAATAACAGTTCTAACACCTCCTGAATTAATGGAAGTAAAACATTCAGCTCAATACACCCACGAAATCACAATTGGGAAAGACGGATTGATTGTTGAGCAGGGAACTAATAAAGGCCTCCTGCTTCCGCAAGTGGCTTGGGACTGGGAATGGAATGAAAAACAGTTCTTAGAACATACTTGCAAAAAAGCATGTCTCCCAAAAGACGCTTACCTTGACTTGAAAAAAACAAAAATCTACAAATTCCAAGGGCAGATTTTCAAGGAATAGAAACATTAAAATCCTTTAAAGTCTACTATTTTCTTAATGAGTAACTACAGCAAGCTGACTATCTCAGGTTTCATCAGCAGTGTGAGCGACGGCTTGTACATGCCATTCTTAATTGTTTTTCTTCAACAGCTTGCAGGAGGGCGATTATTCGATGCAGCTATTCTTATGGCGTTGTACACTGCACTCCGATCTGTACTCCGCCCATTATTTGGCTGGATTTCAGACAAAACCGGAAGGCGTGGATGGTTGATAGTTGCTTCGTTTGCCAGTGTCTATCTTCTCTACAGAATATCTCTAATAACACACTTCAGTCAGTTTTATCCTATAATGGTGCTTTTCGGAATTGTGGATGCCATGGGAGTGTCTGGTGGGGCCATGGTGCAGGATGAATCTGAGGGAAAACACCAAGGCTCTAAAATAAATTTCTTCTCTATAATCTTCAGTATCGGAGCTACTATAGGTGTAGCTTTTGGCGGTCATCTCATAGAGCTTTACGGGTTCAATTTTGTTTTTTTGGTAGCTGCAGGAGTTGAAGCATTTTCAAGTATTCCATTATTTTTCTTTAAAAAGGGGGAAGCTAAATGAAGGAACTCAGCAAATACACTTTCTTGGCTGCATCTTCCACATTCGTACTAAGCTTAGTATCCCCTTTCATTGTGATATACTTTATTGATAATCTCGGAATAAAGATTGGCGCTATTGGGCTCTTGTTTGCTGTTCAGACAGCAGCCCGCTTTGTGTCTAGTATTCCTTCAAACTGGCTCGGTGACAAGCTGATGCGCAAGCCGTTCATGATTCTTGGAAGTTTAGGTGGAGCTTTCACATTCTACATGCTGACAAGAGTAACCCAAGTTAATCAGATTGTCTTCATCCTGCTATTGTCTGGATTTTTCAGTGGCTTAAGCTCTGTTAGTAGCGGCTTCTTTGCAAATCTCACAAAAGGTGCTAAGCGTGGCAAGAAACTAGGAGTTTTCGGAATGATGACTGGTCTTGCAGGTGCTGCAGCTCTCCTTATCGGTGCTCGAGCAATAGAGATGTTCGGTTTCACTTTCATGTTTTACATTGCAGCTGTTGTATGTATATTCGAAGCCATATTCCTTCTTTTCATCTCTCAAGAAGAAACAGAATCAGCTTCAGACACCACATCCAAAGAGTAACAATAACTTATTTAACCTATGAGCAACATCCAACAACTGGTGGGGTTTACTAATGGCTGATGCTTTAGATTTGGTTGCAGTGGGGAATGTTTCTATAGACACTATTAAAATTGAGGGCTATGGCCAGCGCACGGTTTCAGGCGGTTCAGCTGCCGGAGTTTTAACAGCAGCAGCTTCTTACGGAGCCAGCACAGGAGTTGTTTCAAGAATCGGCAAGGACTACAAACAGTCCTGGATCAAGGAACTGGACGAGCGCAATATAGACCTGACTGGTGTGTCAACCCAAAAAACCTCCTGTAGATTCGAATTAAGCTACGACAAAAAAGGCACACTCACAAAATTCCATGAAATTTTCACAGTCGACGATGCTCTTGCCAAAAAACACTTCCCTCCTCAATACAAAACTGCAAGACACATCCACTTATCTGCATCCCATCCAAAACACCAGATCAAATTCTTACAATTTCCAAACCCAGGTTCAACAATTTCACTCACTCTCTGGCCAACTTACGAATCTGAATATGACCAAGAGTTCGCCAAACTTCTCAAAAACGTTCACATCTTATTCTGTAATAATCACGAAGTCAAACTACTCTCAAACAAGGAGAATGTTTACGACGGAGTAAAGGAAATCCACAAACTCGGCCCGAAAATCGTAGTCCTCACCAAAGGCTCAAAGGGCTCTGCAATGTACCACGACAACCACTTCCACCTGTATCCAAGCCTTAGGACCTCAAAAGTGGATGCAACAGGCTGTGGAGATGCATTTGCTGGTGGATTCCTTGCAGAATACCTCAAGTCAGGCGATGCTGAGAAGGCCGGATGGGCAGGAGCTGCAATGGCTTCATTCACGCTTGCTAAAATGGGCTCATGGTTCCCACGGGAAATCACTCAAAGGCAAATTGAAGAGAGAATAGAGAGCGCTAAGAAATATTCCACTAAAAACGTGAAGAAAGGCACATTACTGGACTTTTTCTAATGAAAACCGTAGCAGTTTTTGATATTGATGGAACGCTCCTAAAAGGCAACATCTATCTAACTATTGTAAAATATGTTTATCTTCACAAAATTGTCTCCAAATTCCTTCATCCCAAAACTAGTAATTATTCAACACACTTTTCTGACAAAATAAAACTCAAAACTGTTCTGAAAAGTTTCCAACTCATCCTCTTCCACAGACTTAATCTACCACTTAAATTCGAATATCTGAAAACTCACCTTCTTGGTTTTGTGCAAGGCTGGACAGTTGATAAATTCCAAAACGCCTTTCAACAGTTTTTCCAGAATCATTTAAAGTCTAGAGTATTTCCGCAGATGCGCGAGCAAGTTCGTAAACACAAAGCTGAAGGAAAAACTATTGTATTCCTAACAACCCAACCAACTGAAATTGCTGAAGTTGTCAAAAACGATCTTGGAGCTGACTATTGCATTTCAACCACACTTGAAACAAACAACAATCATTATACTGGAAATATAAAAGATATCTGTTTTGGCGCAGAAAAGCTTGTTCTCCTCAATAAATTCCTAAAACAGCACAGCATCGACTTGAAAAACAGTTTCTCATATGCTGACAGTTTTTCTGATATTGATGTTCTGAAAGCAGTTGGTAATCCAGTTGTTGTAAACCCAGACGGCAAATTAAAGAAATTCGCTCAAAAAAACAACTGGAAAATTCTTAATTACTGAGTATTATCTCAATTCTCTCTTTCCCAGCTCCAATATTCTTTCTTTTTAATCGAATCTTCCCAATCTCACCAGTTTTCTTAACATGAGTTCCACCGCAAGGCATTTTCCATTCTCCAACCTCCCACCACCTCTTACCAGCCTCTGTTTCATCATCATAAATTTTCACTTCCAAATCCTGAGCAATAATATCATCAAGCTTTGCCTGAATCTTTTCAAAATATTCTGAAACCGGCGTATCCATTTCATAATCAATCCGTGACTTCTCAACAGTAATATTGGAACCAATCAACTTAGTCTGTCCGCTCATTTCCTTGAAAATATAATAAACAATATGCGCTGCAGTATGCAGTTTCATTAATTTGTATCGATTTTCCCAGTCAAGCACAACTTTAACACTATCTCCTTCTTTAAAATCAGGTTCATTTTCCAAACTATAAACAATGTCCTCGCCACTCACAAGAGCTTCTAACACCTGATTTCCATTAATAGTTCCCTTATCTGATGCCTGTCCACCTGAAAACGCAAACAAAACAGTCTTATCCAAAGTAATATCCTTAAAATTCAAACTCTTTACAACAGCTTCGCACTTTTTCAAATATGCATCCTGCCAAAATAATTTTTCCATAACAACTCAAAGAAATTTGTCTTAATAAGTTTTAAGAAACTATTGCTAGATTCATCAGCAAGTAAAGCAAGTCCCCAACAAAAATACTAACCAAAATAGTAACAGGATAAACAGGAATCAGCGGAATTCCCCATTTTACAATAATCTTCTTAGGCAGTTTCCCACTCTTTGCCAGCTTCCTACATTCTGCAAGTTTCTCCAAAGTAAATCCATTCGGATCTTTTGATTCCTGCAAAATCTTCCTACCTATTTTCAAATTCTCCACAGGCACATCAAACTCAACAACATCTTTCCAGCTCCTTGTCCGAATCAAACAAATCTTCTCAACACTTTTCATATACCGCATCAAGAGCCACAACGGAGCTAACAGAGCAACCATAAAGAAAATCCGGTCATACAAAATTAAAGAGCATCCGATAAAGAAAAGCGCAAGAACTATTGGCATTTCAAACTTCTTCATAGACTTTCTGGTTTCTGAAAATACTTTTTTGTTATTGTAAGAAACTCCAAATCCGAAAAGAATAGAATAAACTGCAGCCACAACCAACATATTCATCAAAATTGTCATTCCAAATGGCCAAGGTGCAATATGCTTTGGAAAAATTGGACCTAATAAACTTCCAAACCCAATACCCAGCGCAGTAAGAATCTTCAAATCAGCTCCACCCCATTGTCCTGTATAAAACATCAACAAACCAAGCACAAGGAAAACCCCACCAGTTGCAAGAGAATATGTCAAATTAGTCAAATTCCGAGTAATTGCATAATCAGCAAGCCTTAGCGCAAGCATAACTCCTATCAGCGGATAACTAATCCAATTCGGAACTTCACGAATCTTCCAGTCAGTATAACTGCCGTAAATAGTTGCTCCGAGTGCGATTATTAAGATTAGTGTTGGGATCATCAGTCAGCTTAGCATCTAATTCTTTTTATACTTAATCAACTAACTACTCTTTAATGAAAGTTGAACTCTCCACAAACCACTGGATAAAACCAACATACCACTCAGCAGACGTGGCAGTAGAAAAAGCAGAAGCACTCGGCTTCAAACACATCCAAATCGGAACTCCTCACTTCACCGGCGACTTAGACAGAATTGTGGAACTTCGAAAACAACACAAATTAACTTACTCAGTTCACGCTCCATTCTTTGCAGAAAAGAATTTCATAGCAACTGCATCCTTCAAATCACCAAAATTGCTTGAAAGAAGCAGAAAACTCCTCCTAAAATCAATTGAAAACGCAAACTATATTGGTGCAAAGAAGATTGTAATCCACTCTGCAGAACCGCACCACCATGTCGGTATTCCTCAACTTGTCGAATCAATGGACATTTTCGCAGAAAAAGCAGAGGAATTCGGAATCACAATCTGTATGGAGAACAAATTCCCGCCAGCAGAAATCGGAAACACAGAAGAGGAAATCTGGGGAGTGCTGAGGGAAGTTGATCTTCCGAATGTTAAAATGTGTTTTGACACTGCGCATGCAGCAGCAGCACTTGGCTCACTTACTGAAATGCTCCACTTCTTAAGAGACTTAGCACCATTAGTCGGCGATGTCCACTTAGTCCCAGTTGACACTTTCAAAAGAATGGATGTTCATGAAGCTCCAAAACCAAATGAGTATTATTACAACAGTGTTATTAAAATCCTGAAAGATGCAAAATACAAGGGAGACATAACTTTCGAAGCAGTTTTTGATACTGACGAGAATATTTTGAAAGGAATGAAATATATTGAAGGATTAATCAAGAAATATAAAGCTTAAACAACTTTTCCGCCCTGGTACCGTCCATCATAATCCTTCCCTTCACCAGCTACTTTTGAAAAAATAATCTGCCCAACTCTTGCACCTCTCTGCAATTTAAATGAATGAGCTCCAAAATTCCGCAAACCAAAAGTCAAAGTGCCTTTAAAACCAGGATCAATCAACGCAGTTAGCAAACCAACCCCACTCCTCTGGAGCGTACTCCTGTGTCGCATCCACGCTGCAATATCACTTGGCATATTCACTTTCTCCAAAGTTTCAATTAAAACATACTCAGAAGGCTGAACTTCAATCCAATCCTCAGAAATTTCTTCAATCTCAGGCAGTTCTCGCTCATCAACACCCAATTTCGCACCACTTTTAATCCTGTAAAACTTCCAAACTCTCAAATCAACTCCTGCCCCGCCAATATTTTTCTCCTCGTGATTCTCAAGCAGTGCTTTTTCTTCCACTAATTTTTTGATTTCTGAGTGTGCTAATATCATTTTTTCTTCAATAACTCCTTCTCAAACTCAGCAATAAACTTTTCCTCTTGACCTGCAGGAATACTTCCACCACATGCAACCATGTGTCCGCCCCCAGTTCCTCCAACTTTCGCAGCAGCAACTCTAAGTGCGCTCGCCATATCAATTCCTTTCAAAACCAACAACCTGGAACACCTTGCAGAAACTTTAGTTCCAGTTTCAACACTTGCCATTCCAACCATAGGCCTGTATGGGTCAGTGCCCTCACTTCCTAAAGTCATCCCAGCAATAGTCCCGATAATCTTAGCGCTAATATCATCACCAGCATTAAACCATTGAATATGCTTCTTAGGTCCCAACACAGTTCCACGCTCCTCCATAATCCTTAAACTCTTTGCAATATTTCTCCTATGAGTTGCTAAAATCCGCATCAGCTCTGCCTTGTAGTCTTTTTTATTACCTTTAGCAATTTCCAGACCAATTTCAGGCCGATCATTCCTTCCAGTAGCATTCAAACAAGTTGAAAATTCAGAAGCACCCCTGAAATCACTTCTTGGCTCCTCTTTTTCCAGAGTATATTGCTCTCCAATAACAATCCCTGGAATATATGAAAGCAATTCCTTAGGAACATCCTGCATTGCCCTGTGAATCAACTCATCTGCAAGCGCCTGCTTCTCAGATTCCTTTAGCTCACTCGGCGTCCTCCAAGTCCCATTCTCCTTAAATGGAATATTCAGCATATCAAGCAGAGCAATAGCGCCTGACTCACTATTAGAAACTCCAGGAACATACGGATCTGTAAAATATTGCAAAGTTTTGAAAATCGGTCTGGTGTGCCTGCCAAAGAACAGCAAATCCTTTTCCATAGAAACTACTCCAGCTTCCATTGCATCATCCAAAATTTCTGCATTCATTCCCTCAAGCTTGCCCCAGAAATTCTGAATATCCCCAACAGCTCCAACAACAGCCAGCTGACTTAAATCAACATTCTCTGAGCACATTTCAACAGCAAGATGATACGCCACCCCAGCACCCGAAATCTCTCTGGATCCGTCCTTTCCAATCAAATGCGGATTTACCTGAATCAATTTGCTCCACGTCTGTCCGTGAGGCTGATGGTGGTCAAGCACAATTACATCACTATTGCTGAAATTCTTGTGCAAAATATCTAATTGTCCAGATCCTAAATCTGTGAAAATCGTTAAATCAGCACTTGAAAGATTGTCAGCATTCTCTGGATAAATACCAGGAACTGCCTTAATTTCATACTCTTTTCCTGCTCTTTCAAGAACTTGAGAAATAATACCGCCTGCAGACAAACCGTCAGCATCTAAATGAGTTACAACCTGTATGCTCTTCGCCTTTTGAACAAGTTGTGTCGCTTCCCCAAGCTGTTTCTTCATAAACATTTCTCTAAACAGTTCTCGCACTCCTTCTTATAATTTTCTTAACTCTCTAGAGTTACTTTCCTTTCTGATTAACAAAAGTATACACCCCAATCCCTAACAAAATTATGAAGATTATCAGTTTCATGTACAATGGAAAACTCAATGTTGGTTTAAACATTTTCATTGCCCAGTTCTCAAGAATTCCAACATACATCAAGTTTGTCAAATAAGCTAATGGAAGTGCAATCAGCATTATCCTAAATCCTTCAATCAACTTACCAGGGGCAACCAGAAGTGTAATGATAATCATTATAACATACATGCACGCTGTATATGTGAATAAAGTCAGCAGAAGGTTTTGATTGTAAACATAAAAATAGAACACTGGAACGAGCGAGAAAGAGATAAATGTGGCAAAAGCAGCCATAATACTTTCATCTGGTTTCCACATCCTACTCAGTAGTGGCAGTAATGCAACATAAATCGCACACACTAGTCCTATTTTTATTCCTCCAAAATGAATTGCTAACAACACTCCAAAGAACTCGCCCATATTGATCTCGTACAAGTAATGATTAACACACCCTGGAATCTCTGTCAGCAAAGAAATTAATAGAATCCAAAAAATAAAAGAAATCGTCTTGTTAAAAAATCCTGTCAGAACAGCAAGAACAAGAAAACCAGTGCTAGCGTAATAAATCCTATCCCAGGACACGATTCCTCTTTCTTTCATTTTTTCTTGTTAAAATAAATATACGCACCAATCCCAGCCATACACAGGATTATAATAATTTTATACAAACCCGGGAAGTGTGGAGTCGGCAGAAACATTCCTATTGCCCAGTTCTCCAGAGCAAAAACATAAATCAGGTTTGTCAAATAAGCAAGCGGAAGCGCAATTGCAAGAAGTTTTACTTCCTGGAAAAACTGCCCAGTTGTCAGGAAAATTGAAAGAATTGCGATTATCCCAAAGAGTATTCCAGTATATGTGTAAAGAGTCCACAGCAGATTCTGATTATAAACATTATAATAGAAGAACGGGGCTGTTCCAATTGCAATTGCAAAAGCCACTGACCCTTTTATTGCCAAGCTCGGCTTCCACATCCTGCTGAAAACAGGCAGCATTGCAGTGTACACTATTCCAAGAAGCCCTATCCAAAACCCTCCAAAATGAATAGCAAGCAGTACAAAAAAGAATTCTGACAAGTTTATTTCAATTAAATTTTCATTAATGAATCCTGGGATCTCTGTCCACAATGAAATCAGAATAATCCAGGTGATAAATGACAGAGTCTTGCTGAAAAAACTCAATAAAAGCCCTAAAACAACCAATCCTGCGCTAATGTAAAATATCCGATCCCATGACACAATTCCTTTCTCTACCATCAAAAATCCTTAGTAGCAAAACTTTAAAAAATTACGCATTCATAGTTTTGGCAATGAAAACTGGATTATTCATCGGCCGTTTCCAGCCGTTTCACAACGGGCATCTGCATGTGATTAAGCAGATGTTGAGCGAATGCACTAAAATCATAATCGGAATCGGCTCTGCAAACAGCGAAAAAACAGAAAAAGATCCGCTTACTGCAGTTCAGCGCAAGGAAATAATTGAAAAAGTGATGCTAGCTGAAAACATAACCAATTACAAAATAGCACTAATAAACGATCAAGAATCTCACAGATTATGGGCTGACGAAGTGCGCAAGAAAACCGGCAATTTCGACACACTCTACGTCTCAGGTGAGAATATCCGCCTTGACTTCATCAAAGCCTGTGGGTTCCAGGTCAAGGAAGTCGACTTCATTGACGGAATTTCTGCAACAAAAATCAGAGAATTAATGAAAAACAACCAGGAATGGAAGCAGTTGGTGCCTGAAGCAGTAGCCACTACATTTTAACAAACTTTTTAAACCTCAACACACTACCACGTTCTGTGGGACAAAATGGTAAACTCTAAACTTCCAGTCAGAGATGTAATGGTTTCTCCAGTGATTACAATCACTCCAGAGGAAACTGTTAACAAGGCAGCGAAAACAATGCTGAAAAACGGTATTGGTGGCCTGATAGTTGTTGAAGACTTCAAACCAGTTGGAATCATCACAGAGCGTGATTTTGTAGGACTATTAGCAAAGAAAAAAGACCCAGGAGAAATCCTGGTCAAGAATGTAATGTCTAAGAAACTGATAACAGTCTCTCCAGAAGAAGGTTTAATGGATGTTGCAAAACTCATTGTCAAAACCGGCAAGAGAAAACTTCCAGTAATGGACAAGAACAAATTAGTCGGGATCCTAACTGCTGACGACATTGTTAAAGCAGCGCCTGGCGAAGTTGAAACCCTCCGAGAGCTCACAAACATCAAGAGTGAGGATGTCACCTTCCACGAGTCTCCAACATCAGGAAACTGCGAAACTTGCGGAAACTACTCAGAAACATTAGCTGAAGTAAATGAAATTTTCGTATGTGAGGACTGCAAGGAAGCATGAACTCTTTCAAAAACCTGAAAAGCAAGATATTCTCTTTTGAATGGGGACCTAAACGCGAGAAGAAGCACAAACAGGCAAACCAAGACAGTTCAATTCTGGCAGCAGTTCGAAACACTGCTTCAATGCGAAAAGAGGATACAATAAAACACGCTACAGAGAAAATGCTCTCACTCCAAACAAGAAGAGTTTTCCTTACAGACTCCAAAGGCAGAATCGAAGGAGTCCTCACCTGCAAGGACTGTATGGACTTCCTTGGTGGTGGAGAAAAATACAATTTAATCAAAGTTAAGCATCAGGGCAACTTAGTTGCTGCAATGAATGAACCTGTCAGAGAAATCATGACTCAGAAAGTGGCTGCAATTAAAACTTCAAGCACTTTGAGAGATGCAATAACTCATATGAAAAAAACAGGAATGGGTGGGGTGCCCGTGGAACGGGACGGTGTCTTAATCGGCATGATCACAGAAAAGCGCATTGTAAACCTGATTTCCAAAACATTAACCAGCCAAATGGTCAAAGATCATATGAATCACGATGTTATTTTCGGAACTCCTGGAGAAACAGTTTTAGATATTTCCAAAACAATGGCTAGAAACAGCTTCAGAAGAATTCCAATCCTTCAAGAACGCAGATTAGTCGGAATAGTCACATCAAAAGACCTGGTATTCGCATTTGCCAGAAAATTCTCAAGAGACTTCCTCCAACTCCAAATTTCAACTCTAATGAGTAAGCCAGTAACAGTTTCTTTAACTGCAACACTGCAAGATGCAGCCAAAATCATGTCTGATCACAATATCAGCGGTTTGCCAGTTGTTTCAGGTGAAAAGGTTGTTGGTATGATTACTGCAAAAGACCTTCTGAAGGCAGTAAACTGAACCATAATCCTTAAATACTCATTTTTAACCAGTATTGGTGCTATTAAGCCCGGTACGAGGGTTACCCAGCGGAGTTCGACCTTGTCATGCTGTGAACCTGGGAGTTTGTGCCGGTCTTGTGGCGATTCCATGAGAATAACAGTCATTGCCAAGCCAAACTCAAAACAGCATAAAATCGAAGTGCTCGGCGATCACCAACTCAAGGTTTGGATAAAGTCCAAGCCAATTAATGGAAAAGCAAACACGGAAATCACACAGTTCCTGAAAAAAACAATAAAAAAACATTCAGGGGCGATTCCAAAAATCGACATCATAAGGGGTAAAACCTCAACAACAAAAGTTGTTGAAACTGAAACCCCGTGGTTACAGATCACAGCAGCTGTAAACGCTGCTAATAAATCTCAATAGAGAAAAATCACAAGCATACACACACAGCTGAATAATGCTAGATGGATGTCGACTTTTGTAAAATTTCCCAGGAGGATACAATGGGTAAAATAGGCGTTTCAGCCACTAAATATATCGTTAAAGCAAAAATTGAAACTACAGGAGTAGTAGAAAAACCGGATGTTATCGGCGCTATTTTCGGCCAGACCGAAGGTCTTCTCGGACGTGAACTAGAACTCAGAGAACTTCAGAAAGGCGGAAGAATCGGAAGAATCGAGGTTAAAGTCTCTTCTTCAAATGGTAAAGGCTCCGGAACAATCGAAATTCCAACTTCTTTAAGCAAAGAGGATACTGCACTTATTGCAGCAGCACTGGAAACAATTGAAAGAATTGGTCCATGCGACTCTAAAATAACAATTGAAGCAATCGAAGATGTGAGAACTGCAAAACGTGACTATGTTGTAGACCGCGCTAAAGCACTACTCGCATCACTTGGACAAGACACACCAGGCTCCACAGAGCTCAGTGACAAAGTCAAAGTCCAGATCAGAACAGGTGAGCTAAAAGAATACGGCCCTGCAAAACTTGCTGGCGGTCCTGATCTTGAAAAAGTTAAAGACATAATTCTGGTTGAAGGCCGAGCTGATGTAATAAACCTTCTAAGATCCAACATCACAAACACCCTAAGTGTAGGCGGAACTAATATCCACCCATCAATCAAGGACTTGTGTGCTGGAAAAGAGGTTACAGTATTCCTTGACGGAGATCGAGGAGGCGACTTAATTTTGAAGAGCCTTATGCAGTTTGTCAAAGTGGAATATGTTGCAAAAGCAGCTTCCGGAATGGAAGTTGAAGAGCTTTCACAAAAAGACATAATCAAGGCACTCAGAAGCAAGATCACAATCGAATCTGCAATGAGGCACCAGGGGACATCTTCAAGACCAACTCCTCGTTATGAACGCAAAACTTATGATCGAAGACCTGCACCCCGCAGAACTTCAGACAGAGACAGGAGTTCCCGCGACAGGCCAATGGCTAGGGGTCCAATGACTCCTCGTGAACTACTTGATCCTAAAGTCGAGTTCAAGCCAAGCTACAAGAGTCTTGGAAAAATCGCAGTTGGAATGGCTGGCACTGGAAATGCTTGCTTGCTCAAACAATCTGGAGCAAATTACAGAGAAATCGGCAAAGTTCCAAAGTCAGAGCTTTCAAGTGTGCTGAAGAACCTACAACAGGGTGCTGCACACGCTTTAATTCTGGACTCTTCTGTAGACCAAGCCATTATAAATTTGGCAGGAACCAAAGGCATAAAGTGCATTTTGGGTCACTCAAAGCCGTTCAAAATCAAGAGAACACCAGGATTGACAGTTCTAAGCACCAGGGATATAGTCTCAAAAACTTCCTCTCCTGCTGCAGCAAGAACCACATCAGCAATCCCACCAGCACCGAAACCTATAATTAGGAAAGTGTCTGCAAAGAAGGCGGTGAAAAAATAATGTTTCCAGGAATGAACCTAAACCCAAAGAAAATGCAGAAGATGATGCAGCAGCTCGGAATGAGCATGGACGAGATAGACGCCTCTGAAGTGATTATTAAGAAAACTGACGGAACTGAAATTCGAATTTCAAATCCTGAAGTTTCTAAAATGATTGTTCAGGGCAAGGAAATGTATCAGATTGCCGGCGGTTCTGAAGGATCTGCAGAATCTGAAAGTGTTGAAGTCAGTGAAGCAGATGTTGAAATGGTTACCACTCAAACTGGCGCCACTCCTGATGCTGCAAAAACTGCATTGGAATCCTCTGGCGGAGATCTTGCCAAGGCAATTCTAGACTTGCAGGAAGAGTAATCACAATTTGTACGACTCTGCATTCCACATTGGATGCAGACTATTCTTTTCAATTGGTTCCAGCTCGAGCTTTTTCAAAAGATTAACACTCTCTTGTTTCTGATCTTTAAGCTGTTTCAGAGCTTTCTCTCTTTTCCCTATCAAACTATTCATTGCTTTTGTTGGAGTTACTCCACAGTACTCCCGCGGACTAGTGTATTTGTAAGATACCAGTCTTTTATCTTCCAAGCTCTTCATAACCTGATAGATCTTTGTCTGTCGGATTCCTCCGTAAGTGCAGATGTCTTTTGCAGTTGCTTCTCCTTTACAGAAGAGCACAATCATGACCCGCGCTTGATATTCTGTTAATCCAAGTTGTTTGAGATATGTTGTCATTTGCTTCATTTGTTTCACCAGCTCCTAGTTCTTGCGGGAAATTACTTATTGCTTCAGCGGGAAAAAGATTTTCAAAAACAGTTCTCTTCTTACTGGTTTTAAGCGGGAAAATCATTTTTCAAATTCGCGAGTTATTTCTTATATATAAGCTTTACTAATCAAAACCAACAGCAAGCGTATAGATATGCTTATATACTGCCTACAGTCTACTGGTTTTTGTAATTATTTTAATATGTCCAATGGAGGTGGATGAAAAATGGCAAAAAAGAAAAGATCACGCACAAAAAAGACCTATGTTTTGAGGAACAAGAGCAAGGATACTGAGAAAGTTTTCACAGGCTCAGCCCCAAGACAGGCAGCTCTAAAGGCAGCTACCCGAAACATTACAGACATCAGATTGAGGCAGCGAGGCCGAAGGAACGCAGACAAGACATACTCTGTCCATGTATTCAAGGGCTCCCGAAAGAAGGTCAAGTCTCCGGCCAACAGACCAAGCTGGCTTCCTGCAATGGTATGGAAACCTGTGGTCAAGAAGGTCAGAGTCGAGCGCCTTAACAAATTGTAAAGCTCAATTTGAGCTAAACACAATCAAAAACGGGTGTAACTTAAAACCTGCACCCGAATTTTATTTTTTTACAAAATTAACAGCTTAGGGCCTAGCCACATTATTATAAAGTAATTAACAGGAATATGCACAACTGCAAACCTAATAGATCCAATCCAACTATGTCCTGTCAACGCATAGAAAACTCCAGTAAAAATATCATAAAGAACAGTTAACACAAGCACACAAATCCCCAAGCCAAATGAATTATACAAAACAGGAGTCAGGACACCCATTCCAACAAATCCCAAACCCATCACAATAACATCCTGTGGCCTTTCAATTGTGTAAAATCCTGATAACGCCGATGCAGAAACGCCAACTAAAGCTCCAACAACTGGTCCATGCAGAACTGCAGAAACAATAGTAACTAGTGAAACCAGCTCAACACCAATTGAAACAGGCGCCATTCTCTGCGGAAGTCTGGAAATTGCGCCTATCAATATAAACCCGAACAAAATCAGCACAGTTTTCAAGCTAATTTTCAAAAACAATATCCCATACAGCAAAATCAACAAAACTCCAGCAGAAACTGCAATATACTTGAATAAGTCTTTCGGAATCTGTGCTTTAATCAAGTTGGATTTAGTCATAAATGGTAGCGGGGGGTGGACTTGAACCACCGACCTCCGGGTTATGAGCCCGACGGGCACTCCAGGCTGCCCTACCCCGCTATAACGATTTTCTGAAGCCGTGGCTATTTAAGCTTTATTGCGCTTACTCTATCTCCAATTTCTCCATAATCTTGTCAAGCTTATCATCCATCTCATCCAACCTGTCGTCAATATCACTTTCGACTACTGGCTGTTTGCTGGCGTCTCCTGGCTCCTCTAAAGGAGGACTACTGACTGACGGAATTTCTTCCACTCCATCAAACATCCTTGCAACAAGAGCAGAATGAGCTGAATTCAAGTTCTCATAATCAGAAGTCTTCACAACATAAGCTCTTTCCTCTTCTCCTAGTAGATTAACTCCAGCAAGCGCCATTATCCTCTGGCCGCTTCCTGAACCACTCACAATAGATGAAAGTGCGTATAAATTGCCATTATCTTGATAAATCTGAACCTGTTGCGGTATCCAACCTTCAAAATTCTGTACTTCAGCTCGTGCAAACCGTAAAATCTTATTAACACCAGGCAGATTCTTCTCCAACTTGTCAAATTTCAGCATTGTAATCTCGCCTGCATTACTGTGCTCAGCACCAATCAGAAGAATTGCTGCAACTCTGGCTCCTGAAATTTCTCCGCCAATTGGCTCGTAAACAGTAACCCAGTAAAGTTTGTCAGAATAAACAGTGAGGAATGGGTATTTCTGCCACCATCCAGCTCCTGCTTGCAGTTGTCCACCTGGAATCTCATACAAGGACTCACCATCTCCAGATCGTCCAGTAACCTGCTTTGCCCACCAGCCGAACCTATTAGAACCGTAAATACTGGCCTGCAGTAGAGCCAAACTCTCTGGATAAACTCTCATATTGCTCTTTCCCAAAAATCCTGCAAGTTCGCCCATCTCATCTTCTCCATAATGCTTTATCTCATCACTCTCAGCACTCACCAACGTAACACCTCTAAATTCTTTCTTGTAAGTAAATAGGAACCACTTGATAGCGACTCTTGGATATGCCCACCAATACTTTCCATCAGCATCAGTAGTAATATAACCGTCATCTACAAGCAACATTCTGTTCGCATACCAAGCCCGTCTCATTGAAAATTGTGTTAATAATTTAGCTTCAGAATATTTCAAGTCCTTTTCCATAACAGTCGGACTACTCTCAATTTCTGCAGAAGTCTCAGCAATAGCTGGAGCACTCTTTGTAAGCTGATTTATCAGCCCGTGAGGCTCAATAACTGCCCGCCAAACCAGTTTTCCATCTTCATACAAAGGATCAGTATCCATCACATCAGCCCAGCCAAAACGGTTAGCCCTCAGTCGAATTTCCCCTGTATTGTGCGGAACTTTCCTGATAACGTCAGTCTGGAAAAGGTCAACTTCTCCAATATTCGCAAGAGTCACATCCTGGGCCGTGAAATCCTCACCATCTTCAATTCCATATAGTCCATCAGACATTCCAACCCAAGCAAAATTCCATAGAACTCCACCCAGAATTATAAGTACAAAATAAATTCCTACTTTTTTAGAAAAACTAGTAAGCTGTAGAGGGATTTTCCCCTTGCCTTGCCACTGAAATGCATTAAAAAATAATAGTGCAATCGGAAGCACAAAAAAAACGTTCGTGTAAAGAACTTGAACATTTAGGCTCTTCCACCATGAAAAATAGGTGAAGAG
The DNA here is from genome assembly GCA_002502135.1 of archaeon UBA543. Lineage (GTDB taxonomy): Archaea > Undinarchaeota > Undinarchaeia > Undinarchaeales > UBA543 > UBA543. Next base: position 34,669 of record DAPM01000011.1, read on the forward strand.
TGCTATAACAATTATAATCTGCACATTTCGTACAATGGTTTTGCTTTCCATGCAGTTGGCTAATTATTGAGGTGTTAAATAGTTTGTGGGATTGTTTTATAAGCCAAAAAATCCAATACTCCTCAATGAACAATCAGCTCACCAAATGGGTCCAAATAATCCTACTCTTCCTGCTTCCAATCTTTTTAATCTATTTCAAAATACTCTCTTTTTCAATTCGACTTCTTGTAATGGCAATCGTTATCATAGTAATTATTACAATTCTAGTTCGCGAGAAAACCACATCCAAACAAATCGGATTCCGTACTGACAACATTCTAAAGGCTCTTCCTTTCTACAGCGCAGTGACAATCCTCAGCATTTTATCTATAACCATTCTGGCCAAACTCTTTGGAATGCAATTCATCACAAACTGGCGCGGTTACTACCACTTTTATGGAGTGTTCCTGCTTCTTGCCTTTGCAGAAGTGTTCCTTTATCTCGGTTTCCTGCTCCCACGCCTCAAAACCCTGCTGAAAAATCCCTGGACTGCAATTCTATTAACTTCTGCCATTTTCTCAATAATGCACATAGTTTATCCAAACAACTTTTTCCTAATTCCAGCATTCTTATTTGGAATTATAATTTCCACAACCTACCACTTCAGGCCGAATCTTGTACTGGCAACCCTAACACTCACAATAGCAAATTTCGCAGCAGTTCTATATGGATTTGTATAAATTAAGTTACTTCAGCCCCATTCTCAATATCTTTTTCAGGAGCTAACAGGATAACTTTACTCTCATCTCCAGTTTCAGCGCATAAAAGCATTCCTTCAGAAGTTTCTCCTCGTAATTTTGCAGGTTCTAAATTCACAAGTACAACTATTTTCTTGTCCTTCAGCTCTTCCAAGCTGTAAAAATCAACAAGACTTGTAACTATCTGTATTGGTTTTTCCTTTCCAACATCTACTTGCATCTTGTAAAGCTTGTCTGAATCTGGAACACGCTCGACTTCTTTAATCTGGCCGACTCGCATTTCAAGTTTTTTGAAATCATTGTAAGTTATTTGTGTCATTTGTATCACTTATTTTTCATAAATACGCCTTACTATAAACTTTCCCCCTCTTTCCAAAAACTAAATAAACACCAATCCCCCACTTTTTAGTGGGATGGCAAAACTTATTCTCGGTATTGACGAGGCTGGACGGGGTGCAGTAATAGGTCCGTTAGTGATCGCTGGAGCATTAATTGAAGATTCCAAAGCACTTGAACTTGTAAAACTAGGAGTAAAAGACTCAAAAAAACTCACTCCAAAACAGCGTGCCGACCTTTATCACAGAATCCGTTCAAAAATAAAATCTCACCGCATTGTCAAAATCTCACCAGAAGAAATCGACACCAACAAGCGTGCTGACGGCAACCTAAATGCACTGGAGCTTTCTCATATGGCTAAAATAATCAACGAACTTAAACCTGATGTTGTTTATCTTGATTCAATTGAAGCAAACACCCTGAGTGTTGTTGCAAAACTTACCCCACAACTCAAAGTGGACTGCAAAATCATTGCAGAATGCGGTGCTGACGACACTTACCCAATAGTTTCAGCAGCTTCAATACTCGCTAAAGTAGACAGGGACGACGATGTAGCCTCGCTAAAGCACCTTTACGGTGACATTGGCTCAGGATATCCTTCAGATCCACGCACACAAACCTTTTTAAGCAACTGGCTTAATGACCATAATAGCTTTCCTAAGATAGTTAGGACAACGTGGGAAACTGCATCGAATCTGGTCGGGAAAGCCAAACAAAAACAACTTGGAGATTATGTAAATGAAATTTAACTGGGACTTTGACTTGAAATGGACACCTGAGTTGAAATCAACTCTGGTGCACGCAGCAGTCGGCGCAATGGCCGGTATAGCTTCTTCTATGGTAACAAGCGGCAAATTAGCTTTAGCCATGTTACTCGTATTCTCATGGGCTACAGGCCAAGCAATCCAAAAATTCACAAAATGGCAGCCAAAAGTCAAACAAGCAGATGGTACTGAAAAACACCAGACCAAGTGGTGGCTCGGAAACGGCTTCTACCCATTCCTGATATTCTGGCTGTTCTGCTGGGTTTTATTTTACGCACTCCAGCATCCTGTATTATAATGACAGATTCCATTGCAAACTGGACTAAATCGCACTTCACTAATGAAATAGTCCCAACTCTAAATGGAAAAAAAGTAACACTAATGGGCTGGCTTAGAGATGTCAGACTGCACGGAAACCTTGCATTTTTAGTATTAGCAGACCGCGAAGGCGATGCACAAGTCACTGTTCTCAAGAAAAACTCTCCAAAAGCCTTCTCAAAACTAGCAGAAATCACTCGCGAGTCCGCAATTGCAGTAAAAGGAACAGTAAAAAAGACAGACAAGACGCAGAGAGGCGTTGAAGTGATTCTGGATGACATTCTTCTGCTCAACAAGTCCAAAACACCACTACCACTTGAGGTTAATGAGAAAGTTCCAGCAGAACTCGACACAAGATTAGACGCCAGAGTACTCGACCTCAGAAAACCACGAATCTCTGCAATTTTCAAAATCCGAGCCCAAGTCCTGCAATCAGCAAGAGAATACTTAACAGAAAATAGCTTCAGAGAAATCGAAACCCCAAAAATGATTGCAAGCGCAACAGAAGGCGGCGCAGAACTTTTCCCAATTAACTATTTCAAAAAAGAAGCATTCCTAAGGCAAAGCCCGCAAATCTACAAGGAACTAATGACTTCTTGCTTTGAAAAAGTATTTGAAATCGGCCAGGTTTTCCGCGCAGAACCATCTGACACAACCCAGCACTTAGCAGAAGTCACACAACTCGACATTGAAATGGGTTTTGCAGATGAAACAGCAACCTGGACAGTTGCAGAAGGAATTCTAAAGCGAATTTACTCTGATGTTGCAAAGAACTGCGCAAAAGAATTGAAAGTTCTGGGAGTTACACTCAAACAACCTAAGAAAATGGTTGTAAAAACCTACACAGAACTTCTGAAACAAATAGCAAGCAAAGGATTAAAACTAAAATGGGGAGAAGATATTCCTCCAGAAGGCGAAAGAATAATCAAAGAACTATATGACGCTCCTGTAATAATTTCTGAAATGCCAATGGAGCAGAAGCCATATTATATCCATCCACATGAAAAAGACAAGAAATTATCCTATGGATTTGACTTAATATTCGAAGGAATGGAATTAGCATCAGGAGGACGCAGAATCCACGATCCTGACATGTACATTGCTGGATTAAAATCAAAAGGAATGAATCCTAAGGGCTTTGAATCAACAATTGAGTTTTACAAATACGGAATGCCGCCACACGCTGGCTGGGCTATTGGTGTTGACCGCCTTGTTATGGTCATGCTTGGCTTGAATAATGTGCGGGAAGCAGTTTTGTTCCCAAGAGATGCAAAGAGATTGACGCCTTAGAGGTTTTCTAATGCAATGCACTAAATACAATAAGAGTGAGAAATGGTCAGATCCTAATAGTAACTGTGTTATTGTTTTTGGTTTTAAGGATTTTGAATATAAAGGAGAGAAAAGAGATCGTGTTGAAGGAATAGTTACGTGTAATAAACAAGATATTGATAAGAAAAAAGGATTTATGGATCTTATTGATATTTTTGAAAGTGAAAATAAAGCTGAACTTCATGAAGCTTTTGCCAGGTTTTCTAAAAAATACTGGGGGTGGATCCGACCAACACACACTGTGGACGAGCTCGAAGAGAAAGGTTTGTCTTTTCTTGAAGAAGTTTTAAAACTCCCAAACATTGCTTCTGCAAAAATTGTTGGTTCTCTAAAAAGCAAAAACACACACCCTTACAGTGATGTTGATATAAAACTTAGGCGTATTTCCTGTCCTGGCAAAAGAAACTGTCTTGTCAATAAACTTCTAGCTGCTGGTAATTTCAATTTTGTTGACATCTACTGCTATCCTGAAAAGAAAAAGTAATTCCTAATTTTTGACACAACTCTTAAATACACAAGCCCCCATAATATTTCTCGCAGTGATTAAAAGTCTAGAGATGCAGGGCTTCAAATCCTTCAACAAGAAGGTTGTTATCCCGCTTTCCAAGGGCATAACTGCGTTCGTCGGCCCGAACGGCTCTGGAAAGTCGAACATTTGCGATGCTATCTGCTTTGTGCTAGGGCGCTCGTCAGCGCGCACAATGAGGGCAGAGCGGCTCGCGCATCTCATTTATAACGGGGGAAAGGGCAATGCCCCAGCAACTGCCATGGAGGTAACTCTGGTTCTCGAGAACAAAGACCGCGAACTCCCATTCGAAACTGATGATGTCCGAATCACCAGACGCCTCACTAGAAATGGAACAATGTCATACAAAGTCAATGGCCAGAAATGCACAAAACAGCAAATGGTCGACCTACTATCTTCTCACATGTTCAAAGCCTCAGGACACAATATTGTTCTGCAAGGAGATGTCACTAACTTCATAGAAATGGATCCAGTTGGCAGAAGACAGATCCTTGACGAAATCTGCGGAATAGCAGAATACGATGAAAAGCGTGACAAAGCTCAGAAAGATTTGGATGTTGTTGAAACCAGAGTCAAGGAAATCGTTATTGTTATGTCTGAGCGCAAAAAGCAGTTAGATTCACTTAAGAAAGAAAAAGACGATGCTGAAAAATACAAAGCACTCAAGGACGAAGCTTCAGGTCTGGAAGGGCAATTAGCATTCACTCGATTCAAAAACGCAGAATCTGAAGAAAACAAAATCCTTGATCGCATTTCCGCAGTAGAAGTGGAAGAAACAAAATTCTCTGCAGAACTCACTGAAGCCAACACTAAATTGAATGAGTCACAAAACAGAAAGAACACAATCGACAACAAGCTCATTAAAGAGGGAATAACTGCAGAAACTGGAGTCAAATTTGAAGCAGAACGAATCAAAGGCCGAATCTCAATCAATGAGAGCAAAGTCGAAAGCAAACAATCTGAAATATCCAGAATCGACTCAATGGTCTCAAATTTACAGGCCAGAACCTCAACTCCAGCCCGTTTCATTTCAAGCTTGAAGTCAGAAGTTGAGGGAATTCAGGGAACAATTGCAGAATTGATGACTCACGATGCAAAATATGCAAGTGCAATTGAAAACTCACTTGGCCGAAGAATGCATTTCGTAATAGTGGACGACGACGAAACTGCAATAAAATGTGTCAAATACCTTCGAGAAAACCACATGGGTCGAGCAACTTTCCTTCCACTTAATAAAATCAAACCACCAAAAGAAATCAGGGAAACAAATGGAAAAGGAATTATCGGACTCGCCCTCAACCTTGTGAAATACGACAACAAATTCGACAAGGCATTTTCATACGCTTTTGGGAACACTCACATTGTAGAAGATCTTGAGCAGGTCAAACCACACATTGGAAAGCTCAGGATGGTCTCACTTATCGGCGATATTGCTGAGCGAGCAGGAGCAATAACTGGTGGAGCTTCCAAAAAGAAGGGAAAAGGCTCTGCTGGCTCTGAAATTGATGAATATATCAAAACTCGCGACAAACTCCTTGATGAAATTGAAGATTTATCACTTGGCAACGATGCACTCAAGAAAGAACTTGAAGATTATTTAGTAAAAGACAAGGAAGTTGGAAACAGCCGAGAATCAATGGAACGAGAGCGCGAAGTTCTTGAAATAGAAATTGAAAAGTACAGAAACACCAGCGACAAAGTGCGCCTTCAAAAAGAATCTGCAACCAGGAGAATTTCCGATATCAGAATTGAAAAAGCGCAAATAGACGCCAAACTCACAGATATCAAACTCAATATGGAGAAGTTCAAAGACATGGAGTTTGAAGAAGGAGATATTGAAAAAATGGATGAACGCCTTCTCAAAGTCAATCAGAATGTTCTGAAACTCGAGCCAGTGAACATGAAAGCAATAGAACTTTACGGAGAGCAAGAGCAGGCTTACCAGGTGTTTAATGGCAAATTCAACACACTCCGGGATGAGCGCAATTCAATCATAGACTTTATTGAAAAAATTGAAACCAAGAAAAAGGACGTGTTTTTCGAGGTTTTCAACAAAGTTTCTGATGAATTTGGAGCTGTATTCCCAAAACTATCACCAGAAGGGGAAGCCAGATTAATAATTGAAGATGCTGAAGATCCACTTGTAAGTGGCTTATTTGTGGAAGCAAAACCAGCTGGCAAGAAAATCCTGAGTATTGATTCACTTTCAGGCGGAGAAAAGACAATAACTGCGCTTGCATTCCTTGTAGCTCTCCAGAGTTACAAACCATCACCCTTTTATGTTCTTGATGAAGTTGACGCAGCACTTGACCAGGCCAACTCCATGCGATTTGTCACTTTAATGCAGTCACGAGCTCAGAAATCCCAGCTTCTAATTATCAGTCATAACAATTCTGTTGTTAAAAAATCCGAGAGATTGTTTGGAGTTTCAATGATGGCGGATGGAACTTCAAAACTAGTTGGCATTGAGATTGGCAAAGCTGATTCCGACGAAGAAAAAGAAGTGGAAGAACCTGTGATGGAAGAAATTGAAGAGGAAGTACAGGAAGAAACCTTGAAAGAAGAGACAATTCTTGAGGACATTCCTCTTGAGCTCCCTAATTTACAACCAGATACACCAACCGAAACTCCTCTAGAGAATCTCGATATTCCGAATATTGAAAATCCTGAACAACCAGCTGAGGGTTCAGAACCGCCAGCTGAAAACCCGGAACTTCCAGCAGAGAATCCTGAAAAAGTTCCGCAGGGGGAATAAATGAAAAACATTGAGGACAATATTGAGCAGATGCTACAGAGCGAGAATGCGTGGGAGTTTGTTCTACTTGATATTGTAAAATCCGAAGATTTGGATCCTTGGGATATTGATATTTCTAAACTTACTACAAAGTACACTGATCGGGTTAACAAAATGAAACAACTGGACTTGAGTGTTCCAGCCCGGTTAATTCTTGCTGTTTCAATCCTCTTGAAGATGAAATCAGATCTTTTGCTTTCAATTGACGAGCCTGAAGAAGGTTTTGCAGACTTTACAGATGATGATTTGTTTGGTCCGGAAGGCCCAGAGCGGGAATTAATGGATGATGTGCCTGACTTGAACATCCATGTCAGGAGAAAACATATTCGAAAAATCACACTCGGTGACTTAGTTGACAAATTAAAAAAGTCAATGGAACCAACAAAACCAAGAGGCAGAAACACATTATTCCGATTAGATTTGCCAGAAGAAGACATTTCAGAGAAAATCGAGAAACTCTACACTCAAATAATCACTCACAGCATGAAAAAGATTCCATTTTCCAAATTAACTGAGAAAAAGAATCGAAGGGGAGTTATTGAAACCTTCCTGCCTCTGCTCCACCTAGCAAACGAGCACAAAGTAAATCTGCATCAGGAAGAATTCTTTAAAGAATTGTACGTTGAGAATATTGAGGAAGTTAAAACTAATTAGGCTTTTTTCTTTTTAGGAGAATAATTTCTTATTCGTTTGTAAATTCCTTCTTCAGTTTTGTAAGCTATGCACATACTTCTTGCTATAACACTATTCCTATCGAGGCAAACAAGTATTGGCAAGTCTTTTCTTCCTTCATCTTCAAAAAACGGCAGGCAACCATTCATTATACTGTCTATTTTTTCAAAGTTCTCTTTTGTGAAAAACAACAATTGTGGAAGGTTCTTTATATTACAAGATTTTTTGATTTTCTTAACATCAAGTTTTTCCAATACTTTTTCAGGCATAATTGCCTGTTTTAGAAGACCATTTTCATAATAATATGCTCCAAGGAATTTACCCCTCAAATAAGTTGTTCTTCCAATCAATGGTTTGGCTTTCAGTTTTTCCCATACCCCTGTTTTACAGATTTCTGCAGCATAATTTGTCTTATCTTCTGGTCTCAGTTTTTTTTCTAACAAATTCAGCTTTTGGCGTGTTAAAATAATGTGTTTTCTTTTTGCCAGAAGCAGATCAATCACTTCTTTGATGATATTTGCTTTTCCTGCAACATTTCCAGTTCTTACATTTCCTATTAGGTTATGCAGAGCTGTTACTGCTTTTTTATCCCTTTCGTTATAGTTTTCATTAGTGACTTTTAGAATTTCATCCCTTCTGTTTTTAATTTCTAATGTTTCAATGACCTCTGCAAGCTCTTCCGCAGGTATTATTGCTTCAACTGTAATCTTGTTTTTTTTCTTGTCAACATCTCCAAACATAAATCCAAATTCTCTTTCTTTTTTGTAAACTCTTTTGAAAAAATTCATGAAAACATCTATTTTAGGGTCTTCACTGCTCTGTTTTGTCTGGAATTTATAAGAATATGGTTTATCGTCACTGCCCCTTCTCCAAAATGGGATATAGCTATAATCTTCAAGATTTTTTCTAATAACTTGGGCAACTGTAATAATGAATCCAATAACCCCTAACCAAGAAACAACTCCACCTATTGCATCTGTATCATCTCTAAAACTAAGAGCAGTTGGTTTAGTGCATACGCTAATCCCCATCTGATTTTCCAAATAAACATCCAAACTATTATTTGAAATTGCCTGTATTATCTTTTCCTCGCTCGCACCGTCTTGTATTTTCTTTAAATTCTCGATATAATCATCAATTCGTTTCTCTACAGTTCCATGATGATTTATGTCAGCCATACTATAATCTTACATTAATTTCTTAAAATATCTACCGCTTTTAAAATATCCTAACAATCCGCAATTCCCCTGCATTCTCATTCCCAATCAAGCCTTTCTTCACTCTGTGCAGACACAAAGTATAATCAGCTTTAACTGCAGCGCCAGTAAAATCACCATTATCTGGATTCACACCAGAAGGCACATCCACTGAAACCACAGGAACATCCTTTCCATTTATCCACTTAATTGCAGAAGCAAGCGGTTCTCTGGCATCTCCTCGAAGTCCTGTTCCACAAATAGCATCAATAATAATATCAGCTCCAAATCCGCCAATACTCTCAGGAGCAAGAATTGTGTAAAATTGTATTCCAAGCTCTTCAGCTCTTTTGAAATTCTCTTTAGATAATTCAGTTTTCTGCTCTTCAAAAACAGTCATTTCAACTTCAACACCAGCTTCTTTCAAGTATCTTGCAGCAACAAACCCATCTCCGCCATTGTTCCCGGATCCACAGAACACAACCACTTTCTTTCCATTAAGCTCGAAATTATTCTGAACAAAATGAGCAATTCCTTTTCCAGCTTTTTCCATTAAATCCTTTTTCGGAATTCCTCCGCCTTCTTCCAGTGCAATCATGCCAGCAGTATCAATATAATGCTCCAGTTCTTCGTGCTGCATTCTGAATCGCTGAACTTGAATTGCATCATTTCCCCATCGCTTTTTCCAGCCAATTAATTCTTTCTTGAATTCAATTTCCTTGTTATTATCAATCAGGTTGTCAGCATAAGAAACAATCTTCTGCTCAACAGTAATTGGTAAAAAGTCCTCTTCTGGAAGTCCAAGCTTTGTTGTTTCGCTTTTTTTGATTCCAGCACCAACATGCCGTTTTGCAATCTGTGCAACTTCTTCAGGTGCTCCAAGCTCTACCAACTTCTCGTAACCCAATAGTCCGTGTTTTATCGTATGCTCGTCAGCGCGTCCAATATCGTGAAGCATTGAACCAGTATCAACAAGACCTCTGTTAACTTTAATCCCGTCAGCAATCAGCGCATCTGCCAGCTCAAGAGCCTTATTATTAACTACTTTGCAGTGATTCTGAAGCTTTTCAGGATAGTTTATGTCTTTCCAAATCTTGCTAATATTTAGTTTCATTTTAGTAATTGTAAATGAGTAGCCACGAGCAGCTCCAAACCTCTGCTGATATTTGAATTGTTGAAATTGGTTAATTGGTTCTTGACTGGCGCTCCAGAGTGCAGCGCGTACTGCATGAAGCTCCATTCGCTTCGCGAAGGGGCTTAAACAATTCAACTGAAGTTGGTTCAAGCTGTCTGAGTTAGTTACCTATGATTGGTAGCCCCGAGCAGATTCGAACTGCTGTCCCAAGCTCCAGGGGCTCGGATGATTGACCACTACACCACGGGGCTAATGGTTTTTTGATAAAAGTATGCCTTTATAATTCTTTCTTAGTGAAGTTCCCCAGTCTTACGCCAGTTAATTCCTAATTCTTCTATAATCTCAACTGCCTTATTCCGATACTCTCCTTTCATCCCATCCCAATCAAAAACAGCTTTAGTTGCATTACTTCCCTCAATCATCTGCTGAATAATCTCCTTAGACACATTCTCTTGCTGATACTTTGGCAAAATATGCCCGAAAGCAATATTTGGATTCTCTAAAATCAGTGTTGAAAACCCTGGAGCATAATGTGGACCACCGAATCCAATACAATTTGTGAAAGTCTTAGTATTTTCTAAAATATCCTTAACAGCATTAGCAACAATTTTACCAGCTTCCTCATCCTTCCACTCCTTCTCAGTTGATCCAATTTCAATAAAAACAAGCGGAGTTTTCAAAGTCGGACCGTGATGTGTCACTTCCAAACAAACTTCAAAACCAGGAAGCTGAGCCTTGGCCATACTTCTCAAACCAACAGCAATAGCAGAAGGATCAGTTGGATTCAGCTTCTTCGGCTCCCCACCATAATCAGCATTTCCAAAATTCCCAGTAGCGTGAATAGTCAATGATTTTTTATTAGCAACACTCTTGTGCGTGCTCGGAATTATCAGCAAATCAGCTTCTGGAACGTCCTCTTTCTCCAAATAAAGAAAATCTTTCTCTGTTTCAAAAATCGGAACATCTACTCCAAGCTCATTGAACTGTTTCATAATATTCTGTGCAGCTGGATTTTCTGTCCAATACAGGATTTTCGTATTCATGTTAACTGTTATATACAATAACAACCACATAAAAATGTTATGACTCTGGCTCAGGACGCCTGAAGCTTCTTGAAAAAACTTGAAGAAGCAAAAGAAAGATACCAACGGCACAGCATAGTCTGCCATAACGACGCTGACGGTATTTGTTCTGCTCTTTTAGCTTCTGAGTTCTTTAAACCCAATAAATTTATCATAATCCGAGAGAATTACGAACTTGGTACCAAACTCGGACAAATAACACACCAGGAAAATGTTCTTTATCTCTATGTCGATATGCAACCTCCTGAAAATGGAAAAAATATTTTCTGCATTGATCATCATAAAATAAAAGATAGTGAAACTCTTACTAAAGGGCAGTTCTTTATAAAATCAATACCAGAAAATCTCCCTGATGCCAATGTAGTCCTATCTTCTTTCCTCAAAGCAGTTCAGCTTGATAATTACAATAATTCTCTTGAGGATTTCTTGATATCTTTCCGAACAGACAAAACCTTGCGGATGAAGCTCGCAGGATGTGGAGCAATTGGTGACAATGCAAATCAGTTATATGAACCAAACTCTGCCCTACTCAAATTTTTAGAACATTTTAGTGACAATGAAATTGAAAATCTTCGTTCCGCTTCTCTTGCTTTCACTTTTGAAATGTCTGAGTCGTATGGTTTTCGTGGTGAATCATCTTCTCATCTTATGTCAAAACTTCCCATCTCTTTTAATGAGGATTTTTCTGAGTTTTTTACTCGGGATTATCTCAAGATGGGAGAAACTATGGATGCGTTTAATCAAAAATTAAGAAAAGAAACAGAGGGATTTCTGCCCAGAAATGTTTTAATCATTTTTTCAGAGTATCAAAAAGATCAGAATGATCTTATGATGACCCATGTTAAGGGGATTGTTGCAAATTATTTTCTAGGAGCAAAAAAATTATTGATTCTTGAGAAGCTTAGTAATGGAGTGAACTTCAGCGCTCGCAACTTATCTGAAAAAGGATTCCTCAAGATTCTTCAAAAACTCTTTGATTCTTTTTCAGTTGAGATTGATGTTTCTGGGAAGGGCAAGCCTAAGAAAATGAGAAAACAATATGGGTGGAAGCCTAAGAAAAAGGAAGGCGGCGGGTATATTTTTGATCCGCAACCGTACATAGAAAAAGATTATTTTACTGAAAAAGCTCCAGCATACCTTTCCAAAAATAATTGGATGATTGTAACTGTGTCTGGACAGGTTCTTCTTGGTGAAGCAGAAATTTCTGTTCAGCCATTTATGGAATAACTTTTAAATCAAAGCAACCTACTCATTTTTATGCCAATAAAATATCACCACGCTCCTGACATAAAGCGCAGAATTATCGAACTAGCTAAAGATTTCAATAATGTGAATACTGACCGCGTTTATTGCTTTCGCAGCTCAGGCTCTGCAGCAGAGCGAGTGCTTGCCCGCATCTGGAGCTTCCCAAAAATCTGGCAATTAGCACTTTACATGGAACCACGATATGTAATTGAAATTATTGGAGAGCGGTTTGATCCTCTTCCAAAAGAAAAGCAGGACGAAATCCTGATTCACGAATTAATGCACATTCCAAAACGATTCACAGGCGGTTTGCGAAGGCACGACGGGAAAAAACTTCCGAAACATATTCAAATCTAAACCTATAAAAACAACCTCTACCACTATATTCTTATGCGGGGGAGAATTGTAATCATTGCACTATTATTTCTAATAATCTTATCCAGCCCAGTCTTTGCAGCTTCAGAAGTCAAGACATACCGCGATTCTGAATACACTTACCAATCTGAATACTTCACAGATGGCGGAACAATTTACATTCTGGCCTCAAATTCTGTCACCTGTTGTGATGACATTACTGCAACAATTTCAGTAAACAATGTTGATAAGAGCACAATCACCCTGAAAGACGAAGGCAATGGCTTTTACAAAGGAAACTTCAAAATAAATTCTGAAATCACAGCTGGTTTTGTTCAAATGGCAAACAGCGAACAAGCCACAATCCAGGTCGAGTTCACTCCAATCTACAAGCGCAGTTCAAGCACAACAGCCTACTACATCAAACCAAAATCAACAGAACTAACTGCAGAATTGAAAGACTATGCAACTCTTTCTTGGGATGAAATCTCCCCAGACATAGCACTTTCACACTACAACATTTACAGAAGCACTGAAGAGCTCACAGACGCCAACAAAAAGCTTGCAGACACTTTCACAACAGCAGTTGATGAATACGAAGACTCCACAACAAGAGATGGAAAAACCTACTGCTACGGTGTTTCTGCAGTTGATATTGCAGGCAACATTGCAGAATTGTCAAATGTGGAATGCCTTGACCTTGAAGATGAAACAGCACCAAGCTCAGTAACTGGTTTGACAGCAACTCCAATTCAAGGTGGCAGAATCAAAATCTCCTGGAAGGAATCTGAAGACAATGTAGCTGTAAATGAATACAATATTTACAAATTAAAAGAAGAGGATGATGAAATTGATCTTGACGATCCTGATGAAGCAGTTTTGGAAACCGAATACATTGACGAGAAACTGAAAGACGGCAAAACCTATTATTATACAGTCTCTGCTGTTGACACTTCTGAAAACATCGGCCCTGCGTCTCCAGTAGTCAGCGCAGTTTCTGACAAAAATCCTCCAACCGAATCTGCTTTAACTGCAGAAAGACAGAGGGGCGGAAAAGTTGTTCTTTCCTGGACAGAAATCTATGGCGCAGAGTATTATTATTTGTATGCAGGAACTTCAAAAGCACTAGAAGTCGAGCCTGTAGTTCTTTCAGGAGACACACTAACTCACACCCATTTCCCGCAAGCTGAAACTTTCTATGCTGTTTCTGCTGTGGATTCTGCAGGAAACGAAGCAGAATTATCAAACATATTAAGCATTACCCCAGATTCAGAGCCTCCAAAATCAGTAACTGGCTTGTCAGCAGTTGCAAATCCTGATAACAGCATCACACTCACTTGGACAGAATCAACTGACAAAGACTTCAAGCAATACAACATTTACCGCTCAGCTGTTTCCAGCATCTCATTCTCAGTTCCAATTAAAATCACAACCCTCAACTCTTTCACAGACAGGGAACTAAACCACAATCAACAGTATTTCTATGTTGTCCGCGCAGAAGACGAAGCAGGAAATGAAGATAATAATCAAAGATCTGTTAGTGAAACAGCAAGAGACCTCAACTTAAAATTGGAAGTAGTTCAGCCATCTGCAGAAATTCGAGTTTCACAAGATATGCTGGTGGTTGCTGGAATCACAGACCCAGATGCAATTATGAGCATTTCAGGAATCACAGAAGACATTTTAATTGACGACAATGGCGGTTTCCTTACAATCATTCCACTTATCTCAGGTGAGCAGGAAATTATTGTCAGAGCTACTGATCCAAATGACAATGTGAAAACAGAAATCCTGAAAGTGAATAACAGAAAAGATGAAATCAGCGCAGATGCTGAAACAATCAGAAAAGAACACCTGAACAAGCTCAAACTCCTAAGTGAAACAGCACCTGGCCAAATTCAGCAGTTGAATATTGAAGCATCTGAAGATATTCTAAAACAAGCAGATCCTGAAGTGAATATTGGTGAAGTGTCCCAGATTACAGGATTAGTAACTGGAAGCAGAGGTGGAATCTGGTCTTCTATAATCGGTTTTATTTTCGTAGGTGGAATAATTGCAGTGTTGTATGGTAAAAAGAAGGGATTGTTTTAGTTCTCCGCGGATATTTGAATTGGTTAAATTTTTAGAATAGCTCAATTTCCTGTAAATTTCGGCCTTCGTGACAATTCTCTTGGCAAACTCAATTTCTTGAAAACCATTCCCTCACACTTTTTCTGAATTTCTGCAACTAAATCAGCCAAACTCATATCAACAACTTTTCCAGAACTCCTAACTCTCACAGGAATCTTCTTTGCTTTCAATTCCTTATCCCCAATCACAAGAGTATAAGGCACCCACTCTTTCTCACTTCCAGAAATTTTCTTCCCAACACTCTCGCCCCTGTCATCAATATCAACACGAATATTGGCTTTCTCTAGTTCCTCAGCAATTTTCAAGCAAGCTTTATTATGCGAATCTGAAACAGCGCAAACCCTAACCTGAGTTGGCGACAGCCACAACGGTAGAATTCCTTTCTTACCCTTCTGCTGATCCATATACGCTTTCTCAAGCAGAGCGTAAATTGCTCGTTCAATAGCTCCGCCTGGTGACATGTGCAAAATTACTGGCCTGTGCTCCTTACCATCCTCACCAATATAATTCAAATCATAAGTATCTCCATTTTCAACATCAATCTGATCAGTAGTCAATGTCGCTGCCTTATCCAAAGCATCAACAAAATTAATTTCATACTTCATAACAAAATAAAAGAATCTCTTATCCCAAACTTCAACCAGCATTGGCCTGCCCCATTTCTTTGCAAGATCTTTAATTACTTCAGGATGCTCATCTTCAAATTCCTTAACCCATCGCATTGCAAATTCCAAATCATCCTTCTTGTCAAAGCCATATCCTTTCAGAACTTTCTCAGCAAGATTAAACCTAACTAAAAGTTCTTCACTTGCCTGCTTCACATCAGTACATAGTGCATGCACATCAGGCATTGTAAATGCTCTCAATCGCCTCAAACCAGCTAATTCTCCTCTTTTCTCAGTCCTGAAGCTGTATCTGGTCATCTCATAAATCTTCAAAGGCATATTCTTGTACGAAATCGTAGCATCGTGCGCCATCAGGAACTGCCCAAAACACGCTGAAAACCGCAGGAAACACTCCTTATTTGGGGTTTTTACAATATATTGTCGCGCTGGGAAGCGGTTAAGGTACTTTTTCAGCACAGGGTGCTCGTAATCATACATTATCGGTGCTTCCACTTCCATCCCACCATAATCTACAACTTCTCTAGTGGTATAATCCTCAAGCAAACCTTTAATCAGTCTGCCATTCGGGTAAAACCTTAAATTCCCAGGATCACTTCCAGGCTCGTAATCAGCAATTTCCAGTTTCTTCATCAATTCAATATGTGGAGGCTGTTTGTCAACAGTGCGATTCTTTGCTAATTCGTACAAGCACATCTTCTCCAGCTTTGGATATTTTTCAAAATTATAACCCTTAATTTTTCCGTTCTCAATTTTGATTTCATGCCTCTTTCCTGTTGGCTCTAAAATATAGAATTTGGACTTCAGCAATTCCTCTTTCTTCACAGCTTCAGAAACTGCCTGTTCCTCAGCTCCCTCTTTCTCAAGTCCAGGCTCACCACCAGCGCGAATAATTCTGGACCACTCACTAAGCGGATGACCCTTGCACTTCATTTCAAATTCCTTATACCAGCCAAATGGACTTAGCTTGACTTTCAATCCTTTCTTCTCAAGTCCATCTTTTACTAAATTCTGAATTTCAAGAGCAGTTCTCGGCTTTGACGGCTTTGCGCCATAAAGCAAGTGAACATACGGATAGAAAACAACATTCTTGGTCTTGAGCTGGTCGGAAATCTTAATCAAATCAGCAACAGCTTTCTTTGCAACTTCCT
The DNA here is from genome assembly GCA_002502135.1 of archaeon UBA543. Taxonomy (GTDB): domain Archaea; phylum Undinarchaeota; class Undinarchaeia; order Undinarchaeales; family UBA543; genus UBA543. The sequence goes on from DAPM01000011.1 coordinate 51,061, forward strand.
TTTCATGACCTTCATCCTCAACTTCAGTTGCAAATCTGGCAAACAAACACTCTTCCATCCTGCCTTTCTTCTGGTCGTCTTTCAGCTCCCCGGCTAGTTTTGTCTTCTTCTTCGCCTGCCATTGCACGTAGTCAACATGCTGAATGAGCTCCTTCATTTTTTGTTTGTCCTATTTGTTCGCGTGTAGGCGTGAAAGAGTAAAGGGGTGTAGGCGAAACGCCTTTACGCCCCCGCGCTTATACGCCTTTACGCATAAACGCCTTTCTGTTTTTGTATTATTTAAATTATGGCATTCACTAATGTGAACATTACTTTCCCTATTACGTAAATTCCGAATACAATTACTAGCGAGGTGATGACTCCGAGCCGCAGAGCTGTGGAGTTCCCATCAATATGGTTCAGGCTCATTTCAAGCACCTCATAATACAGCTTCTCGACACATTGAAAATCTTTGCAAGCTGTCGAATTGAGTAGAACTCTCGAATTTTGAAAATCTCCTGTTTATCTTGCAGAGTTAATTTTGAAGGTCTTCCAACTTTGTTAGAACTAAATTCCTCTCTACAACTGAAGCTTCCGGACTGTTTCGCACTCCCTTCTGTTGATTTGACAATCCCTTCTATCTCGATGAACAGGCCATTGGCTCTCCCCTCTTTCTTGTGAGTAAAGCTGCCTCCATGTAGAGTTGTTATTCATCGTGCAATCTAGTAGTACTAAATCATATATAAATCTGGTGTCTCGAAACTAACAAAACCATCAATACTCATCTATTTTCTGCTGTCCCTTTTTCTGTCTTTTTCCTCTCTTCTTCACTTCTTTTTTCTGTCGTCTTTGTTTCTTCTCTATTATCTTCTTCAATTTTTGTGTATTGTCTCCGATATCTCTAAATACAAATTCATAATAAGTCCAGCCATCTTTTTTTTGTTTTTTAAGATCAAATCTTTTCTCACAAAGGTTTTTCAAGTAGACGGCGCGCCACTTATTATATCTCTTATCTTTTTTTGTTAAAACACTTTCATCCATCTCCAATTTTTCCACTAAAATCTGAGCTTTTTTAAATCCCTCTTCTTCTGCAACTTTTATCAAACTTAATATAAGATAAATTGAAAGATCTTTTCCCCCTTCTGATTCTATTATACACGGCCACATCATATTGATGGTGTCATCTTCTTTTTGTCCAACAATATAACCAATCACATCCGCCTCTTTCCTAGCTTCAATTATCATGTCTGCACTAGCTTTAAGCCTGGAAACAACACCAGGTTTTCCATAGTCCAATAAGTTTCTTGATCCCCATTCGCGCATCAAACTCATTTCACTCCCATATTTTATGTAAAACTCTACTATCTCCTCTAATTCCATCATACTATCCATATCTATCCCAAACATACTTCCAATTAGTGATGGTGGTCCAAGAGATAGGGGCAATTTTTCAAAAGAATACTCTTCCACATCTTCAAGTTTTTTTAACTCTAGCTCATAATATCCTTGGAAAGTGTTAAAAATTTCTCTAGCATATATTATACCTCTATCCTTGCCCATTCCCAACCCCCTGTATATCCATCATAATAATCTTGTAATCCTCAATAATAATTGCATGGTCAAATGCCAACTGCAATTTATCAACTTTCGCAATCAAACCTTCCATAACATCTGAAGCATCCGAGCCAGCTTTCAGTTTCCCTTTTTTCTTTTTTGCAAAAAACACAACAGAAACTGTATGTCCTCTTGGATCCCGATCAGGACCTGAATAAACACCAAGAAGCCCTTCTAGCTCAACATCCAAACCAGTTTCTTCCTTAACTTCTCTCAAAGCAGCCTGCTCCACAGTCTCACCATAATCTACAAAACCACCAGGCAGAGCCCAAGCACCCTGGAACGGCTCATTCTTCCTCTGAATCAAAACAACTTTCGTTCCATCAGAAACCACAACATCAACTGTAAGTCTTGTAACTTTGTCTGCCATAACAGAAAATTGTACTTTTCTGTTAATATACTTTGCCTCAAAAGGTATTTTAATAAAGGAAAACAACACTTGAGTATGGCTAAGGTAGAATTTAAAACGCCAGCCGAAAGGAGAATTGGAGAAAGTATAGACATTCCTGCTCTTTTGAAAAAAAGCTCGCAAATCTATCACATCACAAGACCACTTCTATTCCCTATCCGTATTAAAATTTTTGAAATAATTAATGAGATCAACAAGACAAAAGAACGAGGGGCTTATTTGGGTGAAATCTGTACTTATACTGAGCGCAAGCACGGGACTATTCAAAGACACCTGCCTCGTCTTGAAGCATTTGGCTACATTGAATCTGTCGGCTTTCGGCGTAGTGTTAAGTTAACTGAACATGGAGAGATTGTATTTAACCATTACATTCGAACAATTAACAAATGGAATCTTGATATTCTTACTGAAGCAAATCTTCTTTCAACAAATTCTCCAAACATTTATACTGTTCTTAAACTTGTAAGCCTTGGAATCCGCGCAGGCAAACCCATGAACTTGTCAGAAATTTTTGGAAGTATATTTGGTATGGAAAATGTAAAAAATGGACGCGTTGTACGAGATAGTTTACTGGAATCTGAAATCATAAAGCTGAAACCTGGTGATAAGCGTACCATTCACGATTCCAAAAGCATGAATTTCTTCTTAACTAAAAAAGGTCGCAAAACACTATATTGTTTGGAGCAATTACATCAACAATGGACCCGCAAGGGAATCGACTTTCCTACTTCAATTCGATAATATCCTTAACAACTTCATAACTCAATTTAAATTCCCTAGCCAACTGCTCCAAACTCTTATGCCCCAAATCATACTGCTTCCGAATCTCCTTCTCAGTTTCAACTGAAACACCATTTCCTTCAACATCACCCATAATTGCAACATGCACATTCTCATTCAAATAATCCTTAACCTCCTGCGCCATTCCTGCCCAAACATGCCCATCAACAACTAATTGGTGTAGTTCCCTGCATTTCATAACAATTTCAGTGGCTCCATTCATTGAAAGCGCAAACTTCACTACCAAAACACCACTATCCTGCGGTATCCGCCACAGATCCTCCTTGTTCTCAGCAACAATTCTTTTCACAAAATACTGTTTTGCTGGTTTGTTATTAAAACTATTGTTTTACTGGGTTAACTGGGTGGGCATTAGGCTTTAGGCGTTGGGCTTTAGGTATTGAGCTAACGTCTCGAAGCTTGGAAAATGTGTCTGGCTTCGAGGCTTGTCCAGTAACCAAGTGGGAGGCCTGGACATTGCCTAACGCCAGCTCAAACAAAACAATTACTCAAAACGCCTAACGCCTGAACCTATTTAATCTTCTCCAACAGCTTCTCTGCAGCGCTTGCAAGGTCTTGTTTGTTTCCGCCAATTCCGCCTGCTAGTTTCTCTACAGCTTTTGTAAGCTCCATTGGGAACACAATCTTTGTGCTTCTGCCGTCTGCAACATCCTTCAAAGCTTTAATGTAAAGATAATTCAAAGTAGGAGTTGTTAGTTGTCCAGCCGCAGCTTCAATTGCGCCAATTCGAATCTTTGTGGTTTCTGCTTCCTGAAGTTCTGCTCTCTTGTACCTTTCTGCAATTTCTTCAGCCTGCATTGCATCAACCATTTTCTGTGGTGGTGTAACAGAAATCAGCTCGACATTCACAATCATAACGCCCCACTCAATAGCGAGCTTCTGAACATCCTCTCTAAGCTGGTTGTTAACATGATCAATTTTTCCGTAAAGCTCGTCAATTTCCATGCTTCCGACAAGGTTTCTGATTCGGCCTTTAACGTGCTCTTCAATAGCTTTCCTGTAATCCTCTTCAACATAAAGTTCTGCTTTCACAGGATCGTCAACTCTAAGATAAATAATAGCATCAATATTCAATTTAACAGCATCTTTTGTGATGACTGTTTGTGGTGGGATGTCAATAGTTTCAGTACGGAGGTCGTATTTTACAAAAGTTTCAATCATCGGTATAACAAATCTCCATCCTGGCTCTGCAACCCTGTGGTATTTTCCAAACCGGTAGACTACGCCACGTTCATATTCTTTGAACTCAAACATAATCTTGCCTAGAATCAGGTTCTTCGGTGACTTGACAATTAGGCCTAGTCCTCCGAATACGAGAATTACCGGTATTGCAATGAGCATCCACATAACCATTTTTTAACCACCAGTGACCTTTGTCACTACTATCGAGTGGTATATTTGGTATATAAGTGTTTTGGATTTACTTAAACCCCGTCACACTTGTGATCCTCTGGCATCCTGTGTTTAGAGCAATAAAGCCCTTTACAGAACTTGCACTTGAACGGCATAGTAACCTGATCTCCACACATTCCGCAGATCCCAGTAACTGGAGCTGTCTCTTTCCCGCTCGGTTTTATTGGCTCAACAATCCCTGACAAACTCGGATGTCTTGTAACAACTTTAGAACTTTCTCCCATAAAATAAATACGATAAGCTAGAACAGCAACTACAATCGCCACTCCTATGAAAAAGTACAATCCAATTCCCAATGTGGTTTACTCCTCGCTCTTCCCTAACAGATCTAATATAGTATCTTTAAACCCTTTAAAAAAGCTTGTGAATAAGTCTGGAAGGTCAAATGCAATGTCTCGAACCTTTGTGAACACAACTCCTGGGCCAGTTCCTGTCCATTTCACTTCAAGCTCGTCCAACTGTGCAGCTGACAAACCTGTGCAGGTTACTGTTCCTTCTGCAAGCGCACACCCACTTGGAGAAGATGTTACTGCACTTCCTTCTGGCATTGTCAATTTGTAATCAATAGTATCAATCGGAATAATTGTCTCTGTCACACCAGTTGAAACTGCTGTGATTTTTGGCTTAACGCCAAGACCTTTTGGAACTATTGTGAAAATTTTTTCAGATTCCTTAACAATCACGTCGCTCTGGAAATTCAGAGTAAGCATATATCCTACTGTTCCATTAGGATCCAGCACAATTGCTTTCCTGAAAAAACTACCTACAGTTGATTCTGTATCACTATTTATTGCAGAAGCGTATTCTGGTCCTTCAAAAACTTTCATGGATCCAATACCATCCTCTGCTTCTACATTGTAAACATCATCATAAGGAACTGTAATCAGCATCTTGTTAATCTGACCAGCTTCTGCTGTTGGCTGGCACTCGAAATAATAAGTCATTTCAACTTTTGTAGTGATTTCAGTTGCAATTGTTTCTATATCGAGCTTGTCAACTGAACAAGTATCTGCAACACCAGCACTTACAGCGCTTGCAGTAGCTATAAAGAATATCGCGAATGCGATGATAACTGCGCTTTTCATGATAAAATAAGTGTATACTCGAGTATTTATATTTAATCAGCACTCAGTAGTCAGCACCCTGGGTCTCGGTACACAGGATCCCGACCACCGAATACTGACAACCGACCACTGAATCAGTAACCTTTATAAAACAACTTCCCATACCCCAACTCATGGCTAAAAAGAAAGTCTCAAAAGCGGAGAGGAAGATAATGTTCGCAGTTGAGGAGATAGTCCTCAGCTTTGTCGGAGCACTTGTTATCGCATTCGGCGTTCTGGTTATCGGAACCCAGTTTGCTCTGTCAACATTCGTCCTCGGCGTTTTTATCATGTGGCTCGGTCTTCTGTTATTCACAGTGCCGATAATCCGCAAGATTGAAGAGCTTATGTGAAATTAGCAAGCATCCACTCTAGTATTTGAGTATGTTTCAGCTTAGAATTACTTACTCTACTTCTTCACGTATTTCTCTTCGAACTCTGTTATGATTGTTTCCAGGTTAGGTTCTCCTTTCTCTTCTAATTCATAACCGACACGAACAACTGGTTTGTTCACATTCAAGAGTTTTCCAAGATCAATTGGAGTTCCGCTCACAACAACATCAGCTTCAGTATTGTTTATTGCATCTTCCAGTTCTTTCAACTGCTCATCACTGTAGCCCATTGCAGGTATCATTTCTCCAAGATGTGGGAATTCCTCATAAACTTTCTTCAGGCTTGGTCCGCAATTCGGTCTTGGATCAACAATAGTAACATCCATATCCTTCACAGAAACTTTGCCAGCTCCAAATGCCATACCACCATGTGTCAATGTCGGACCATCCTCAACAATTATCACTCGTTTTCCGCGTACTGCCTCTGGGTCTACTAGCGCTACTTTTGAGTTCGCATGAACAATCTTTGCAGTTGGATTAATCTCCTTAATATTCTTCTCAACTTCAGCAATTCCTTCAGGGGTTGCAGAATCCTCTTTATTTATTATAATATAGTCTGCAAGTTTTGCATTTGTTTCTCCAGGATAATAAGAAATCTCGTGTCCTGGTCTTAGGGGATCAGCAATAACAAGGTGCATATCTGTCTGGTAAAACGCAACTTCATTATTTCCACCATCCCAAACAATAACATCTGCTTCTTCCTCTGCTTTTTTGATAATAGTTCCGTAATCAACACCAGAATAAATCACAAGGCCACGTTCAATATACGGTTCATACTCTTCTCGTTCCTCAACAGTAGCTTTGTATTTCACTAAATCGTCATATTCTGCAAACCGCATACACTCTTGCTGTACAAGGTCGGCATAAGGCATTGGCTCCCTAATTGCAACAACTTTGTAACCGCGTTTCTTTAGAATTTCAACAACTTTCCTGGATGTCTGGCTTTTTCCGCATCCAGTTCTAACTGCATCAATTCCAATAACTGGTTTGTTAGATTTTATCTGAGTCTGTCTAGGACTTAATAGTTTGAATTCTGCTCCTGCAGCTTGCGCTCTTGCGCATTTTCGCATAACAGTATTGTAAGAAGCATCAGAATAAGCCATTACAACTTGGTCCACTTGGTTTTCTTTAACAAAAGTTTCCAAGTCTGCTTCAGGTATTGTCTGAATTCCATTTGGATACAAACTTCCTGAAAGCTCTGAAGGATATTTCCGCAGTTCCCCTTCTACAGTTCCCAAATTCTGCTCTCCAGCCATTGTGAAGGCAAGAACATCGTAATTCTCATTGTCTCGGAAGTACGTGTTGAATGCATGGTAATCAAAACCAGCTGCGCCTATAATTACAACTTTCTTTTTAGCCATTTTTTCTCCACTACTACCTAAAACACGAACTCTTTCTTAAGTTTTTCGCTACCGTGCACTGCAAATTTCCTAACTTCTATTTCCCCCTTTCTAATATCAATTTCAACTTCAATTAATATTCCATTTCCACCTACACTTCTTCCAATAATTTCAACATCTTTTAATCTTTCTTCTATTTGTTTTAGTTTCTTTTTGTAATTATCATCATCCGCGCAACCAATTATAACTGCTTTTTTCTGGCCAGGTATCTCTTTTTTCATCATCTCTACTTTGTGTAATACATTTTCTCTTAGTTCTTTGTCCCAAGAAATATTATACATATGGTAAATTCCAGTATACCCTTCCTCATTTCTAATAATTATTGCAAAACAATTTCCAAGTTGTCCGGTGTAAGCATTACCTTTTTTAAAATATCTCACTTTTTCTTCTGAAACTCTATGTGAAAACAATCTTGTCATACCCATATTCTTATAAACAATAGCTTATATTGTTTTTCAAGGGTGGAATGAATGGTAAGACACTTGCTAAAGGTTACTGATTTTACTAAAGAAGAGTGCTTGAAAATCATAGACAAGTCTATTGATATCAAAGCAAACATTGATGCACATACTAGTGATTTGAAGGACAAAACCCTTCTGATGCTTTTCGAAAAACCGTCACTCCGCACCAGAGTTTCTTTTGAAGTTGGAATGACTCAGTTGGGTGGACATGCAATTTTTTATTCAATAAAAGACTCACCACTTGGTAAAAAGGAAAATATTGAAGACACAGCAGGATGTTTATCACGATACTGCGACATTATAATGGCTCGAGTTTTCAAAAAAGAGGATTTGCAGAATCTTTCAACACATTCCACAATCCCAGTAATCAATGCACTTGACGATTTCGCGCATCCGTGCCAGATTCTTGGCGATTTCCAGACAATTAAAGAGAAAAAAGGTGATTTGAACCCACGCAAAATGTCCTATTTCGGCGACTGCCACAACAATGTGACTTACGATCTAATGCGAATGTGCGCAATGCTCGGTTGGGAAATGTCTGTTGCTTGTCCTGAAGGCGCAGAATACGAGCCAGAACAGACAATCTTAGACGAAGTTGCAAAACTTTCAGAAGGAACTGGTGCAAAAATTTCAGTAACTCACGACGCACAGGAAGCTGCAAAAGATTCTGATGTCATCTATACTGACTCTTGGATGAGCTACGGAATTCCTGAAGACGAGGAAAAGAAACGCGTGGAAATTTTCAATCCATATCAAGTCACAACCGAGTTACTAAACCTTGCAAAACCAGATGTCATCTTTATGAACTGTCTGCCTGCAAAGCGCGGGTATGAGCAGACAGCAGAAGTAATTGATGGAGACAAAAGTATTGTTTTTGATGAAGCAGAAAATCGTCTGCACATTCAGAAAGCAATAATGCTATTCCTTTTGGATAAATTATGAAAACACTAATTGTTGCATTTGGTGGAAACGCTCTTATTAAAAAAGGGCAAAAGGGGACTGCTGAAGAGCAATTAGAAAACTTGAAGAAACCACTAGGCTCAATAGCTGACCTTCTGAAAAACCACAAACTCATCATCACCCACGGTAATGGTCCTCAAGTTGGGAACATTCTTCTTCAGCAAACTTCTAACACTGAAGTTCCTCAAATGCCTCTTGATATTTGCGTAGCTCAAAGTCAAGGTCAGATCGGCTACATGATTGAGCACGCTCTTGACCAGGTTCTGACAGACCGCGGAATAGGTGATGACCACTTATTTCTAACTGTTCTTTCCTACGTGCATGTCAGTTCCACTGATCCTGCTTTTCAAAACCCTTCAAAACCAATTGGTCCTGCTTATCCAGAAAACAAGTCAAAAGAGTTCGGTTATCCTATGAAAAAGACTGCAAAGGGATGGCGGCGTGTGGTTCCTTCACCACTTCCTGAAAAAATCTATCAGCGCAGAGAGATTAAAAAACTTCTTGAGGACAATTTTATAATCATAACCTGTGGTGGCGGAGGAATTCCAGTTACAAAAGAGAATGGAAAAATAAAAGGTATTGAAGCAGTGATTGACAAGGATTTGGCTTCTGCAAAACTCGGCGAGCACGTGAAAGCAAACATCCTGCTAATGGTTACTGATGTTGAAGGGGCAGCTATTAATTTCGGAAAAGATAATCAGAAATTCTTGAAAGAAATCAAGCTCGTTGATTTGAAAAAATATCAATCTGAAGGACAGTTTGCAGATGGTTCAATGGGTCCGAAAGTGCAAGCAGCAATCAACTTTTTGGAATCCGGTGGGGAAAAGGCAATAATCTGCAATATTAACAAGATTGGGGAAGCAACTTTAGGAACTTCTGGGACTCAAATAACAAAATAACACCCTTCCCTAAATAACCAAAACATTTTAAAAGGACAACCGTTAAACATTATACCTAGTTATGGGAGAAATTAATGGGAGATAAGATACGATTAGTGCTAGAAGACGGAACCGTTTATGAGGGATACCCATTTGGTGCGCGCAAGGACATTGTTGCAGAAGTTGTTTTTAACACAGCAATGACTGGTTATCAAGAATCCATAACTGATCCATCCTATCACAGACAAATTCTCACACAAACCTACCCAATTATCGGCAACTATGGAATCAACAAAGAAAGTTTTGAAGGAAGCAAAATATGGGCCAGCGGTATGATCGTTCACAGTCTATGCAATGTCCCCTCTCACTATAGATCAACCAAAACACTTGACGAGTTCCTCAAAGAGCACAATGTTCCTGGAATTCACGGAATCGACACCCGTGCCCTGGCAATCAAGATTCGAAACAAAGGCACAATGATTGGAAAAATAGTGCAGGATTCAAAAGCAGATATCAAAAAAATCATTGAAGAACTAAAATCATTCGATTATGCAAACACAGACCTTGTAAAGGATTACGCTGAAATCGAGTACAAAAACAAAAAAGAAATAATCCATGGAAAAGGCAACAAACTCAAACTCGTTATGATTGACTGCGGTGTAAAACTCAGCATTGTCCGAGAAATGGTCAAGCGGAATATTGAAGTTACGCGAGTTCATCCTGCAACAAGCGCAGAGAAAATTCTTGCCATGAAACCTGACGGTGTTCACATTTCTAATGGTCCTGGAAACCCTGAAATGATATCTTATGCACTCAAAACCGCCAAGGAGCTTATTGGAAAAGTTCCAATGCACGCAATCTGTCTCGGCCACGGAATAATTGCATCTGCATGCGGTGGAAAGAATTTCAAACTCAAATTCGGTCACAGGGGTGGAAATCACGCTGTAAAGAATCTCAAAACCGGAAAAGTTTTTGTAACTTCACAGAACCACAGTTTCTGTGTTGATGCAGACTCTCTAAAAGGGACTGGTCTCAAAGTAACTGAAATCGACTGCAATGACCAAACAGTAGAAGCAATTGAGTACGAATCACTTCCGATTTTTTCAACACAATACCATCCAGAAGCAAGACCTGGGCCATATGACAAACTTGACAAATTTGACAGGCTTGTGAAGATGATGGAGGAGGGGAATAAATGAAAGACATTAAAAAAGTCCTCCTTATCGGCTCCGGCCCAATCATTATTGGACAAGCTGCAGAATTTGATTACTCTGGATCACAAGCACTCAAAGCTCTAAAAGAGGAAGGAGTCAAGACAGTTCTGATCAACTCAAATCCTGCAACCATCCAGACTGACTCAGATATGGCAGACTCTGTATATATTGAACCACTCACTCTTGATTTTGTTGAAAAAGTTATAGAAAAGGAAAAACCAGATGGAATCCTGTCCAGTCTTGGGGGACAAACCGCCCTGAATATAGTTTCCGAACTTGGTGAAAAAGGAATTCTGGAAAAGCACAATGTAACAGTTCTCGGAACTCCTGTATCAGCAATACACGCCTGCGAGGACAGGGATGCTTTCAAACAGCTTCTTATTAAAATTGGAGAGCCGGTTCTGGACTCAAAAGCAGTTAATACTGTTGAGGATGCAAAAGCGTATGCAAGCGAAATAGGTTATCCTGTTGTTGTACGCCCTGCCTACACACTCGGCGGATCCGGCGGCGGAATAGCACACACCACTTCTGAACTTGGAAAAATAGCAAAAAAAGGAATTACCTTAAGCAGAATCAGCCAGGTTCTAATTGAAAAATGCGTTTCTGGCTGGAAAGAAGTCGAATACGAGGTTATGCGCGACTCTGAAGATAACTGCATTACAATCTGCAACATGGAAAACTTTGATCCAATGGGAATTCACACTGGGGAGAGTATTGTTGTAGCTCCTTCCCAAACCTTGAGTGATGATGATTATCAGATGCTCAGAACAGCGTCCATCAAAATTATCCGCGCTCTTGGTGTTGAGGGTGGATGCAATATTCAATATGGTCTTGATCCAAAAAGCAAGAAATATACCATAATCGAAGTCAATCCACGTGTTTCAAGATCTTCAGCTCTTGCAAGCAAGGCAACTGGCTACCCAATAGCGCTTATCACAACAAAAATAGCCATCGGCAAAACTCTTGCAGAAATTCCAAATCCAATAACACAAGACACTTCTGCAAGTTTTGAACCAGCACTTGATTATATTGTTGTGAAAATTCCTCGCTGGCCTTTTGAAAAGTTCAGGTTTGCATCCTGCGAGCTCGGAACTGAAATGCGCTCTACTGGCGAGGTCATGTCAATTGGACGAACATTTGAAGAAGCTCTCATAAAAGCAATCTGCAGTCTTGATGTAAAAAGAAAAGGTTTTGAAACAACTGGCGAGAAAAACCCAAAGCGTCTCAAAAGGCTGTTAAGAACACCAACCCACAAACGCTTATTCTATATTGCAGATGCATTCAGAAACGGCTTCACTCTTGAAGAAATCCATGAAATAACTCAAATTGACCGATGGTTCCTTGAAAAAATACAGAATATTCTCAATTCAAAACAGGAGAAACAGAATGTCTGCTTCAAAATGGTTGACACCTGCGCAGCAGAGTTTGAGGCAAAAACACCATATTACTACAGCACAGAAGGAACTGAAACTGAGACCACGCCAACCGACAAAAAGAAAGTTTTAATTCTCGGCGCTGGCCCTATCAGAATCGGCCAGGGAATTGAATTTGACTACTGCACAGTTCATGCAGTTTGGGCTCTGAGAGAAGAAGGTGTTGAAACAATAATTCTTAACAATAATCCTGAAACTGTAAGCACTGATTACGATACTGCAGATAAACTCTATTTCGAGCCAGTTGATTTTGAGCACGTTATGAATGTGATTCGCGAGGAAAAACCGACCGGAGTAATAACCCAATTCGGTGGGCAAACTGCAGTTAATCTTTCCCTTCCTTTGAAAAAAGCAGGAGTCAACATTATCGGAACCTCTCCTGAAAACATGGATCTTTCTGAAGATCGAGACAAATTTACAAAAATTCTCAATAAACTGAAAATACCACAGGCAGAAAATGGGATTGCGCACAATCTGGAAGATGCAAAGAAAATAACTGAGAAACTCGGCTATCCTGTTCTTGTGCGCCCAAGTTATGTTCTTGGCGGAAGAGCCATGGAAATCATACACGAGGAAGGCCAGCTGGAATCGTATATCCGCGAAGCAGTTAGTGTTTCAGAAAACCAGCCAATCTTGATTGACAAATTCCTTCAAAATGCAATTGAAGTTGATGTGGATTGCGTGTGCGATGGCAAGGAAGTTTTAATTGGCGGGATAATGGAGCACATTGAAGAAGCTGGAATCCACTCAGGAGACTCATCCTGCGTTGTTCCTCCGCAAACTCTCAGCAGCCAAGTTATCGAGAAAATAAAAGAATACACAAGAAAACTGGCCATTGAAATGGGTGTAATCGGTCTGATGAATATGCAATACGCAGTAAAAGATGATGTTGTTTACGTGCTTGAATCAAATCCAAGAAGCAGTCGAACTGTTCCATTCATCAGCAAAGCCACAAACATTCCAATTGCAAAACTGACAGCCAAAACACTTATTGGAAAAACCCTGAAAGAGCTTGGCTATACTGAAGAAATGCCAAAACACGTTTCTGTAAAATCTGTTGTTTTCCCTTTCAACAAAATTCCTGGTTCTGATTCCCGTCTTGGGCCTGAAATGAAGAGTACAGGAGAGAGTATGGGTATTGCAGATAATTTTGCAGAAGCATTCTACAAAGCCCAGCTTGGCGCAGGCATCCAGCTTCCGGATTCTGGGAGAGTGTTCTTTGCAGTTCGGGATCAGGATAAAGATCAGATTTCTGATATTGCAAGAAGTTTCAAAGAACTTGGTTTTGCAATTGCAGCAGTTGGTCGGACATCAAAAATACTCCGCGTTGATGGTGTTAAGAATCGAAAAATCCTGAAATGCAGTCAAGGCTATCCAAATATTGTTGATATGATAAATAATGAAGGCATCCAGCTTGTAATAAACACTCCAACTCGTGGTGAAGTTGCTAGCAAGGACGGGTACAAGATACGGCGAGCATGCATTTCTAAAAAAGTTCCCTGTATTACAACTTTAGCTGGTGCGAAAGTTGCACTTGAAGCAATTAAAAGAAATCGAGAAAATACTTTTGGGATAAAGTCATTAAAAGAATATTATGCTGAGTGAGTTGAAAAAGCTTATCTCGAAACCAGCTTAACAACACCAACAATCACAAGGTAAATTGCTATCAAATATTCTACTAAATCAACTCCAAGATTGATTGCTATAAGAATTGTTACACCAACACCTATCATCAATATTGCAGCGAATGTATCACTTATTCCGACTTTTTTAAAGAACTTGTTCATGTTTATCGCATTTCGGTAGTAATAGTGGTGTTAAAAGTTTTTCGGAAGTGGCAGGCCCGCCGAGAGTTGAACTCGGGTCTGTAGCTCCGCAAGCTACCATGATATCCACTACACTACGGGCCCATTTTCCAATGACGCTTGGCATACGAGTTTTTCACACTTAACCAAGCGGATACGAGCCGCGCAGCGGCCTCTCGCCCTCCGTGAGAAGACGGAGCTACTACTACGGGCCCATCAATGCTTTAAAACCCTATAACTCTAGCTTTATATTCTTAACCCCCTACAAAATTAATAAACAATCCAGGCCAGTTGTGCAGAACAAAGTAGAACATCATCATAAAGAACGTACCCATTATCAAGTACTTAATGAAATTCTCATGGTATGTGAAGAATCGGAAACCTTCTCGTATAAGTTCTGCAAACAATAGGATTATGATAACTGGTATGAAATAATTCTGCAAAGTCAGCAAACTTGCGAAAATCGCAACAAATAGCATATGCAGTGTGTCCATTAGTGTCAGTATTGGATTGTAAATTCCAATCCACCCACTCACTGTATTTGTTATGCTTGTGCTCAGAATCGCTATGTACGCACACACCCAGAACCCGTAAGTTATTGCAACAAACACCATCAGTATGCTGTGCACTTCCAAATTCATTGAGTGATAAATCAAATTCGACCTACTCAGAACACATATCAATATCAGCCAGAGAAGAAGTGTTGTTTTTCCAGGAAGAACAAAGCGCGAGAGGCCGAGAATTAGCACTATGGATAGTATGTCCAATGCATGTCCTTTCATTACCACAGTTACCCTCTCCTTATCCCAATATTTTAGTAACCAAACTTTATTAAGTTTTGTATAGTGGAAAATAAAAAGCACCACCGGAGAGATTTGAACTCTCGACCTTTTCCTTAGGAGGGAAACGCCTTATCCAAACTAGGCTACGGTGGTAATTTTTGAAATCTACATCCTGTTCGGTTCTTCAATTCCAAGAAGATACAAGCATTTTTGTAGGGTTTTATATGTTGCGATTACCAGTGCCAGGCGGGCATTTCTCAATTCCGGTGTTTCAGCTTCAATAACTGGATTAGTTGTATAGAAAGCGCTGAATTTATCAGCCAAAGCATAAGTGTAATTTGCAACTATGTGAGGTTGGTATGTTTCTGCAGATTCTCGAATCACCATTGGAAGTTTGCTAATCTGCTTTATCAATCTCTGTGAATCTTTGTTATTCAATAGTTTGAAATCAACATTAGCAGAAGATTTCTTTCCAGCTTTCTCAATAATTCTCTTTGCTCTTACAGTTGCATATTGGATATACGGTCCAGTGTCTCCTTCAAATTCAAGAGCAGTATCCCAGTCAAAGAAAATTGTCTTGTTGTTCCCAACATTCAGCATACTATATTTCATTGCAGCAATTGTGATTTTCATTGCCAATTCTTTTTGCACCTTTGGTACAATTTCTGGATTTCTGTCATGAACTTCACTCATAGCTTTCTTCATCATCTCATCTCTTAAATCTGCATACAGAATTGCAGTTCCTTCTCTGGAACTCATCTTTCCTTCCTTCAAAGTAACTAATGAATACGCTAGGTGGTGACACTTTTTCGCTTTCTTGAATCCCATTAGTTCAAGTGTCTTGAATAATTGTTGGAAGTGGAGCCGCTGTTCTGAACCAACAACATAAACTGATTTATCAATCTTGAATTTCTTGAACTTCTCTTCAGCAAGTGCCAAATCTTGTGTTGAGTAAAGTGCTGTTCCATCGCTTTTCAATAAAAGCCACACTGGCAATCCCTCTTTTTTCAAATCAATAATTGTAGCGCCTTTGCTTCTTTTTGCAAGTTTCTTCTTTCTTAATTCTTCAATAATTTCCTTGCCTCTTGGTTTCAAATCGCTCTCATAAAAGTCCTCATCAAAATGAGCATCAAGCTCCTTGTAAATTTCCTTAAATTCATCCACACTCCAGGTTCTAAACTGTTTCCACAACTTAGTTATTTCTTCTTCATCCTGTGCTTCCAAATGCTTGAGGATCTCACTTACTTCTTCTTTTTTATCTGGGTCCTCTTCTAGTCTTCGACATGCATCAACGTAAATCTTGTTAATCCATTTTGAAACATTTGTATGGGCTTTCTCACCCTCGTGGAAGTTCTTGTAGCACCACAATGTTTTAGCAACATGCATCCCAATATCATTGAAAAGATTTGCCTGAATCACATCATGTCCTGCCTCTTTCATTATTCTTGACAGACTTTCTCCAAGAGTTGTGTTTCTAACATGTCCAATATGGAAAGCTTTCAGCGGGTTAGGCTGGCTGTACTCAATCATTACTTTGTCCTTCTGTTTCTCGCCTTTTCCAAAAGAGTCTTTCTGAGCTTCAGTAACAACTGCTTTAGCAAATTCTCCGAATTTTAGGAAAAAATTAACATATGCGCCTGCTAGTTTTATCAAATAAACACTGCGCGGTCTTCTGACTTTGTCAATAATATCTTCAGCAATTTTTCTTGGGCTGACTTTCTTTATTTTCCCAATTGGGAATGAAATACTACAGGCCAAGTCGCCCATTTTGTAGCTTGGTGGCTCTTCAATATGATTTGCAAGTTTCAGTTTTTTCAAATGAGTTTTCGGAATTGCTAGTCTAGGCATTACTTCTGCTACTGCTTTTGTAACATCTTCTCTTGCTTTTTGCCAAGGATCTTTCATGATATTTATCTATTATGTTGAGTTGTTTATATATTAAGGGATTGTGGAATGGTTTTCAAGTTTTCAGGTTTTCAAGAAGACTCGATAACTCGAAAACCCGAGAACTTCACTAGTTTGGTTGAGTGGTGGGCTCACAGGGATTCGAACCCTGGTTCGGAGGTCCGAAGCCTCCAGTGATATCCAAGCTACACTATGAGCCCATGCTATGGTGGGCCCAAGGGGATTTGAACCCCCGATTTGCAGCTTAGAAGGCTTGCGGAAGGCGAAGAAAAAACTCGCGCCCCTTGCCGCCTTATCCAGACTAGGCTATAGGCCCATTTTTGTAATAACAAAAGGGCTTAACTCCCTTTTTAATATTTTGTATCGCTGTTTTATTGAAGTATTTGGGGGTACAAAGCCATATCTCTTCCATATTTTATACTTTGTTAAATATACTGGATTCTTAAAACCAATTAAGTCTATCCATTTTTCTACGCGTGCACATCCTTCAACGCAAATAGAATATGCCACAGTGTTATTTCCCCCAACTCTTTTATGTAATCTTGTAAAATATTTTATTCCTAATTTGTCTAACATTTTGCACATATCTTCAACCAAAATTTTAGCAACACATTTAATCTGAATTCTTGGGTAGTTATGATATTTTCTTTTAAATTCAATATATTTCCCATATCTCTTATCAAAATTTAAACAACCATCACCATCAGCAAAACCTCGCAAAAACGAAGCTAAAACTTCAGTATCCTCACTTTCTCTTATCTGTTTTGGAACTCGCATAGTGTATGTTTTATTACCTGGTTTAAAACCAAGATTATTAAAAAAATCCCCTATCTTTCTATCACAAGTATAAAATCCATAGACACTATTGCTCGTTTTTTCATGAACTCTCAAGATTATTCCAAAGTTATTTAAAAATATTTTTGTTAAATGATTATCATAGTACTCTCTATCTTCTGTAATATTTCCCCAGATGCAGACATATGCTTTTTGAAGGCAACCATCTGCGCAAAAGATTCCACAGATTTCTGCTAATTCTGGAGATATTTCAGTTTTCATAGGTTATCACTTCTATTCTATTGTTATAAATTTTTGTTAACTCACACAAGTTAATCACTTGTATGCTTCCGGAGCTTTCTCATAATCCATGCTGAATCGTTTTCTAAATTCCTTGTTAATCCAAAACTGCACTACTGTAAGACCTAAGAATAACACCATCACATTCAGAAGCGATCTTGAGAATGGATGATAATAAAGCAGAAAACCCATAACTGCTATCGGTATTGCAGTAACCACAGTAATTGTCAGTTGCGCAAGCATTCTTGCTCTTGGATTTTTGCAGTTCCCTTTCTTGTAAATCTCTGCAGCTACAATTCCCCAAGCACTTGCATATCTCTTTCCAAAACACATCCCTTTCGAAGTCTTATGAAGCATTGTCAGAGACAAAACAAGCACAATTGCACATGAAATATAGAATATTGAAGCAACTGGAGCGCTATTATACCTTAACCCAAGCATTCCATAAGCTCCAACACCAAGGTAAATCAGAATGAAAATATTCTCTATATCAACCCATAAATCTGCAACATCCTTGTACCTTTCTGTAATCTTTTTCATCCTTTCAGAACTAGTTGAGGGTTGTTTATAAAGACTATCCTAAACCACTTTAGAACTTTTTTTAGCAATCCTTCATAACTCCGCTGATATTTGAATTGGTTAAATTTGTGAATTTATCATTGACTGGCGCTCCGGAGTGTGGCGCGTACTGCATGAAGCCCTATTCGCTTCGCGAAAGGGCTTAAACAATTCAACTGAAATTGGTTCGATTTGTTGAGTTAACTGTTTTAAAACTTTTTTTAACAATCCTTTATAAGGCCAAACCCGAGTTTTCTTTACAATGATTTCAAAAGCATTGATACTAGCAGCTGGCGACAACAAGAGAATGAAACCGCTCTCAGATTTGAGAAATAAGTCGCTCCTGCCAGTAGCTAACAAGGCCATAATTTCACGCAGTCTGGCTTCTCTAAAGCAGGCTGGAATAACTGAAGCAATCCTAATAGTCAATCCTAAAAATGAAGTTGAAAAACAGCTTGGAGCAGAGCACGAGGGAATTAAATTATCTTATACAGTTCAGCCAGAACCGCTAGGCACCGCACATGCAATCAGCATGGCAAAGGATCAGATTTCTGAAGATTTCTTAGTCCTAAACGGTGATGATTTCTGCAATTCTGAGCATCTGAAAAATCTATTATCTTCTCACAAAACCAAAGCAACTGTTTCTGTAATTAAAAAAACAGATCCTAAAGGTCTTGGAGTTGTTGAAGTTGAAAACAATCTTGTTAAAAGTCTGGTGGAAAAACCAGAATCAGCAGAAGGCGAGCATTTTGTCAATATTGGAATTTACGCATTCTCTCCTGAAATATTCGCAACAATTGAAACCCTTGAAAAATCTGAGCGTGGTGAATATGAAATCACTGATGCAATAACAAAACTCATTCCTGACGGAGTTTCTGCAATCACAGCAGACTCTTGGCTTCCAATAAATTATCCTTGGGATCTTCTAATCGCTAACAAACAATTCATTGACGAAATTCCTGAAGATATCAAAACAGAATTTGATCATGGTGTTACTGTAAAAGGAAAACTAGTAGCAGGAGCGGGTACTTTTATCAAAGCAGGAGTCTATATTGAAGGCCCTGTACTGATTGGCAAGAACTGTACAATCGGACCAAATGCGTTCCTACGAGCTTACACCTGCATTGGCGACAACTGTAAAATCGGTCAGGGAGTTGAAGTCAAGAATTCGATAATCATGGATGGAACTTGCGTTCCTCATCTTTCTTATATTGGCGATTCTGTAATTGGTAGAAATGTTAACTTCGGAGCAGGGGCCATAATGACTAACCTGCGCCACGACGATCAGAATGTTCTTGTTTATGTTAAAGGCGTGCAAACTGATTCAGGCCTCAGAAAACTTGGAGCAATAGTTGGCGACACTGTCAAATTCGGTTCAAATGTTGTTGTAACTCCTGGAAAAAAGATCGGTTCTGGTTCAAGAATCTGGCCAGGCCTTGTGGTTTACAAGGATGTTGAAGAGAATTCTGAATATAAAGGTCAGGCCAGTGAAATAAAGTAGGTAATTGCTTTATACCCAATCAAAGTTGCTGCATAACTATTTAGCAGTATGTCAAGAGTGTGAATAACAAGTATTTTCACTATGTGGGAAGGGCAGAACATTTTTGAAAGCACACCATCAGTTAATTGCACAATAACAATGGACACGATAAATGCAATCATGAATTCCGATCCTGTGATTCCTGCACCGTAAATAAAGTGGAACAATCTAGCAAGTCCTATCATTAAACTAAGGGTCACCATTTGTATCATCACTCCATTTCCTTCATCAGGTCTGACTTTCCAAACCAGAGCATATGGAATAAGCACCATTGTAATTGCAAACAGCGGACCAAAAGCAAAAGCACTGTAGAATGTGAGTGCAAAATGCACTTCAATTCCCATTTTCCACGCATCAGTTCTTCTTGTAAAGAAAATCACGCAAATAAACAAAACCCAGTAAAACCAGACTGTGAATTTTCCCCAAAGGAATGAGAATACAAAAGTCAGAACCAACAGGGCAATTATAATTCCTGCAACAAATATCATTGTTTCACGCTGGAGCAGTATGTTCTTTCTGCCAGTTTTTGCCCGAGCTGGTTTGAATGTTGACGGGGGTTTCTCTTGCTGGTGATTCTCCTTTTTTTTGTTAGGCGCAGTTTCCACTATTCTCTCCTAGTAAACCGGCTGTATAAATAGCCTTTTTTTATAATTCTTTTCAAGTTAAATACTTTTCTCAAACTTTCAGTCAATCCCCAAAGCTTATATTGGAGTTATCTCTACTTTGCTTAAGATGGGGGAGAAAGGAAAATTTATTGCACTTGAAGGTATAGATGGTTCTGGCAAGTCAGCGCATGCTGGCTTCATAACCGACTACCTGAGGAGACGCGGCTACACTGTATTCTATACTGAAGAGCCGTCAAGAGGCAGAATCGGAAGACTTCTTCGGGAATATCTAAAAGACGAGTCAACACTCTCTCTTGCAGATGCTTTCCTTTTTGCAGCTGACCGCGCAGAGCACCTCCAGCACGAAATAATGCCTGCAATTAAAGAAGGAAAAATCGTAGTTTGCGAGCGGTACAAATTCTCCAGTTTTGCATATCAGTCTGTCCAAGGACAGGACATTAAGATGCTGAAGGATATTCACTTCTTTGCTCCAGATCCAGACCTAACCATCCTTCTGGACCTTGAACCTAAAGCTGGTGTTGAGCGGTGCAGTCGCGGAGAAAAGTTCGAGACTGAAGATTTCCTAACCAAAGTGCGTGACGCCTATCTCGATCTTGCTAAAGAATTTCCTAATTTCCATATTGTTGATGCCACACCTGACAAGATGACTGTCAAGGACAATGTGATTAAAGTTGTTCAGGACTTTCTGGACAATAACGGGCATCCACGACCTGACCAAGAATAATCCTCTTTTCTGAGAATAATCTAGAATAATAACATTTAAAAACTAAAACCCCAACTCTAATCTCATGTCTAAGAAGAATAACATCAACATTCCAGGCGCTGGAGGCGGAATCTTCCGTGTTTCAAATGAGGAAAGCAAGGGCTTCAATTTCAAACCGATTCACATAATCGGATTCACAGCAGCTGTTGTGGTGATTGAAATCATTCTGCACCTTTATGGCGGAGCTCTTTTATAAGCGCCAAAGACATCGGGGGTGTAGTCTAGCTTGGTATGATACTTGCTTTGGGAGCAAGTGGTCCCCAGTTCGAATCTGGGCACCCCCACTCTTCTTTCAATAAACTTTAAATAATCCAATATTGTTTCATTCCTAAGTGTGAAAATGGCAAACAATCTTTTTGAATCCCAACTAAGACAACTTGACAAAGCGCAGAGCATACTGCAAATTGACAAGAACATCTACGAAGTGCTACAGCACCCACAGAGAGTCACTGAAGTGTCTTTCCCAGTGAAAATGGATAGTGGTAAGACTCAGAATTTTGATGGTTATAGAGTGCTTCATAGCGATACCAGAGGTCCTGGAAAAGGAGGAATCCGATTCCACCCTGATGTCAATCTTGCAGAAGTCAAAGCACTTGCAGCTTGGATGACCTGGAAAACCGCTGTAGTTGGAATTCCAATGGGCGGAGCTAAAGGCGGAGTTATCTGCAATCCAAAGGAAATGTCATCCACAGAACTTGAACGCCTTTCACGCGGATTTATTAAAGAAATTGCTCCGCACATAGGTGTGGACAAAGACATTCCAGCCCCAGATGTTTACACAACTCCTCAAATTATGGCATGGATGCTTGATGAATATGAGG
The DNA here is from genome assembly GCA_002502135.1 of archaeon UBA543. Lineage (GTDB taxonomy): Archaea > Undinarchaeota > Undinarchaeia > Undinarchaeales > UBA543 > UBA543. The sequence continues at coordinate 72,992 of DAPM01000011.1, forward strand.
CAATCACTAACAAGAAAGAGCCTGGTATGATTACTGGAAAACCAATAGAACTGGGTGGCTCACTTGGACGTGATATTGCAACTGCAAAAGGCGGAGCAATAGTTGTGGATGATGCTTGCAAGCACTTAGGCATCAACCCGAAAAAAGCCACAGTAGCAGTTCAAGGTTATGGGAATGCCGGTCACAATATGGCAATACTTCTTGGAGAACTCGGATTCAAAATTATTGCAGTCAGCGACTCCAAAGGCGGAATTTACAACAAAGCAGGCCTGGATCCTGTGAAAGTATTCGAGCACAAGCAGAAAACCAAATCTGTAGTTGGATTCACAGGAGCTGAATCAATTTCAAATGAGGAACTGCTTGAAATAGAGTGCGACATACTGGTTCCAGCTGCTCTGGAGAACCAGATTACAGCTGAAAATGCTGATAAAATAAAGGCTAAAGTAGTTGCAGAACTTGCAAATGGCCCTACAACTCCTGAAGCTGACGAAATTCTGCACAAAAAGAATATTTTCATTATTCCAGATATTCTCTGCAATGCAGGCGGAGTAACTGTGAGCTACTTTGAGTGGATTCAGAACCGTATTGGCGAATACTGGGCCCGCGAAGAAGTGTTCGAGAAACTTGAAAAGCGAATGATAACTGCATTCGACGATGTGCTTGCAATCTGCAAAGAGAATAAATGCCATATGCGCACTGCAGCATTCGTGCTGGCAATGCAGAGAGTAGCAAAATCAGTGGCATTGCGAAGTTGTCATCATTAATAGTCGTTAAGAAATTCTAAGTGTGGCACACGTGTTTAATGCGTGCCACATTTTAATATTTTTTAGTTATGCAAGAGGTTTATTTTTTGCGTCCGAGAATTCGGCATACAGTTGTTCCGCAAGCACCGCATTTACCTTTCAGCATCAAAGCATTATTCTTTGCTACTGTCTCTTTGCCGTCCTTAATATCGACCATTTTCTTGCATTTCATACATCGTCCTTCAGGCATTTTAAATCATCCTCCACTAAAACCATACATAAAAGCAGTATTTATGTGTTGTTAGTAATGACATATGTCAGTTGGTTAAATTTGTTCGTAGCAGTCGGTAGTCAGCTCTCAGTAGTCCGGTACCTGACTTCCGACTACTGACGACCGACAACCATTCCCACTACCAATCTATAATGTCAACCTTCTTTCCTTCTTGCGCACGAATATACTTGTAAGCCATCAAACCTGCAGTAGCACCCTCTCCAGCTGCAGTGACAATCTGCCGTATGTTACCGGTTATGTCACCTGCCGCGAACACACCAGGCACATTAGTTTGTTGCTTCCTGTTCACTGTAATGTACTTGTCCTTGTCTAATTTCACTCCAATACTCTCTGCAACTGCAGTAGTCGGAGCAACTCCAATATTGATAAAAACGCCGTCAACTGCCAATTCTGTTTGTTTTTTGGTTTTCACATTCTCCACTGTAAGACCTGTAACAACCTTATCTCCTTTCACCTCAACACCTACTGAATCAAAAACTTTCTCAACTCCTTTGGTAGTGATGTCCTTTACAAGTGCCTCAGATCCTCTGAATTCAGCTCTTCTATGAATAATATAAACCTTCTTCGCCAGTCCTGCCAGGAACACTGCAGATGTAAGT
>DAPM01000017.1 GCA_002502135.1 archaeon UBA543
CGCGAGAACCAGGAGCAGAATTTGATACTCATCAACGGCAGTACAGTTATAATAGATGCCAAAACAGTCTATGATATGGATGCAGCAGCTTGCAAACTAGCGCTTATAGCAATCAATGATAAGTTTGATTGCAGTGTGAAATAATGGAAAAATGCCTGAAAACCAGAAAGAAGAAGGCCGAAACCGCCAAACAGAAGCTTTTCTCACTCAGTTATATGGATTTTAGTAGGAAAACAGTGTCTTCTGGAGATTTCATTTACTTCCCAATAAAAGATTTTGACAAGAGCAAAATCAGCAAGCTGGGCACTATTTCTTCCAAGAAGCTTCCTAAAAAAATTCGCAAACCAAGAACTATCTCTGAAATACTCTCAAAAAAACTGTCAAAAACAGAGCTAACAGAATTGAAAACCTCATTTGATATTTTTGGAGACATCATATTAGTCGAAATTCCTGAAAACCTAATAAAAAAAGAGAAGTTGATTGGCAATTCATTCCTCAAATTATATCCAAACATCCGCGCAGTTTTCAAGAAAACCGGCAAAGTGTCTGGTATTGAGCGCGTTCGACCTGCAAAAAGAATTGCCGGAACTGGAACCTCTGAAGTCAATTACAAGGAGAGTGGGTGCATTTTCAAATTTGATATCAGCAAAGTGTTTTTCACACCACGACTTTCTACAGAGCGGGAGAAAATCTTTGCAAAAGTAAAACCAGGGGAAATTGTGCTAGATATGTTTGCTGGAGTCGGTCCATTTTCAGTCATAATCGCAAAGAAGCAACCACTTGTGGAAAAAGTGTATGCTATTGACATTAACAATACTGCAATCAGCTACCTTAGGGAAAATGCAAGAATTAACAAAGTTTCAGATAAAGTTGAAGCATTTGTAGGCGATTCTAAGACAACTATCTCAAAAAAATTCAAAGGAATTGCAGACAGGGTGATTATGAATCTACCAAAAACTAGTCTAAACTTTCTCCCTACAGCTCTGAACGCACTGAAACCCAAAGGCGGGGTTCTCCATTATTACACATTCAAAGCAACAAAACAAGAAGTAAAAGCAGAAGTAAGCGCCCGTCTCAAATCTAAAAAACACAGAATCCTCTCAATCCGCAATGTAAAACCCTATGCACCAAGAGAATACTGTTTTTGCGCTGACATTAAGATTTATAAGTAAGCTGTTTCATATTCTTGCAGGGGAGAATAATGACTAGAGCAATTCTACTACTTTCAATACTGCTTTTTGCAGCTATCCTGTCAGCGCCAGTGCTGGCTTCGGATGTAATAACACTTACAGATGTTGCAGATGTTGACGGAAAAATCGGACTATATATCAGGAATGATATCGGTTTGCCCATGCGTACTGATAATTCTCAGTATAATGTTAGTGTCCTAAATTATCTTATAGATGGTGAGAATTTCACTTCAATCCCTAGCAAATCAGAAGCGAATATCCCGACAGAAGCCACAAAACTTGTTGTTATTGACCATGCATGGCCTGCAGACGGGTTTTCAAATATAACTATACTCTTTTCTGACATTACTGGTTACACTTACTCACCTGAATCTGGTTATGCATTTGCAAAACCTGGACTTGAAGTTACTTCAATCTCCACAGATCCAAAACTAATTACTTCAAACAGCAGTTTTACTATCACTTTAACCTTAAAGGCAGATGGTGAGAAAGATATTACAAACATTCGCAGTGAATATCATTCTCATCCTAAATACTACACTTTTGTTTCTCAGAACACTCCTGTTAAATCCTTGAAAAAGGGAGAGTCTGGTGAATTCTCATACACTTACAAACTTTCAGGTCAGGGAATGCGTGAAACAATGGTGTATGAAACAATCTCTGTGCCTGTCGAAGTCACTTATACTTATTTTAACACACATGTCAAGGACATCTTAAATGAGACTGTTGTGCTCTACAACAAGATGCAGATCGGTAACAACCTCCCTGGAATGAAAGCATTAATTGACGTGCCTAACACCATTGTGCGCGGAAAGACTCTTGATGTTTCAGTGTTTGTGTGGAACAGCAAGGCTGACAGCCACTCTGCTTGCAACCTCAACTTAACTTTTTCAGAAGACTCTGAAATAATCAACATTCCTATTAGCAATGTGCTTCCTAGCGACATGGAATTCGATCCAGCTTCAGAACAATCCACAGATCCTACTGCAACATTCGAAATCGAAATTCCAGAATCTGCATCAGAAGGAGATTACACTCTTGAGCTTCACGGAACCTACAAGGACTGCGAGTGGAAAGCTCCAGGGGAGTTCACATTCTTGAAAGAATTCTCAGTGGTTAAGCCAACTGTTATTGAAGAAGAGCCAGAGGCTCCACTCGAAGCACCAGAAGAACAGATTGACACAGTTGAAGTCACAGAAGAGAAAGCAGTAAAACACGCAGTCAAGACTTATCTTGTCTGGGGCGTTCTACTACTTGCAATTGTTCTGGTAGTTGTGTTCTTATTGGAGAAACGCGGAAGACGAATTTAGAATTTGTTCTTCTTCAGTTTTAGGAGGTATCCAAGATAATTAGCCACAGGGTGCAGTATCGGCATCCCTATCAGGAGAATTATCATCGGTTTTATTGCAATTGGCTGTACAAAAGATCCCAGGATAAGTGCTCCAATGACAAAATCAATCTGATCAAAAACCAACCACTGTTGTCCACTTGGAATTCCTACTCTTCTCTTTATAAAACTTTCAAAAATATCACCTAAAAGCGCTCCAGCAGAAACTGCAAGCCCTAGATACACATTTCCAAGGAAAAATCCTGTTATTGTACCTAAAACAGTTCCACCTATGAATCCACCCCACGTTTTGTTCTTTCCAAAAATTCTCTTACCTCTCCATGTTTTTCCAAAATCAATTGGTCTTCTACCTGGCAGAATTACTGGCGCCATATTCGCTATTCCCATTGGCAGACCCCACAAAAGGAGAGTGAAAATCAGTTCGTTCATATTCTCGATAAGACCCTAGTCTTTTAAGAGTTTCGGCACTGCAAATATCCAGAAATAAAGGAAAGTGTAACCAGAGCCAGCACCTAAAACAAATGCCTGAAGTGGACTGAATCCAAAATAAGCCATTCCAACAACTGCTCCAAACCCTGCAAAAGCACCAGTTTGTGAGAACATTTTCCCTCCAAAAGCCATTCTAACTGGCACAAAACTAGCCATACTAACTGCAAAAGCAGCATATGGGTTCAGGCCAAAGATAAGAGCTAAGACTGCAAAACCTGAGCAGAATAATGCTGACTTGTTAATAATTAATCCCATCAAGAATACGGTTCGGGTGGTTATTTAAAAAGGTTGTGTAGTTAATTTAATAAAACAAGCAAACCAATTCATTCTCATGGGAGTTGACATATCAGACCTTGTAGAGCATCAGGAGCTTGACCTGAAGAATTTGGCAGGCAGGAAAATAGCAATTGATGCTTTCAACACACTTTATCAATTTTTAGCAATTATCAGACAGCCCGACGGCACACCTTTAATGAATTCAAAAGGACAAACCACTTCTCACCTTTCTGGATTGTTCTACCGCACTGCAAAACTAATTGAATTTGGAATCCAGCCGTGCTTTGTATTTGACGGCAAGCCACCAGACTTGAAAGCAGATACAATAATTGCACGAGGTCGAATCAAAAAAGCAGCTCGTAAGAAATGGCAGGAAGCAGTTGAGCAAAAAGATCTTGTTGCTGCCAAAAAGTATGCACAGGCCACATCAAAGCTGAATGAGCAGATGGTTAATGATTCCAAAACACTTCTGGATGCACTTGGGGTTCCTTGGGTTCAGGCTCCTTCTGAAGGGGAAGCTCAAGCATCTCTGATTTGTCAGCAGAATGATGTTTATGCAGTCGGCTCTCAGGATTTTGATTCCCTACTTTTCGGAGCTCCAAAATTGGTTCGCAACATCACGATTACTGGCAAGAGGAAAGTGCCTGGAAAGAACTACCATTATGAATTAAAACCTCATCTAATTGAACTGGACAAGGTTTTGAAAGAGCTCAAAGTAACCCAGGAGCAGTTAATTGAAATTGGAATAATGGTTGGAACTGATTTTAATCCTGGAATTAAAGGAATTGGGCCTAAGAAAGCATTGAAAGCAGTTCTAGAAGGCAATTGGAAAGAGCAGGAGTATGCTGTTGATCCTGAAGTTGTTAAGAAAATCTTTACTAAGCCAGAAGTTTCCAAGGAATATGAATTAAAATGGGGTGATGCTGACTTGGATAAGCTCCTGGAAATACTTCACGAGAAAAATGAGTTTTCAAAAGAACGAGTTGAACACACTTATGAGAAACTAGAGAAAGCTGGAAGAGCCAAAAACCAGTCTAGTCTTGAGCAGTGGGGTTAATCTGGAAATAGCCGATCAATACAACTACCAATAATCTGTCTTGTCCAGAGGTGCAATCCTCTTTTGTACTCTTCTTCTAACTCTGGATTGCCAACAACCTGGTCAAAAATCACTGAAAATGCAGCTCCAGCAGCCTTACACGTTATGTAAAACTTTCTGTCTTTTTCACTAAGAATTTTCTCAATATCCAAATCGCTTTTCCTTATTTTCTGGTTTATTTCATAAAGATATGGAGTCAGTGCCCGTCCAAGATTTACATTTTTTATATCTGTTACTGCAACCCCAATCGCCATTGTATTGTCTAGTGAAATATTTCCAATCTTTGAATCATCAATATCTGCTAAAAGCTCTTCTCGATGTTTTTTATTATCCTCATAAAAATACTTAATTATTGCAAGAGTATAGTAAAAAAGCATATACTCCCCTAGAATAGCTCCCATCTTAGCCACCTTCATTAATGTATCATAATATTTTCCCCCTGCTTTTTCATCATACTTTGCCTTAAGGTCTATTTTTTTGTCAAAAATATCATTCATCATATCGTTTATAATCTTGAGCATACTGTTAACTTGATCCAGTTTTGTTGCTTTCGGCTTTTTCACAACCGGCAGTGGTTTTGTTTTCTCGAGTGGTCTAATAACTTCTTGAGCTGTTTCTGCAGCTTGTGGTTTTGCTTTTTTCGCATAGAAAACTTTTGTTACAGGTTTCAGCCCGCCTGGTGTAGCAATATCCTCAATTTCTTCTCCAAAACTCCTAATCTGCTCGCCGTAAATAGCAAATTTTACTTCTTTATATCCTCTTGAATCCACACTTCTATTCACTGTCTTGTAAACCGCAAATTCTTTTCTTTTCTTTGCTGGATCAATCACCATAGCCACTTGGTGTGGTTCTGTGAACATTCTCTTGTGCGTATCAAGATCAGTCTCTGATAAAAAGCAAGTAAATGTTGGGTGGGAATGATACCAACCAAAACGAATAGGATGTTCTCCACGTTTTTCCATCGTATCTAATATTGTGAATATCTCTTTGAAAGCCTCTGGTCCGAATTTAACCCCCACTCTTCTGTCTTCATCCTTTCCAGCTTCAAAACCTCTTTCACTAGCAACAATTTTATTAATAAGGCTGTATTCTCTTCCTTCCCACTTACATCGTCTATCACCGATCAAAAAACCCATCATCTCTTCTTTTCTATTCCTTGTACGGTGCCTCATAGCTTCTATTACGCCAGCACTTATGTAAACTTCAATTGGACCTTTCCCTGGATATGTATAACTAATATTATCTTCAGGAGGTTCTGCTTCCATAACCTCTACTTTTGTTTCACTAACAATCTTTGGTTGTGTCTTCCTCACAATTCTTGGTGGTTTCTTCTTCACAATCCTCGGCGTTGGCACTGTCATACTTATCCTTGTATCTGTTTTCCCTTATATCCTTTCCCAAAGTATTTATCCAGCGAAACCACAGTTTCTCTAATGAAACAGAATATTACAGCTCACGGCCATGCAAATGTACTCAGCACACACTCTACAACTATTGAAATCACAAAAGAAACAGAATTAACATCAGCTGGTGATTGTATTATTGCAATTGGGGCTTCAGCTTCCTGCGCTGACTTGAATATTGAGCTGAGGAAAGCAATTCAGGAAGGCAAGAAGATTAAAGTGACTCTGAAAGTCGGAGAAACTGAGGATGTTGTTACTGGTTTTGGAAACCCTGAATTGACTTTGAAGCACACCCATGACATTGTTATTCGCAAATCAGATTTCAAATGCTCCAGAACTTTAATGATTAATTCTGACAAAGCTGCTTGTGATTTGAAACCTGAATTAATTGAGAAATTGAAGAAACCAACAAGCAAACTGAATTTTACTATTGAAGTATTAAACCTATAACCTTTTCCTTGTTTTATTATATTCACGTGTTATATGCGTACACACATCTCCCATATTCAATTTTCCATAATATGAAATAATCTTTCTAAGTTCCTCTCTGAACTTTCTTTCATCTGTTCCACGTTCTGAATTTCCATAATCAATTATCCTAATCTTATCTTTTAATTGGAGTTTTGTGTTAGCTACATTAGTTTTATTTATGAAGACGTGAGCCCCAGGATCATCATTATGAAGTATTCCTGCTGAGTGAAGATTTGCCACTATTTGTCCAATAAGCTTGCATACAGTAACCTTTCTCTTATTAACTGTTTTCATTATTTCTGGATTGTAAATTTCTCCCCACCCTTTGGCAGGGTCTAGAAACTCCTCCTCAAACATGTAAATATTTGATTTCATATACATGAGGTTCGTATAAATAAAATCATAAACCTCTGGCGATGCTCTTGCTTTTTCAAAAGCGTCTTTTGAAATATCATACTCTGTTTGTGATTCTCCTTCTCTATCCAGTGTTATACAATGCTCTGGTTTAACTACTCTAAACTCCCGTCTTTTTGTATAAAGAAAGACCAAATCATATTTATTATCCATTAAGTAATTGCTTAATAACTCATACCCAGCCTCGTTGTACATAACTGTTCTTTTTTTATGAAAATCACCTTTTGCAAGATATTCTGGGTTTTTGAATATGTATATCTTCTCTGCTCCCAAATCTTTTAATGTCTTGTAGAAAACTTCAACACAAGTGTATAGTTTTCTATCCTTTCTTTGTCCAAATGGGTTTATTAATTTCCAATAATTCTTGTAAATTCTTTCTGCCATTGCATTTTTAATAGACTTTCTGAATACTTATAGCTTACGCGCTCTCTTTAAACTTCAACACATTCTGATCTAATTCAACACCCAAATCATTAGCAACAGGCTCACACTTTGCCTTCAGCATAAACAAAATCCTTCTTGGATTCTCACTCAAGGTTTCGTAATGCCCCATCCCCTTTGCAATTACCAAGTCAGCTGTTTCAAATTCTTTCAAAAACTCTTCAGAAGCTTCAACAAGATTTGTTCCAATACAATCAGTTCCAATTGAAATCACTTTACAATATTTTTCATAACCAGCTTCCTTTAAATCAGTAACAGTAGCATCATTAGTAATGTCACTTTCTTTTCCAGCAACAATAACGTCAGCTTCTATTTTCTTAATAAACAGCAAATCAAACAAATGCTCCCCGCAATTGTCTGTTAAATACAAAATCTTCTTTCCTTTTTGGAAATATTTCTTAGCCTTGTCAAAATCATCAATCGCCAGTTTAATATTGAATGCATCAGCAACATTTTCCAACTCCTGCTCACTTCTTACAGTAACAACATCAACAAAATTACCAGCTACAGCAGATCGGCAAGCATCTTTCAGGGTTTTAATAGTTGGCTCAACTTCTTTCAGGATTTCAGTAGCTGCTTCAGTGCCTTCCTGTTTCTCCCCTGCAAATGGGTTCTTGCCAGTCTCTTTCATTATCAATCTGTGAAAAACAGTGCCTTCTGTTGCAGGAATACCTTGGATGTGCTCTTTAGAATATTTCAATGCCTCTTGTTTAACTTCTTCAGAAACTTTTCCTAATGTCACAGCTCGCTCTATCTGCTGTTTCTGGCACTCCAAGCAATATTTCGGGTCACTTTTCATTTACTTAAAACAGTTCTCCCAGTCTTTGTAACCAAAATATCATCCTCAATCCTGATTCCGAACTTCCCTTTAATGTAAACACCAGGCTCTACAGTGAAAACCATGCCCGGCTCCAAAACAGTTTCGAACTTCTTGCCAATATATGGCCACTCATGAATTGTCAAGCCAATTCCATGTCCAGTTGAATGTCTGAGTGTGTACCCGTTCTTTTTCAAATGGTTTGAGCAGATGTTATCAATCTCTTTAGCTGTTTTACCAGGAGCAACAGCGTCAATAGCAAGTTCCTGAGCTTCTTTAACAATCTCATATGCTTTTTCAAAACTCTTATCTCTCTTCAGCCGAACCGTTCTTGTTAAATCAGCATGATAACCTTTCCACTTTGCTCCAATATCGCATAACAGGCAAACTCCATTCTTATCTTTAGTCGGTTTAGCATGCGGAAGTGCCGCATTCTTGCCATAAGAAATTATTGGATCAAAAGACCATCTGGCTTCTTTCCGCCTCAGAAACGCTGACATATCTGCAGAAATATCCAATTCACTTTTTCCAGGAACCGCCAGCTTGAACATTTCTTTTGTCAGGCTTATTGCTTTCCTCAATTTCGCAACCTCAGCAGGAGTTTTAATTGCCATCATCTTCACAAGCTCCCTAGAAACATCCTTAATCAGAATATTGTGCTTTTTCAGAAACTTGTAAATCTCAAAAGGAAGAGCCTTTCCATTAATCCCTACTGTTTTCCCTTTCATCTTTTTGAAAATACTCTCAAAACTTTTCTTCGGCCTTGCTATAACATTCAACTCTGAATCTTTTTTTGCTCTAGGAGTCTCAAAACCAGAAACATAAACTTTCTGCGTCGAACTGCCCATATAAACAGCTTTTTCGTAATCAAGCAAGCCGGTCATGTAGCTGAAAGCCGGGTCTATCAAGTGCAGTTTTGGGCTGACAAGAACTAGTGCATCCAATTCTTTTTCTTTCAACAGAGGCTTGATGTTAATCACAATTAGAATTAGTCTTTAAGCGTATTAAAGCTTAGTGATTTGCAATATGCTTCAGCTTTTCAGCGTGGATTAACTGGTTTTTGTTATGGTCGTAGAAGTGCCGCAGGAACTCCCTTCCAGCTGCTTCAATACCGAATTCTTTCTCAAATTTCTCCAGTGCTGCAATATGATGCCTGTTTCCAGGTTTTTCAACAAACCGAACCATCTTTTCCAAGTCAGTGTCTGTTAGTTGATCCAGTGCTTCAGCGTATTTGTCTCCTAGAATCTTGTGCTGGTCAATAGAAGTTCTGAGTTTTGCAATATGATCCTGCACATCTGCGTGCATTGGTGTGATTTTTGTTAGAATATGAAGTATTTCGTCAAAGAATTGGCTGATTTCTGCGTGGTCTGGGGTCATTTGTATCCAAAAAGTTCTTTTGCAAAATTTTTCTTTAGGTTATTTGTTCCTTTATCAATATTATCTAAAAGCTCTATTTTTTTCTTTGCATCACTATTAAAAAGAGTTTGACAAATTATTATCTGTTCTCTAAGTGCTGTTAAAAACTCTTTCAATATATCTTGTTCTTCTGTATCTTTATCGGTGTAAAATTTTATAGTATTGTTATATGTGTCCTCAAGTTCTGTTAGTTCTTTTCCGTGTTTCTCTCCAAGCTCTTCCTGTATTGATTTATGTTTTTCCAAAAAATCTATCATTTGGTCCTGAAGTTCTTTTGGGGTATGTTTTAAAAGGTATTTTTTATTTAAGTTAGAGATAGTTTCTAAAGTCTCAAATGTGTGCATAAACTGGTAAATACTCTCTTCACCTTTTTTTAATTCTTCTTTTAATTCTGTCGGCACATTCATATCTAAAAGTACTTCTTGCATTCCCATAATTATCTGTGCTCTAGTGAAATATATATTAAAATCGACATTGAGTGTTTTTTCCCATAATAAATCAACATGTATCCAATCTTTTAATAATTCCTTTACCAAGAATGGACTTATCTTCGTCTTGAGTTTTTCAAATTTCATTGTGTTCTCTTGTATTACTTCATATAAATAATTAATGCGGGAGAAGAGATTCGAACTCTCGAAGGCACTAAGCCACAGCGACCTGAACGCTGCACATTTGACCAAACTTTGCTACCCCCGCAATAACTTTTTCTATAAAATCGCTATTTAATAAGCTTTTACACAGGTCGTCCAGCATTAACAAAAGTAACAGTATCAACACCATCAACTTCATTCAAAGCCTGTTCCAGTGCATCCTGTGACCCACCAGCATCTGGTATTTCATAAGTAGCAACAACTTTCTTAGTTCCAAAAACAAAATCCTGAACTTCAATTGCACCAACATTGCAGTAATACTGCTCGTCCACACTCTCATCTTTAGAGCTAGGCCCGGAGCCAATTATAGTAACTCCTTTCAGCTTCTCAGCAACAACGTCGGCTCCCGCCTGGTCGTTCTGGCTTGGTACAACATCGTAAACAATTATTACGCTTCCCATTTTTAAGGTCCCACAAATTTGCATTTAGAGCAAGTGTACTCTCTAGACAGCTTCTTGCACCTCTGGCATCTTCCAATCACAATGTCGCTGCAACCAGGGCACTTGAATTCTGCTTTCACTTCTTCTGCTTCGAGATTTGCTCCGCAACTAGTACATGTAGTCATAGTAGGGTTTTGTATAAAATGGGTTGGTTATAAATGTTATTGTTTACCTGCCCCTACAAATCCAATTTACATAATGCTTTTAAACTAAATTTAGGACTATTTCTTGTTCAAAATGGGACTAGTGATTTTAAATTTCAAGGCGTATGAAGAAGCAACAGGCTCTAAAGCAGAGGAACTCTCAAAAATCTGCAAAGAGACAGCTGAAGCAACAGGAGCTCGGATTATAGTGGCTCCGCAAACAGCAGATATTCTAAGAACTTCTCCATTAATTGAGACTATTGCACAGTCTGCAAGTTCTATAAAACCAGGATCTGGCACAGGTTCTAATCTTGTTGAATCTCTGAAACAAGCTGGAGCAGTTGGCTCAATTCTGAACCACTCAGAACACAGAATTCCGCACATGCAGATTTCTGAAACAGTTCTGAGACTAAAAGAAGCTGGAATGATTAGTGTTGTCTGTGCTCAGGACGATGAAGAAGCCAAGGCTTTGGCAGAATTCGCTCCAGATTACATTGCAGTTGAGCCTCCAGAACTAATTGGCTCAGGTGTTTCAGTATCACAATCAAAACCAGAAGTAGTTACCAAAACAGTTGAAAATATAAAACAGGTTAATCCTGATGTTAAGGTACTCTGCGGTGCAGGAATCTCAAACGGATCTGATGTGAAAAAAGCATTGGAACTTGGTGTTGATGGTGTTCTGCTTGCAAGCGCTTTCACAAAAGCAGCTGACCCAAGGGCAGTGCTTCTGGATATTTGTGGTGGATTATAATGGCTTTCAAAACTATTGACAACTTTGACTTCAAGGGCAAAACAGTCCTTGTCCGTGTGGATATAAATTGTCCAATTGATCCTGAAACTAATGAGTTCCTGGACACACGAAGAGTACGAATTCACACTAAAACCATCAAAGAGCTTTCAGATAAGGGTGGCAAAGTTGTTGTTTTAGCTCACCAAGGCAGACCAGGCTCTGAATACGACTTTACAAGCCTGGAAAAGCACGCTGAAGAGCTTTCAAAGCACACAGGCAACGGTGTCAAGTACATTCCTGATGTTATTGGTCCTACTGCTCAAGCAGCAATAAAGGCCATGCAGGACGGCGACATTATTGTTCTTGAAAATGTCAGATTCCTGGCTGAAGAACTGCTCAAAAGACCTTCAGATGTGCAGGCTAATACTCACTTTGTGAAAACACTAGCACCACTTGCAGACTACTTTGTGTGCGATGCTTTTGCAACAGCACACAGGTCACAGCCTTCAATTGTCGGATTCACAGAAGTTCTTCCATCCTGCGCAGGTCGGGTAATGCAAGAAGAAGTTGAAGTAATGGCAAAAGTCTTGGAATCAAACAAAAAGCCAGCAATTTACATTGCCGGCGGAGCAAAAGTAAAGAGTTCACTTAGGGTTATTAAAACTTTCCTGGAATATGGAGTAATGGACAAAATCCTGACAAGCGGACTTGTAGCTTCTGTTTTCCTTTCAGCAAAAGGATATGATATTCCTGGAAAAGATTACATTGACAATTACGAAACTCACCTGAAAACAGCAAAAGAATTACTTGCAGAATACTCAACTCAGATTGAAATTCCAATGGATCTTGCACTTGACAAACAGGGCAAAAGGTTTGAAGTAGCACTTTCAGAAATGCCACTTCCTTACAAAGTTGCAGATATTGGAAACGGCACAATCGGAAGGTACAAGTACATTATTGAAAACGCAGGCACAATTATTGCAAATGGCCCAGCTGGTGTTTTCGAAGAAGCTGCATTTGAAAAAGGGACAATGGAAATTGTAAAATCAATAGCAGAAGCAGATGCTTTCTCAGTAGTCGGAGGCGGACACATTGCAATTGCAATTGTGAAAGCAGGTCTTGAGGATAAAATAACTCACATCAGCACTGGTGGCGGAGCTTGCATAACTCACTTGGCTGGAATAAAGTTGTGGGCTTTGGATGCACTTGAGCGAGCTGCTCAAAAAGAGGTCAAAAATGATTAAAGTCGGAATTAATGGATACGGAACAATTGGAAAACGCGTTGCAGATGCGGTTTCCAAGCAGGATGACATGGAAATTGTCGGTGTTACAAAGACTCGCCCTACTTGGGAAGCAAAAAATGCAATCAAAGCAGGCTACAAACTATTCTGCGGAATTCCAGATAATGTAAATAATTTCAAGGAAGCTGGAATTGAGCTAGCTGGAGACATTAATGATTTGCTAGGTCAGTGCGATATTATGATTGATTGTTCTCCAAAAAAGATTGGAGCTGAAAATTTGGAGAAATATTACAAACCACAAGGCATCAAGGCAATTTACCAGGGTGCTGTGAAACACGATGCAATTGGGGAGAGCTTTAATGCACAGTCTAATTACGATTCAGCAAAAGGAAAACAGAATGTTAGAGTTGTTTCCTGTAATACCACAGGGCTCAGCAGAGTTCTTGGAGCTTTAGACAAGGCTTACGGAGTAAAGAAAGCTAGAGTTGTGCTAGTTCGAAGAGCTTCCGATCCTGGCAGTTCAAAGAGCGGGCCTGTTGATGGAATTGTTCCAAACCCAATAACAGTGCCAAGTCATCACGGTCCTGATGTTCTAACTGTTCTTCCAAAGTTGAATATTGTTACAAGCGCATTCAAAGTTTCAAGCACTTTCATGCACGCCCATTCACTTATGATAGAATTGGACAAGGAAGTTTCAGCAGAAGAAGTTAAAGAACTTTTCAAGAAAACACCACGCTTGCTTATGGTTAATTCTTCAGAGGGATTGACTTCAACAGCAGAGTTGATGGAATTTGCACGAGACTTTGGCAGACCAAGGTATGATATGTATGAGAACCTAGTCTGGGAAGACTCAATTGGAGTTGAAGGCAATGAATTGTACTTCTTCCAGGCAGTTCCGCAAGAATCCATAGTTATTCCAGAAAATATTGATTGTATTCGCGCAATGTGCAGTGATGTTAGTGCAGAAGAGAGTATGGAGAAGACTAACAAAACACTTGGAATTAAATAAACCCAACCAAATATCCATAAATCAACATTCCAACATACTTCACTAACCACCAATTAAACAGAAAAGCAACTGAGGTTCCAATTACATATTTTGACAACGGAGTTTTCATTGGGAATATAATTCTTAGCATCAGCAATAATCCGAGCCACGGGCCATACAAAATCAAATAGTAAAACGGAAGATTGGAAACAACAACACCGACACTAATCACCTGAACAAACACACCCATCACACTAATTGAAATAACACTATACCCCAACTGTTTCAAAATATTTCTTTCCCCAGCTCTGAAAAAACTCTTTAATGGAATATCGGCCATGTAAAGCCACATCCTTAACGGAACCGACAGTAGTCTAAGCACAAGCGCTGTAATCGGCCCAAGAGTCAGCACAATCATAAACAGCAAAAAATACGAAAACCGAATCCCAAACTCAGTAAACCTTGTCATTCTAGAAATTGTCAGAAGCAACAAAAGCCCAACATACAATCCAAGCAAACCCCAATTAACAAAAGAAGCTGCACCAACAAGTAATTTCCAAACCAAATAAACAATAGACAATCCAAAAACAACAACAGTCAGCACTATTTTCCAAGGCTCCAGCTTGAACAGAAAGTCTTTAAAGCTCGATTTCCTCTTCATTTCTTTCTTTCTGGTTTGTCCTCATAATTTATATAATACTTGGTATTTAATATAGGAAAAGGGGGAGATACATTTGGCAGAGATTTCAAACAGAACAGCTACACTAGGCACTGAAAACGCATTTGTTGTTCTTGCAGAAGTGAAGAAGCGCATAAAGCAAGGCGACGATATTGTTAATTTTTGTATTGGTCAGCCCGACTTCGATACACCTGATAATATAAAAAAAGCTGCAATCAGGGCCATTATCGAAGGGAAAACTGGCTACACACCATCTGCTGGAATTACCGAACTTCGAGAAGCAGCTGCAAAATACTTTTCACGAACAAGGGGCATTGAAGTTGATCCAAAACATGTTGCAACAGCTTGCGGAGGCAAACCGTTCATTTACTGGACAATTCTGAGTACAACTGATCACGGGGTTGGTGATGAAATCCTATACCCAAATCCTGGTTTCCCAATTTACGAATCACAAATCAAAGCATGTGGAGCAGTTCCAGTTGCCCTCCCACTTCGAGAAGAGAACGCATTCTCTTTCAGTATTGACGACTTAGCAGAGAAAATCACTTCGAAAACCAAAATGCTCATACTCAACTCACCACACAACCCAACTGGCAATGTCCTAAAAAAGCACGAACTTAAGGGAATTGCCGACCTTGCTATGGAGCACGATTTTTGGGTGTATTCTGATGAGGTTTACTCCAGTCTGATTTATGATGGCAAGTTTGAGTCAATAGTTTCAATTCCTGGGATGGAGGAACACACAATAGTTGTGGATTGCGTTTCAAAATCATATGCAATGACTGGTTGGCGTCTTGGTTACGCTTACAACAAGCACTTATCAGAGCATTTTGCAAGATGGATGACAAATACTGATTCCTGTGCTTCTCATCCTATCCAATGGGCAGGCGTTGAGGCTTTGAATGGTCCGCAGGGGCACAGTCAGTTAATGACTGAAAGCTTTAAAGAGCGCCGGAACTTAATTGTTAATGGTTTGAATGAAATGTCTGGTGTTTCTTGCTTATCTCCTGGTGGCGCTTTCTATGCCTGGCCAAATGTTACTGAAGCTTGCAGAAAGGTTGGAGCAGCGAATTCAGAGGAGTTCAGAAAGATGCTTTTGGATCACGGCGTAGCGGTTTTGGCCGATACCCACTTTGGTCCTAAGAATCCTGGCCAAGAACAGGAATACATAAGGTTTTCATATGCCACTTCACAAGAAGAAATCAGTGAAGGGCTTAAAAGAATGAAGGAATTTGTGGAAAAATGAAAAAATATTCAGTTGAAGAACTTGAAAATGCAGCAAAAGAAATGCGGGCTTATATGCTAGTTGCTCTCCATGCTGCTGGTTCCGGCCACTCAGGTGGATCACTTTCTTGTATGGATCTTGTTGCAGCAGCTTATCTGAATGTAATGAATCACGATCCAAAAAACCCAAAACTGGAAGACCGCGACCGTTTCTTATTCTCTGCAGGACACAAAGCACCTGCACTTTATGCAGCCCTTGGCTACTCAGGTTATTTTGATATCAAAGATTTAATGAAGCTCAGAAAACTGGAAAGCCCTTACCAGGGACACCCACACTGGCTCAAACTTGAAGGTGTTGAAGCTTCAACTGGCTCGCTTGGTCAGGGTTTGAGTATTGCTATTGGGTTCGCACTCAGGGCAAAACTTGACAAAAAGGATTACAGAATTTACTGCTTAATGGGTGATGGTGAGCAACAGGAAGGACAAGTTTGGGAAGCTGCAATGGAAGCTTCGCATTACAAATTGGGCAATTTAACAGCAATTGTTGATGTTAATAATCTCCAAATTGACGGAAACGTTTCAGATGTTATGACTATTCAGCCTCTGAAAGAAAAATACGAGTCTTTTGGCTGGAATGTTATTGAAATTGACGGGCACGATATGCAGCAGATTGTGGATGCTTATTCAAAAACAGCAACAGACAAACCTACAGTTATTCTTGCAAAAACAGTAAAAGGCAAGGGCGTTTCCTTTATGGAAGACCAGGCTGGATGGCATGGTAAAGCTCCAAACAGGGAAGAACTTGAAACAACTCTCAAAGAACTCGGCGTAGAACTTCCAATTGACGATCTTTTGAAAATTGCGCAGGATTATCAGGCAAAAATGGATAAGAAAGTGGCTGATATGATTCCGAAATTCTCCAAAAACTACTGGTGGAATGAACAGGACAATATGAAAGCAGAAATGAAGCCAACCAGAAAAGGATTTGGTGAATGTCTGGCAGAAATCGGCGATGACGAGAGAATTGTCTGCCTGGGTGCGGATATTTCAGGATCAATTTGTATTAATCAGTTCAACAAAGACAAACCAGAACGCGACAACCGCTTTTTGAGTATGGGAATTGCAGAGCAGAGTGGAACAGCAGTTGCAGCAGGACTTGCAAAAGAAGGAAAGATTCCGATTTTCGGAACTTATGCTGTTTTCTCAGCTGGAAGAGCACTTGACCAGATCAGAACAACTGTTTGTTATGGAAATTTCAATGTTAAGATCACTGGAGCTCACGGCGGTGTCTCAGTTGGACCAGATGGTGCAACCCACCAAGCACTGGAAGATATTTTCCAGATGTGTGGTTTGCCAAACATGAATGTGTTTGTGCCTTGCGATTCTGTAGAAACCAAGAAAGCATCTAACGCAATGATTCTTGATGTTGAAGGGCCTTGTTATATCCGATATGCAAGAGAATCAACTCCAATTATTTCAACTGAAGATACTCCTTACAAGTCCGGAACAGCGAACGTAATCCGATACAGGGGGGCAAAAGATAATTTCATTGAAGCTTTTGAAACCAAATTAGCAAGTGATTACAATTCAGAAAATGAAGACTTGACAATTGTGGCCTGCGGTCCTGAAGTACCAGAAGCAATGCGAGCTGCCTGGATTCTGAAAGGAGAATTCGGACTTGAAACCAGAATTATCAACATGCACACCTTAAAACCACTTGACACAGACGCACTCACAGCAGCTGGAAAAGAAACTAAAATAATCATAACTGCTGAAGAACACCAGAAAGGCGGACTTGGAAACCTGGTTGCTGCAGCACTACTTGAAGCTGGTGTTGCTCCAGAAAAGTTCGCAATGATTGGAGTTCCTGATAGGTTCGGCGAATCTGGTGGTTCCTGGGAATTAGTCAAGTATTTCAGGCTTTCTGCAGAGTTTATTGCTCAAAAAGCAAAAGAGCTTGCAGGGAAATAAGTTTAAACTAGCAATTTCTTAATTTTACTATGGATTTCAACTACAAACAAGCAATCTTAATCAGAAAAGACCTTAACCTGAGCAAAGGCAAGGCAATAGCACAGGGAGCGCACGCCAGTGTTGAAGCATTTGTTAAATCAAAAGAAATTGGAAACACCTGGCTGCAAGAAGGAATGAAGAAAGTCGTGCTCGAAGTTGCAGATGAAGCAGAATTAATCAAATATTTCCAAACTGCTAAAGATCTTGGCCTGCCAGCTTGCTTAATCACAGATGCTGGCCACACTGAAATTCCTGCTGGAAAAAAAACCGCAGTTGGTATTGGCCCTGCTCTTGATGCTGATATTGACAAAGTTACTGGGGAGTTGAAACTTTTAGGGTGATGGATTTCTCAACATTCGGAATAACACAATTTGCCACTAAGGCAGACGGATTTTCAGGAAAATTCAAGCAAGAGCCTGGCGACTTTGTTGTTCAAGAAATTCTAGTTGACGGAACAGTTGCCAGTTTGGAACCTGATAATTCTGCTAAACCCTTGGATTCTGAATACACTCAATTCACTTTAGTAAAACGGGACTGGAATCAGGACACAATCCTAAAGAAAATCGCAATGTATTGCGGTGTTTCCAGAAAACGAGTTTCCTACGCAGGAACAAAAGACAAATACGCTCTAACAGCTCAGAGAATTTCAGCTTGGAAAATTTCTCCAGAACAACTTGCAAATATCAGAATCAAAGATGTTGAAATCGGTGACTTCACTGCATTTGACAAGCGTTTAGAGCTTGGAGATCTCTGGGGAAACAGATTCACAATTAAAATCACAGATGTGGCCGATCCAAAATCTGCAGTCAAATCCTGCAATGAAACTTTCAAACAACTTGAAAAACTTGGTGGACTTCCAAACTTCTTTGGTCAGCAAAGATTCGGAATGCGCAGAAACAATCACATTATCGGAAAGCACCTGCTCCAAGGAAAAATGGAAGATGCTTGCAAGGGCTTCCTTATTGAAACAACCGATGATGAAAAACCTGAAGGAAAAGCAGCAAGAGAAGACCTTGCAAAGAACTGGGGCACTTTCAAACAGTTCCCGAAATTTATGAGATTTGAAAACGCAGTAATAAATCAGTTGATCCAGCATCCAAGCGATTTTGTGGGAGCTTTCAAAAGACTAAGCAAGAATATTTACAAAATTTTCACTCACGCTTACCAATCCAACTTATTTAACATTCTTTTATCTGAGCGACTGGAGAAACAAGATTCTCTGAGTGGTGAGGGAAACTTAGTAGGATATGATTCTGAGCTAACTGAGCAAGAGTTGAGCTTGCTAAAGAAAGATGAGCTGACACAAAAAGGTCTGCGAATCAAACAGTTTCCAGAAGCAAGCGTCAGTGGGGGCAAGCGAAAATGGCTGGCAGAAATGAAGAACTTCTCCTGCGAAGCTGGCGACAATTCTGTAACAATCAAGTTCGATTTGCAAAAAGGAGCATATGCAACAGTCCTTCTCAGAGAATTATTGAAATCATAACCTTTTTATATTATCAAACAGGGATGAACTAATCCATGATAAACCCGGTCAGATCTATTTATAGAAGAGTGGTCTCAATTCCACATATCTTATTTCCAAAAAAGCTAAACACGATGCCTTATTTCCAGAGAATGAAACTCTTCTACAAACTCGAGCGAGTTCACTGGAACATCAGGTGCTATCACAAAAGGAGTCACATAGTACCGTTTATCAAATGGCTTATTGAAAATCCTGAGATCGGGGGCTCTATTATTGAAGCAGGATGCGGACAGGGCGGAAGTACAACTAAACTCAGCATTATCGCCAAAATGCTTAACAAGAAACTAATAGTTTTTGACAGTTTCCAAGGTCTTCCACATGGAAGCGACGAAGTTAAAAACATTCTTGGAAATCCTGCAGAGAAATTCAAAACTGGAAATTTCGCAACTCCACTTAAACAAGTCAAAGAAAACATTTCAAAATACGGAGAACTTGGCCAGTGCAAATTTGTTGAAGGCTGGTTCAAGGACACTCTGCCCTCTTTTAACGAAACCATCTGCGCAGCATATATTGATGTTGATCTCCCATCCAGCACAGCAACTTGTATCAAATATCTGTTCCCACATCTCTCTGAACATGGGCTTTTCTATTCACAAGATGGTGATTACCCTTCTGTTCTCGCAACCTTCTTATCAACAGATATATGGCATGACATCCAATATAATGTTCCTAAAATCCGCCATCTTGGAAGCAAATTAAAAATCATCTGGATTGAAAGAACAATTCCAAGCGCTAGGCAAAAGCATAATCTTTATTAATACCTGTTTTCAACCAGTGTGCATGAATGAGGGGGGAGAGGATGATTCATCCTTTGATTTTTCAAAGTTAAAGAATCGATTCAAGCGCGACAAAGCGTCTGGCGACAGCATGGCTCTGGATCTTTCTGGCCCAGCCAAGTGGCTCAAAAACAACAAGAAGTTCCTAATTTACGGGCTTCTGGTTTTGCTTTTATTATTCTCCGGATGGCTTAGATTTATGCCAGAGGAAAAGTACACTGGAATTTATGAAAATTCACTTTCTGCCATGGATCCTTACTGGCATTACAGACATGCAAACGACGTTTATGAGCATGGTTTTGTTGGTGACGAAGAAGTCTGCTATAATGAGGCAGCGAAACTAACAACCAAATATGATGGCTCGTGTCCACCCGGTTCTGAACACGCCTATTGGGATTTCATGCACGATGCCCCTGAAGGAAGTCGTATTGACCAGGAATTCTACCCATACTTTTCTGCATATTCTTACAAGTTTTTCGGTAGAGCATTTGCACCTAACTTGCTTGTCTGGCACCGCTGGACACCTGCGCTTTTCGGAATACTAGCAGTTCTTGGAATGTTCCTTCTGGCAAAACAATTATTCGGGCCTTACGCAGGACTTGCTGCAGGTTTCCTCTTTTCACTAGCGCCTTCATTTTTAACAAGAAGTGTTTCTGGATTTGCAGATACTGACGCAGTAATCGGGTTCTTCACTGTATTCTCGCTTTATTTCTTCATAAAAGCCTGGGATAACAACTCCATATTATATGCAATAATCGGTGGAGTCTGTCTTGGTTTGTTTGGTGTAGCCTGGCCAGGGTACGAGTTCATGCCACTTCTATTGATGGGCATGGCTGGATTTTTCTTTGTTTACAAAACCGTCCCTAAAATAATTGAAGGTTCCAGAAATTTCATAAAATTGGTTGTCGATCATTTGAAAGAGTATTGGAAAAAGTATGCAATTCTTGCGCTCTTACTATTGGTTACTCTAACTCTTGTAGGATCTATCCGCGGTTTCAAGGAAGTTAATGTGTTTGAAGCAATAACTGCTTCTACAAGATTCAAAGTTGAAGATGTTGTTGACACTTCTGTTGAAGGAGAGGACGTACTTGAGGTTTACAAAACCGTTGCTGAGATGAATCCTTCAAATCTCAGAAATATTGTTATTCGTCTTCATTACGCTCTTGTACTTCTTGCTGTTGGTTTCATAGCCTTACTCCCATTTGGATTATGGAAAAAGGTGAAAGATAATACACACCATATCGCCTTCCTCTTACTTTGGTTCGGTGCTACATTCTACATGTCTTTCAAGGCAATGAGGTTTATTGGAATGGCAGTATTCCCTGTTTGTATTTTTGCAGGAATCACTATTGCATTCTTGATTTCAAAAATCAAGCTGAAGCGCCCTGTTATTTCAGTTATATTTGCACTTATCATTTTCCTTTCAATCTTTGCAGTTCCTAATATTGCTATGGTCAAGGGGCAGGAATGGGGTGTATCCTATTACGCCAGTGGAAGAGCAACTGCAGATCAAACTGGTCCATCTTTAGGACCTAATTGGTTTGACTTCCTCTACTGGGCCAGAGACTCGACTCCTGAAGGCTCAATATTCGCATCTTGGTGGGATCCTGGACATGCAATGACAGCTATCGGTGAGCGTCCTGCGGTTGCTGACGGAAGTCAGAACTCCTGGCATATCCACGATCTCGCAGTCATCTTCACCACAACTGATGAAAATCTCGCAGTTGAACGGCTCAAAAAATATGATGTGTCTTACTTTTACACAAGTTCTGACCTGATTAACAAGTATGGTGCAATCAGTTTCCTGTCTAATGGACAGGGTGAAAACTATCCGTTCCTCAATCTTGCTGAATCCAAGGAAGTTGCTTCAGGAAATGTTTTGATATATCCTGTTGCTTCTCAGACAGACATAATCCTTGAATTAAGAGAAGATGGGATGAGTGCAGTTATATCTCAGAGATTCCAGAAACAGACAATAAAACGGATCTTCTACACTCAGAACGATCAGAGCTATGTTTCAGAATCAGATGACCCAGATGCATTCGAAGCAATGCTGTATCTCCAGCCTAATTTCCAGCAGGCCATATTCCTTCCAATTCATCTGGAAAACAATATGCTCACCCAGCTTCACTTCTTCAATGGTCAGAATCTTGAGCACTTTGAGTATGTTGGCAATTACGGTGATGAAATAAAAGTTTTCAAAGTCATTTATGACTAGAGCAGAAAAAGCATAATCTTTATTAATACCAGTTTTCAACCAATGTCTATGGCAGATGGGGAAGAAGGTAAATCCTTTAAGTTTTCAGATATAGAGAGCCGGCTAAATGAAGGTCGCGATATCTCTAAAAGTATTACCTGGGTCAAGGAGAACAAAAAGACTGTAATCTATCTTGTCTTGTTTCTGATATTACTATTTTCAACGGTTATCCGATTTGCTCCTGAACAACAGTATACAGGAATTTATGAGGACACTCTTGCTCTTGGGGACTCTTACTGGCATTACAGACACGCAAAAAACGTTTATGAGCATGGTTTTGTGGGTGATGAAGAGCTTTGCTATAACGAGCAAACCAAAGATACCCAGGCCTATGACGGTTCGTGCCCTGATGGATATGAACCAGCGTATTTTGACACACTGCACGATGCTCCATTTGGGGTTAAAATTGAGCAGGAATTCTATCCATATTTCTCAGCTTATTCCTATAAATATTTCGGTAGAGCATTTGCACCTAACTTGCTTGTCTGGCACCGCTGGACACCTGCATTTTTCGGAATCCTATCAGTTCTTGGAATGTTCCTTCTCGTTAAACAATTATTCGGACCTTATGCCGGACTTGCTGCAGGTTTAATTTTTTCCCTTGCTCCCTATACTATAATCAAAACTATTTCAGGAACAGCTGATACTGAAGCAGTTGTGACATTTTTCACTATATTTACTTTCTACTTTTTTGTAAAGGCGTGGAATCTTTCATCATTTAAATATGCTGTAGCCGGAGGCATCACTCTCGGATTGTTCGGAATTGCCTGGGCATCCTATAGGTTCGCTCCTGTCCTCATGCTGGCTGTACTATTCTTCTTCTTTTTGCAGAAAGTTTATCCTAAATTCAAACAAGGGCGCAGGGATATCTTCAAATTAATAAAAGAGCACTTGACAGAGTACTGGAAAAAATATACTACATTCTTAATAATACTCGCCATTGGACTTCCTATTATCGGTTTTGTCCGCGGCTTCATTCATATTAATTTCTTCTATGCAATTACAACAGCTTTAAAATTAAAAACAACAACAGCTGCGACAACAGTTGGAGGAGAAGTCATCCGTGATGTTTACTCTACAATCACTGAAATGAAGCAAATCGGACTTCATACTATTGTAACAAGGCTTCACCTTGTTCCAGCACTTCTCTGCGCATCTTTCTTTGCTCTTCTTCCATTTGGCTTGTGGAAAAAATACAAGGATAAAGCTCCCCAGGTTCTTTTTATTTTAGTCTGGTTTGCAGCTGCAGTTTTTATGACTTTTAAGGCAACCCGATTTATTATAATGCTGATTCTTCCAGTTTCAGTACTTGCTGGAACAGCTGTTGGATTCGTGATCTCAAAGATGAGGCAAAAGAAGCTTGTTTTTTCGGTTGTAATTGCTGTTATCCTTCTCATAGTGCTTTTTGTTCTTCCAAACATTCCTGCTCAGCAAGGCCAGCCAGAACTTCCACAATCTGGTGTTTCACGAAATCGTTCATATTTCTCAACTGGAATTGAATTTACATCTCTTCCAAAACCTCTTTTAAACCAAAATTGGATAAATTTCTACAAATGGGCGCGTGAACAAACTCCAGAAGATGCAATCTTTGCTTCATGGTGGGATCATGGCCACCTAACTACCGCTGTTGCTGAACGGGCTATTGTAGCAGACGGAAGTCAAAACAATCTTCATATTCACGATCTTGCCGTTATTCTTACTACTAATGACGAAGATCTAGCTGTAGAGCGATTGAAAAAATACAATGTTTCATACTTCTTCACAAGTTCAGATATGATAAACAAGTATGGACTGATACTATATCTTGCTGATAAACAGGGCAGTGAGTATACATTAATTGTTAACCCTGAAATCCAAACCACCCCTCTCGGGCCGGTTTTAGTTTATACTATGGATGAAGCAAATAAAATCACTTTGAAACAGGAAGAAGATGAACGAATATCTGCTACATTAAGACAGGGGTATCAAACAACACCAATCAATCGAACTCTTTATTACACTAATAATTCTACGCCACTCATTTCTGAAAGCGAGGCAGAGGATGCGCTCGACATGCTGATTTATGTTCTTCCTCAATGGTTTGGAATCTTTCTTTTAAACCCTGAGATTGAAAAATCAATGCTCACTCAACTCCACTTTTTCAATGCAGATTATCTTGAGCATTTCGAATTTATTGAAAGTTTTGGCGGAGAAATCAAGGTCTTTAAGGTAAATTATGACTAAAACAAGATCAATTGTTTCAAAAGCACTCCCTATCTTTGGAGTCCTTTTGTTCGCATATATTCTTTACAGGGTTGGGCTTGGAAATATCTGGGGCAATATACGAGTTCTCAATCTAAAGTACTTTTCAATAGCAGTCGCACTGTTAATTCCTACAATTCTCATCAAAGCGTTCAAATGGAACCGAGTCCTGGCTGCCATGGGATTCAAATATCCTCTTGGTGAGAGTTCAAAGTCTCTTACAATCTCTTATTTTATTGGCTCGTTAACCCCAGCCCGCCTTGGAGACTTTACAAGAGCACTTTATTTGAAAAAATACAAGGTTTCACTTTCAAAAGCATTCTCCTCTGTTCTAATTGACAGATTATTTGATGTCGGAATCCTTGTCCTAATGGCTGTGTTCAGTGTAATAACACTTGTTCAGAGATTTTCTCTTGCGTTTTCAAGCATTTTACTCGTGCTCTTCATAGCGGTTTCATTTGGAGCTATTCTTCTACTTGTGCTCAGAAAAAAATTAATGCGAAAACTTCTCAAGCCATTCTTCTATATGTTGATTCCTGAGAAATTCCAGAAACAGCTCATAAATATCTTCGATGACTTTTATACTAGCATTGCCGAATTCAGTCAGAATTTGTCAGTGATGTTCTCACTCTCGTTTTTGACATTAATTTCCTGGATAATCTCATTTATTTCAACATATTTTATTGCACTTTCACTTGGAATTGAAATCAAATTCTTTATACTTCTATTAATGCTCCCATTCTCAACACTAGTTGAAATGCTTCCAATCTCATTCTCAGGAGTCGGAACCAGAGATGCAGTATTTATCTTAATGTTCTCCCTCCTAGCAATACCAGCTGCAAAAGCAGTTTCATTCTCACTCATGATACTGATTTTCAATTATATCCTATGTCTGGTCGGAGCCCTGCTCTGGGTCAAAAAACCATTCAAGGTCTAAATTTCCATAAGTTATAAAAACCCAACAAATGAGTTCTAGAATACAATGCAGATTGTAGTACTAGCTGGCGGATTGGCAACACGTATGAGACCGGTTACAGAGACCATTCCAAAAGCAATGATTCAGGTCAATGGCAAGCCTTTTCTGGAGCACCAGATTAAACTATTCCGAAGGAACGGAGTTACTGATATTATCTTGTGTGTTGGATACAGGGCTCAGCAGATAAAGGATTATTTCGGGGACGGCTCTAAATTCGATGTCAGAATCCGCTACAGTGACGAAGGAGACAACCTAAAAGGCACAGCAGGCGCTCTAAAGCAAGCAGAAGCGCTTCTGGATGACGAATTCCTTGTGATTTATGGAGATTCTTTTCTCACAACCAATTTTCAGGATGTAATTGATCATTTTAACAAGAATGACAAGTCAGCTCTTTGCACTGTTTACAAAAACGATTTAGAATATCACAAAAACAATATGCAGGTTGCAGACGGGATGATTGTAAAGTACGACAAAACTGCTCAGACACCTGAAATGAAGCATGTTGACTACGGACTTTCTATTCTCAGAAAATCAATATTGGATTCAATTCATCCTGATCGTGTAATCCAACTTGACGAAATATTCCAAACTCTAATCGCTAACAAGGGGTTACTTGCTTACGAAGTTTCTGACAGGTTTTATGAAATTGGTGAACCTGAAGGACTTAAACAGTTTGAGGATTATTTGAAGAGTAAAGACGAAACTACAAAAGCTTCAGGATGTGCTGGGTGTCCAAAATCAAGAATGTGCGGTACTGGGGTTCAGACTTCTTTTGAGCACAAGCGAGTTGAAACAATTGTTGGGCTTCCTGATAGTGTTGGAAAAGGGAAAAGTATCAAGAAGGTTCTGTTAATCTTTCCACACAGGATAAGTTTTTCCGGATACAAAGAGGATTTATCTCCTCCAATGGGCATGGCTTGTCTTGGTGCAGTTCTGGAAAACGCAGGATATGAAGTTAAAATTATTGATGCTGCAGCAGAGGATTTCAACCATTCTGAAAAAATTAATGACAACATGGTACGGCTCGGAATAAGTATGGAAGACTTGAAACAGAGAATTACAGACTATCATCCTGATTTTGTTGGGGTGTCTTGTCTTTTCACAGCTCAGATCAAGACTGTTCTTGAAATCTGCAAGTCAATTAAGGAAGTTGATCCAAGTGTTCCTGTTGCAGTTGGTGGTTCTCATCCATCCGCTTTGCCTGAGCAGTCACTCAAATCACAATTCTTGGATTATGTAATCATTGGAGAAGGTGAATACACTTGCCGAGAGCTTCTCAACAAGCTGAAAACCAATGAGTCAGTTTCTGATATTGACGGTTTTGCCTGGAAAGAAGACGGCAAGATTCACGTAAATCCTAAAACAAAATTTATAGAAGACATTAATGAGCTTCCTGAGCCAGCAAGGCACTTACTGCCTATGAAAACATATTTTGACATTAATCTACCTCAGTGCGGAACCTCTCTCAAGAGACCGAACACTACAATTGCAACTTCAAGGGGGTGCACAGGCAACTGTGTGTTCTGTGCAACTACAAAACTCTGGGGAAGACGGTTCAGGCCGTTTGCAGTTGAGCGAGTTCTGGATGAAATGGAGACACTAATCAAGGATTACGGAATTAAGGAGTTCCAATTTATTGACGACAACCTCACACTCAACAAAGAACGTGCAATGAAGATTTTCCAGGGAATGATTGACCGAAAATTCAATATTGTCTGGAATACTCCGCAAGGTATAGCAATCTGGGCACTGGATAATGAGCTTCTGGACAAAATGAAAGAATCTGGGTGCTACGAAATCACAATTGCTGTTGAGAGCGGAGACCAGGATGTTCTTACTAACATAATCCACAAGCCAACAAACCTTTCAAAAGTTGAGGGAATTGTAAAACATGCAAAGAAACTCGGCTTGATTGTGAAAGGATACTTTGTTGTAGGATTCCCGGGTGAAAAGAAATGGCAGATGCAGAAAACTTTTGATATTGCAAAAGACTTGAAGTTTGATGCAGCTGGAATTTTCATTGCAACACCACTTCCAGGCACACAATTATACAAACAATGCAAGGAAAAAGGGTATCTTCGCCCTGGTTTTGATTTTGAACGTGTGAATTATGGAGTTGGAAATATTATTACTCCAGATTTCAAGCCTGAAGAAATCGAGCAGATGGTTTCAGAAAATATTATCAAAATCAACATGGCTCTCTTGTACAGAAATCCTTGGAAGTTTGCAAAGAAGTATTTCCAGCTTGTTAAGCGAAATCCAAGAGTTATGTTTGATTATATGGGCTTCTTATGGAAGAAAGCAAGGAGGAAGAAATCATAAAGCCTTTAAATTAAAATCATCGATTTAACTACAATGATCATAACACAAACCCCACTCAGAATAACACTCGGCGGAGGAGGCACAGATTTAGCTTCCTATTACTCAAAACACACAGGATTCCTGATAAGCGCTGCAATCGACAAGTATGTTTACATTAGTTTGCACAAGACTTTTGACAAGGATATTACAGCCCACTATTCAAAACATGAGAAAGTTTCAAATGTTGCAGAATTACAGCACCCCATCATCATGGAAGCACTCAAACTCACAGGAATCGAGAGTGGTATAGAGGTTTCCAGCATGGCAGACATCCCAGCAGGAACAGGATTAGGTTCTTCCGGATGTTTCACAGTCGGACTTCTGAATGCACTTCACACTTCTAAAAGAGAAAAATTATCTTCACACGAGCTAGCAGAAGAGGCTTGCAAAATCGAAATTGATCTTCTAAAAGAGCCAATTGGCAAGCAGGATCAGCACGCTTGTGCTACAGGGGGCTTGACTGCATTCACTTTTGAGAAAGACGGCACTGTCAAAGCAGAGCCAATGAAAGTTTCCCAGAAAACAATGAATGCACTGGAAGACAATCTCTTACTTTTCTTTACAAATTACTCCAGAAGTGCTTCAGGTATTCTGAAAGAGCAGGATGACAAGAGCAAACAGGATGAAGATGAAATGATTCAGAACCTGCACAAAGTCAAAGAGCTTGGTGTTGAGAGCAAGCTTGCACTTGAATCTGGAAATCCTGACAAGCTTGGAGAATTAATGCACATTCACTGGGAGAACAAGAAAAAACGCTCAGGTTCAATGAGTAATCCTAAAATTGACAAATGGTACAACATTGCAATGGAGAATGGTGCTCTTGGCGGAAAACTGGTTGGCGCTGGCGGAGGCGGATTCCTGATGTTCTACGCAAATGACAAAGAGAAGCTTCGGGAAGCAATGCGCAAGGAAGGTTTGAGTGAGGTCAGGTTCAGATTCGACTTTGATGGTTCTAAAGTATTGGTGAATGTATGAAGAGAGCAGTTGTAACTGGTGGAAGCGGTGGAATTGGAAAAATTATAGCAAAAGCACTGCACGATAACGGTTTTGAAATCATTCTTGTTGCTAGAAATGAAGAGAATTTGAAAAAAGCTGCACCAGAAATTGGAACTAATGTTAAAACATTCCCTTGCGATGTTACAAGCTACACTCATGTTGAATCTCTTTTCGCAAATTTTGATAAAATTGATGTTCTAGTAAATTCTGCAGGCATTCTTGGGCCAACTGAAACCCTTGCAGATTCTGACATTGCTAATTGGAAGCGAGTACTTGAAGTTAATTTAATAGGAACAGTAAATTGCTGCAAAGCTGCTGGCCCCATTCTTGAAAAGTCAGAGCACGGGAAAATTGTGAATATTGCAGGCGGTGGTGCTGCATATGCAAGACCACTTCATTCTGCTTATGCAACTTCAAAAGCAGGAGTAGTCAGGTTCACCGAAGAATTATCATTGGAACTGAAGAACACAGATGTTAATGTTATTGCTCCTGGAGCGCACAACACAAAACTCTGGGAAGATGAGAAGGTTGATGAACCGCCAGAGCAGTGGGCAAACCCAGAAGATGTTGCAAAACTTGTGCTCTATCTTGCTTCTGAAAAATCTAATGGAATTACTGGCAAATTCATACACATCAAGGATGATTACGAAAGTTTCACTCCAGAGCTTTCAAAATCTGACAAATGCGCATTGAGGCGCGTTGACGACATATTGCTGGAGAAATTGAAAAATGAATTATAAAGTTGAGGAGGTTGGAAAATACTAATATCGGGGCACTGTGGAACCGCGGGGCCGGAGCGCCGAACGGCGCCCCTGCGCACCCGCGCCCCGGATCCACTGGACAAAAATGAAAACAGGAATTATTGGTTGCGGTCTAATCGGCTGGCGCAGAGCTAGTTTTCTAGGCGAGGATGAGCTTGTAATGTGCGCAGATGTCGATGAGGAGCGCGCCAAAAAGCTTGCAGAGGAATTTGATTGCGAATATTCTACTGATTCTACAAAAGTAACAAGTGATCCTCGAATTGAAGCTGTAATTATTTCGACTACAAACCAATTCTTAGCAGAAATCGCTACCGATGCTGTCCGAAATAACAAACACTGCTTAATTGAAAAACCAGGAGCAAGAACTCTTGTTGAATATGAGCAGTTGATGAATGTTGCTAAAGAGCAAGGCGTTAAAGTGAAAATCGGTTACAATCACAGATTCCACCCATCCTTCTTGAAAGCTAGGGAGATTGTTGATTCTGGAGAAATTGGTGAAGTAATGTATGTCAGGGGAAGGTATGGTCACGGCGGACGGCTTGGGTACGATAAAGAGTGGCGTGCAGATCCGCAAAAGTCTGGTGGTGGTGAGATGCTAGATCAGGGAACTCACTTAATTGACTTGGCTCGATGGTTCTGTGGCGAATTCACAGATGTTAAAGGCCATGTTGGCACTTTCTTCTGGGACATGCCAGTTGAGGATAATGGTTTTGCGCTCCTAAAAACAGATTCAGGCAAAGTTGCATGGCTGACTGCAAGCTGTACTCAGTGGAAGAATTTGTTCTGCTTTGAGATTCACTGCAAAACTGGATTGCTTGTAATTGACGGTCTTGGCAAGAGTTATGGCAAAGAAACACTCACTTTCCACAAAATGAAGCCTGAAATGGGTATTCCTGATACTGAAACCTTCACTTGGGATGAAGATGATTCCTGGAAAAAGGAGTGGGTTGAGTTTAGAAGTGCGATTTCAGAGAATCGGGAGCCAATGAGCTCAATCTCAGATGCTTATGGAAACTTTAAGGTTGTTTCTGACCTCTACAAAACCCACTGATTTTAACATACATAACCCTTAAAACCTCTTTTCCCGACCATTTTTTGATAATAATGGATAATGTAGAGTATATCAACAAATACTTTTCCGAAATGAAAGATGTTATTGGAAACATCTCTGCGGAAGACACAGCTGGGGTAGTTAATGCGCTATTCACAGCCTGGAAAAACGGAAACCAAGTATTCCTAATTGGAAACGGTGGTTCTGCAAGCACAGCCACTCACATGGCATGCGACCTAAACAAGTGCACAATTGTTGAGGGAAAACCTCGAATGAAAGCTCTTGCACTGGTTGACAATATTCCAGTAGTCAGCGCACTTACAAATGACGACGGCTGGGGTGAAATTTATGTTGAACAGCTTAAGAATTTCTTTAAAACAGGTGATGTTGTTATTGCTTTTAGTGTTCACGGCGGATCTGGAAGCGACAAGGCAGGTGCCTGGTCACAGAACCTTTTGAAAGGACTGCAGTATGCAAAAGATAATGGCGGAGTTGCAATTGGAATCTCCGGGTTTGACGGCGGAGCAATGAAGCAAATGGCAGACCACTGCATTGTAGTGCCTGTGGAATCAACACCACACACCGAATCACTGCATTTAGCAATCGAGCATCTCATTACAAACTGCTTGAAGGAGAAAATAATCAACCAAGCATGAAAAGAGCAGTTTTCCTTGACAGAGATGACACAATAAATAAGTCAATTTACATTTCAGATGAGAACAGGATTGAGAGTCCTCTAAAACCAGAGGAATTCGAACTGTTTTCAACAGCAGGAGACGCAATCAAAATCTTCAATGAACTTGGATTCCTGGTAATTGTGGTCACAAATCAGCCCGCAATTGCAAAAGCAAAAACAACAGTTGAACTAGTTGATCAAATTCACGAAAAAATGAAAGCAGATCTTGAAGCTCAAGGCACTCAGGTGGATGAGGTTTACTATTGCCCTCACTCAGAACCTGGAAAAGGAAAAATCCCTGAGTTTACAAAAATCTGTGACTGCAGAAAGCCTGGACAAGGTATGTTTTTGCAGGCAAAAGAGAGATTCGATATTGACATGGAAAATTCATATATGATAGGTGATAGCTGGCGAGATATTAAAGTTGGAAATTCGCTAGGCTGCACTACATTTAAAGTCGATCATTCAATGATCGAAACTCATAGTGATTTAATCACAGAACAGCTAAATAATCCAGATCACAAGGTTAAGGATTTATATGAGGCTGCATTACTAATCAAAAACTTAGAGGAGAAAAAATAAAATGGACATTTATATAGACACTGCAAATCTTGAAGAAATAAAAAACGCTGTTGATATGGGCATCATAGATGGGTGCACAACCAATCCAGCAATTGTTGCCAAAGAGGGATGTGAATTTGAAAGCAGGATGAAGGAAATCCTTGCACTTGTCAAAGGCCCTGTCAGCATTGAAGTTACTACAATTGATGTTGACACAATGGTTGAAGAAGCTGTAAAGTATTCAAAATGGGGCGACAATGTTGTTGTCAAAATCCCTATGGATGCAAACGGGCTTCGCGCAACAAAAATCCTAACGGAAAAAGGCATCAAAACTAATGTGACCTGTTGCATGAGCTCAACTCAGGCAGTTCTGGCTGCAAAAGCAGGAGCAACATACGTTTCTCTGTTCTACGGCAGAATCGCTGACATGGGTTATGATGCAATGTACGAACTTGCAGATGCTGTAAATATTTTTGAACATTCTGGATTTGAATCCAAGATTATTGCAGGAAGCCTAAGATCTGTTGCTGATGTTATGACAGCAATCCGCGCAGGAGTGCACATAGTTACTGTTCCGCCTGCATCTCTTAACAAAATGTACGTTCACCCAAGAACAAAAGAAACTATCCAGGAATTCCTGGACTTCTGGGCTGACTACAAGAAAAAACATAAGTGAGAATGGACGGAGACCACGACATAACACTGTTTTTCCCTGTTTATAATGAAGAGGGGAACATACGTTCAGTTATCACTACTGCAAGCAATGTTCTGAAAAAGATTTCACGGAATTATGAAGTTCTGCTTGTGCTTTATGCTGGTTCTACTGATAAAAGTGAGGAAATCATCCGAGAAATGGCTAAAGAGGATCCGCACATCAGGCTGGTAATTCAGCCTACAAGCGATCCTGGAGTCGGCAGAGCTTACAGAATTGGTTTTGAGCAGGCAAAGTATCCGATTATTGCTTATTCTGATTCTGACAACCAGTTCAACTTAAATGAGCTTGTGAAATTCCTCCCATACCTTGATGAGTATGACATTATTGCAGGTTACAAATTGAAACGACAGGATCCACTTCCAAGAATAATCACTTCTTGGGGCTACAACACACTAGTGAGAACTCTTTTCAGGATAAACACAATGGATGTTAATACTGCTTTCAGGGTTGTGAAGAAACCAGTTCTGGATAAAGTCAAATTAACTTCAAGACTTGGAACAGTCACAACCGAACTTCTTGTAAAAGCAAAAAAGAACGGGTTCAGCATAAAACAGATAGGCGTAACCCACTTTCCAAGAACAGAAGGCAAGCCTTTATACGAAGTTACAAGCGGAATGCTGTCACCAAAAACAATAATCAATGTTTCAAAGGAAATTGTAAGGCTTTGGTGGAGTGTTAATGTGAGGAAACAATACTAATGGAGATTAAGGGAAAGAAGATTTTCATAACTGGCGGAGCAGGATTCGTTGGCAGTCACACTGCTGACAAGCTTCTGGAAATGGATTGCAGTGTAACTGTTTATGACAATCTGAAAACAGGGCAATCTGATATTTTCCTAAAAGACGCCAAGACCAACAAGGATTTCAAAATGGTTGAGGGCGATATTCTCGATCTTGACAAATTGAAATCTGAAATGGATGGTCACGATTTTGTATTCCATCTTTCTGCAAATGCTGATGTGCGCGGAGGTCTTGACAACACTCGAATTGATCTTGAGCAGAACACAATCGGAACTTGGAATGTTCTTGAAGCAATGAAAATCAACAATGTGAAAGGAATTGCATTTTCTTCAACATCTGCAATGTATGGCGAGCCTGATAAATTCCCAACACCTGAAAACTATAATCCTACTCAAACCTCACTTTACGGAGCGTCAAAACTCGCAGGAGAAGCAATGATACAGGCATTTTGCGAGGGTTTTGGCATAAAATCGTGGATTTTCCGCTTTGTTTCGCTTATTGGAGAGAGGTATACCCACGGGGTGATATTCGACTTCATCAAGAAGCTCCATTCCGACCCAAAAGAGCTGGAAATCCTCGGAGATGGCGAGCAAAAGAAATCCTATTTGTATATTGGCGACTGTGTGAATGCAATGGTATTCGCAATCCAGAATGCTGATGAAAAAGTTAATACTTTCAATCTAGGAAATGTCGAATATATGAATGTAAAAGATGTTGCAAACATCATAATCGAGGAAATGAAACTCTCAGATGTCAAATTCAAGTTCACTGGCGGTGAAAAAGGCTGGATCGGAGATGCTCCGTTTGTCCAGCTTGCTGTTGACCGCATTCAATCACTAGGATGGAAGCCCGAAGTGTCTATAGAGGACGGAATTAGGAAAACTGCGCAGTACCTTTTGCAAAACAAAGAGCTTCTTGACAGGAGATAATCTTGGAAATCAATGATTTCGTAAGCTTGCTGAAATGCCCGGCGTGTTGGAAGCCTGGTCTTGAACCTGTAATACAGAATGATAGGACTTTTTTGCATTGCAAATCCTGCAGTCTTTTGTATGCATTCAGGAAGAATTTTGTGAATTTTATGGATTCTTTCAAATCTGCTGGGATGAAATTAAAAGATTTCAAACCAGAGAAGCTTGGTGAGCAGGATTCAAGCAGAACAGACTTGAGGATGATTTCCTACAACTACTACACAAGACACAAAGCATTTTTCAAAAAAGCAGACATTGATTTCAAGAGCACTGTTGTTGATGTTGGGTGTTCAGCAGGTGTGCTGGCCCAGAACTTCGAGAATTATGTTGGTCTTGACTTATCAGAAGATCTAGAAAATGTTGCAAAAGACAATCCTGCGAAGTTTTTTGTCAGAGCCGATGCAATGCAAATGCCATTT
This sequence comes from archaeon UBA543, assembly GCA_002502135.1. Lineage (GTDB taxonomy): Archaea > Undinarchaeota > Undinarchaeia > Undinarchaeales > UBA543 > UBA543. The sequence continues at coordinate 34,487 of DAPM01000017.1, forward strand.
GTTGATAACTGTTTTGACTCTTTTGTATCAAGACACCTTCTTGAGCACACTCCAACACCTCGAAAAGTTCTATCAGAACTGAAAAGGGTTTGCAGAAGTGGTGGTGTTCTTGAACTTCCTGTAAAAGAATTCCCCTTCCTCTTCGATCCTCTTAATTTCACTCTTCAAAAAATGAAAAAACAGCCTAAGAAGTTCGGAATCTATGGTTTCGGACATCAACGGGTGTTTGCAACAAAAGAATGGGATGAAATTATTACAAGCACTTTCAAAATCAAGGATTCTGTAAAGTTGTGCAGAGGCGCTTTCTACAATCTAATCTGTCTTTTTGAGAATATTCTGTTCTCCAGAAAAGATGATTATGATGTGCCTAGCCAGCAAGTTAAAAAGTGGCTGCTCAAACCACTAAATCTTATTTACGATCTCCTGAACCTGATCGATCCTAAGATCACAGGCTCTCACACCATTCTTTACAATGTTGAACCATGAAAAACAAGACTCTACTCCTATTATTGCTTATAATTCTAACTGGAGCTGTGCTCAGGTTTGCTTTTCTTGCAAGTCCTAGCATCAGAGGAGATGAAGGTCCTGCTCTTTTCATGAGTGAGCGTCCTTTTGGAGAATTGTGGGAGAACACTAAAGCAGATTCCCATCCTCCACTATTCTATCTTGTGCTTAGGGCGGTTCCAAAAATCGGGGAAATCCTACCATACCGCTTGCTTGTTGCAATTCTAAGTATTGCAGCGATTCCAGTTGCATTCCTGCTCGGTAAAAAACTGTTTAATGAAAATGTTGGCTTGTTTTCAGCATTCATGTTCTCAATTTCGCAGATGAATATAAAATACGCCCAAATGGTGAGAAGCTATTCTCTGATAACTTTACTTGCAATGCTTTCAATTTACTTTTTCATATCATACTTGAAAGATAGAAAGACTTCGCAAATTACCTGGTGGGTTGTTTTCTCAGCATTAGCCTGCTGGACTCACTACTTCATGCTGTTCGTGCTTGTTGCTGAAGCAGCTTACATTCTGTCTTATCATTTGAAAGACAAAAAACTCATTAAATCATTTTTCTTCCATGGATTTTTGCTGGTGATTCTAATTGCCCCGCTTGCTCCGCTTTTCCAAGCTCAATCTGCAACAATAAAGGATGTCTTGGCTCCGATTTATCAGTATAATGATCCACTTCTCCAGCCAACCCTGACTACACCAATTGCAAATAATATCCTGGTCCGGAATGCAATGATGTTCTTTCATTTGAGTGTTGGTCACACAAAATTCACTCCAACAGTCTTTTTCGCAGTCTTTTTTGCGCTCACTGCTCTTGCATTCGGCTTGCCATTGCTTGCTAATCTGAAAAATCTACTTAAAGATAAGAAAACATTCTTGCCATTAGCCCTATTCCTTTCAGTTCCAATCTTCATGTCGCTTATGTGGATTACAAAGTTCTTGATTTACCATACGTATGCTCGATATCTTTTGTTTGTATCACCTCTTTACTATCTCTTTATTTCAAAAGGAGTGTTTAATCTAAAGAATTTAATTCCGAAAATCAATTTAAAGAAAGTGGTAATTGTTTTTGCAATCCTGATTCTTGCTTTGAATGCAGTTTCCTTGTATGGATATTATACAAGCACACTCCAGCATGAAAATTTCAAATATTTGACTTCAAAAATCACTGGAGCTGGCTCTGAAGATGTTATAATTATCCACACTGGTTTTTATTCCCAAAATATTGAGCGAACTTACAAAGGAGAAGCTCAAATCTGTCTTGGCCCAGATGGAATAAAAGTAGGTCCAGACATTACGATTTTGGATTATTTGAAATCAAAGAAACCAGCAACAGAAGAGAACAAGTGCGACATTCTCAAATGTACCGAAGGCGCTGATAATATCTGGCTTATGCAGAACAATCCTAGTGTTCATGACTCTGAAAAACTTTTGAAAAACTGCCTTGAAAATAATTTCAAGCTGGAAAACACTTATTCCAATACCTATAAGAACGCTCAAGGGGAAGACGAAACAGATTTCTTCCTTTATGAATTCACTAAACAATGAATACTGAAAAAAAATACAGCAAAATCTCTGGACAAGTAATCTTCTCAAACATCGTTTTAGTTCTAACAATCCTGATTTCTCCAGTTCTGATTGCGCTTCTTACAAGAGTTCTTAGTATTGCAGATTTTGGAGTTTATTCTCTTCTGACTTCTTTTGTAGCATTAATGTCACTGCTTCTGATTCTTGGATTGTCAAAATATATTATTGCCCGCTTGCCTGGAAAACAAAGAACTGAGCAAGCAACCAAATTCTATGCAATTGTAATTTTCAATGCAGTAATTGTTGCAGTTCTCTTACTTGTTGCATACTTCAGTCCATTCAAACCATGGTTCTTAGGGATAACAAACCTGCAAGCATACAGCGCTGAATTTGGAATTTGTTTGTTTGTAATCTTTGCAATGGCAATGGGTAAGTTGTTTTTTGAATACTACAGTGCCAAAGAACGCCTAAATTTCGCAAATACAATGGATTTTTTAGTTAACAAGGGCTGGATGTTTATTCTTGTTGCAATTTTCCTGATTTTCAGAAGCTTCACCCTCTCTCAGGTGTTTATTGTTTGGCTTGTCGGAGTTGTGCTCGCTGTTTTAATCTATTCTCTCTGTTCACTCGGAGATATCAAAATATTCCTTAAAGAAAAATTCAATACTGCTGTGCTGAAACGAGCATTGTGGTTTGGGCTTCCGGTTATACCAGTTGTAATTTCTGGTTGGCTTATCTCACTTAGCGATCGATTTATTCTAAACCACTTTATGACTGCAGAAGCAGTAGGACTCTATACTCTTCCATATTCACTTCTTGGAGTTGTCAAAACTTTCGGAACATCTGCAAGTGTTGTAATTCTGCCTTATTTTGCAGCTGCATACAACAATAAGAATAAAGATTCTACAAAACTGATAAGTGCTGCAATGAAATTCGGGCTTGTTCTAATTGTTCCTTTCTTGGTGGGCGCAGCAGTTCTTGGAAAGCAGATTATTCTGATAATTTCTGGAGCAAAATACCTTCCTGCAGTTCCATATCTTCTTCCACTTCTTCTCTATCCACTATTCTACTTCATGGCTTCAATTTTCTATGATGGTCTTGTTGTTGCTGGCCAGACAAAACATGCTGGAATCGCTTATACTGGCGCTGCAATTCTAAATATTATTCTAAATATCTGGTGGATTCCAAAAATAGGCATCTATGGAGCCGTTTTCTCAACAGTTCTTAGCTACTTGCTAATGTCTATTTACATGTATTCTGTGTTCAAAAAATACTGTAAAATCAGTCCAAGCTTTATAAAATTCGGGAGAATACTGATTGCTAGCATTATCATGGGCATTCCTATTTACTTTATCAATCCTAGTGGACTTTTCATGACAGTAGCTACAACAGCACTCGGTGGAGCAATATATTGTATCCTTCTGCTTGTTTTCAAAGTAATTTCACATCACGAATTAAGATTATTCTTCAGCAAAGTGCCTGTAGTTCATAAAATTATTGATAAAATATTTGCTTAAGCAGTTGGTTTTTCCAAAACCATCTCAACAGCAGGCCTGTCTTTGTGCGTAATATCTGTTTTTTCTGTGAATCCAAGCTTTTTGAAAACTGCAATTGAAATTGGATTGTCTGTTCTTATGTAGGTCTGGTATTTTTCAATTCCAAGACTGTCAAAACCATACTGGCAAGCAGTTCTTATTACTGCAGTTCCATATCCTTTACCTTGTTCTGGCTTGTCAATGTAAATTGCAATATCGGAAATACCTGAGTCAATGTCAAACCGTATTACACCCATTGGTGTTGACTCAGAATTCTCTATAATAAAAAATCTAGTTGTTTCAGAATCCACTCTGTTTGCAAACCATTTCTCATGGTTTTCAAACGGAATTTCATCTGCTTCAAAAGCTCTCTGTCGTGTTTCCGGATCATTTCGCCACCCCCACAACATTCTACTATCCTCTAGAGTTGCAGGTCGTGCCTTCAATTCCTTCTCTGCAATTTCGAAAACATACGCCATAATTCTAACTCTGCCTTATGCCTTTAAACCTTTTATGATAATTAATTCAAAAACATTATAAACCGATTTCGCCGTGTGTTTTAATAACATGGCACGATTTTCACACGAAATTGGACAGTCTTTTAGGTCTCTGCTGACATCTAGAGGCAAAGGCCTAGATTGGGCTTACAGGAAGTATCGCTACTTATGGAAGCGTGCACCTGCGAAGCAGAAAGTGCTGAAATTCCCACTTCACTTGGATATTGAAAACACCAACAACTGCAATCTTCGCTGTGTAATGTGCGCTATTAATTTTGCTGAAGAGGCTTTCGGATCAATGGATTGGAACCTCTACACAAAGATTATTGACGAGGGTGCAAAGAACGGACTGGCATCTATCAAGCTCAACTGGCGCGGAGAACCACTTCTTCATCCAAAAATTGTTGAAATGGTGAAATATGCAAAAGATAAGGGAATTGTTGAAGTGCAGTTCAACACCAATGCTCAGCTTTTAACAGAAGACTTATCTCGCAGATTAATTGACGCAGGTCTGGACAGGATTATTTTCTCAGTAGACGGAGCTACAACCGAAACTTACGAGAAAATAAGACGTGGCGGTAAATACGACAGACTTGTTAATAATATTGAAACTTTCCTAAGACTCAAAAAAGAAAAAGGAACCAAACTTCCTCTTACAAGAATACAATTTGTGAAAATGAAAGAGAACGAGAACGAAGCTGACTTGTTCAAGAAAACTTGGGATGGGAAAATTGATGAAGTGATTGTTAATCCATTCCTTGATTACACTTCCCTCAGCGACACAGCTGAGAAACAGGACAATCTAAAATCTTCCGACCAAATTAAAATAACTGGAAGAAAGCCATGTAACCAGCTTTGGCAGAGATTAATAATCAGTTATGATGGTGAAGTGATGATGTGTTGTGATGACTGGAACATGGAAGTTAAACTCGGAAATGTTAATAATCAGAATATTTACGATATCTGGCATGGTGAAAAGCTGAACAAAATCCGCAAGCTTCATGCAACTGGCCAATGGGACAATATTCCTGTTTGCAAAAACTGTACAGAACTTGACGGATGTACTTACGAGAAAAATGAAAATTAGCAAATTAATTGAAGAATCATACCTTTTGAATCGGGTTTTTGTATCTGATGATTTAGTAAAAGCTCTGGACAACCTATCTGCTCACACTGATGTTGAATTTAAGGATTACAAATTCAAAACAGGCACTGATGTTAATGGTTTTGTAATTCCTAGCAAATGGAGTGTTGATGATGCAAAGATTTTGAAAGATGGTAAAGTTGTTTATGATGGAATGCAGCATGTTCTTTGTGTTATTGCAAATTCAGCAAGCTTTGAAGGAAAAGTTTCCAAAGAAGAGCTTGTAAAACATCTACACACTGCTCCAAAACAGCCAAAAGCAATTCCATTCCACTTCAGGCAGATGTACAGACCTTGGCAGGAAGATTGGGGATTCTGTATGCCACAGGAATTATTTGATTCTCTAGAAGATGGCGAATATGAAGTTGTTCTAAAAACAAAATCAGAACCTGGAGAAATGGTAATGCGAGAATTCACTTTGCCTGGAAAATCAAAGGAAACAGTTCTTTTTGTTGCTCATATTGATCATCCAGGACTTTCAAATGATGATTTGTCTGGTTGTTCTGTCGGAATTGCGCTTTTAGAAGAGCTCAAGAAACTGAAAGATCGCAAATACACTTACAAACTTCTGCTTACTCAGGAAATAATCGGCTCAGTTTTTTACTTGAATGCAATTAAACAAGCGAAAAAGGATCTGAAATATTCATTATTCATTGAAATGTTCGGAAACAGTACAGATTTGGCTTTACAGAAGTCTTTTTCAGGAGAAACTGAAATTGACAAAGCCTGCGAATTAGTTCTGCAGGGAATAGTGAAAGAACCTGTAATAAAACCTTTTAGAGAGCATGTTGGCAACGATGAAATTGCTTTTGAAGCTCCTGGTTTTGAAATTCCAATGCCTTCAATTTCAAGATGGCCTTATCCTGAATATCACACTAATCTGGAGAACATGGATTTGATTGATGAGGACAAATTGCAGGAAGCTTTGAAGTATTTGCTCGATGTTGTGAATGTTTTGGAGAAAAATGCTATTGTCAAGAGAAAATTTGAAGGATTAGTTGGTCTTGCCAATCCAAAATACGATTTGTATATGGGTCCTGGTCAGATTCTGAGCACAAGCGAGAAAGGGGACAAGCTGAAATGTCTGTTCCAGTACAAAATGCCTCGTTATCTTGAAGGCGACAAAACTGTTTTGGACATAGCTCTAGAATTCGGACTTGATTTTAACTGGACTCACGATTATTTCTGTAAAATGGCTGAGAAAGATTTAGTTGAACTTCTTTAAGTGGTAATTTTACAAGCTATTTTCAGATTCCCTGCATATCAGGCTCAACATACTTGTCTAAATTCTCTTTGTAATAATCTATAACAGCTTTCAAACCGTCTTCAATAGTCCATTTTGGTTCGTATCCAAGTTTTTCCTGTGCTTTTTTAATCTCAGGAACTCTCTTGAACACTTCCCGCCACTTTCCACGGATCTTATCACCGAATTCCACGTGCTCAATCTTGCTCTGGCTTCCAGAAATCTCCACAATCTTTTGTGCAAGCTGTTCCATGCTGACTTCTCCTCCAGGGTTTCCAATATTGAAAATTTCGTTTTTTGCTTTCTCTTCAAAAATACCTTTGCAAATTCCCTGAACAATATCATCAACATAACAGAATGCTCTTGTTTGCTGGCCATCTCCGAAAAGTTTCAGTGTCTCATTCTTGAGGGCTGCTGTTATGAATAATGGAACAACAAACTCATTTCTCTGTTCTCCATAAACATTGAAGAATCGTAGAATTGTATAATCTAAATTGTATTTCTTGCTGTAAGCTTTGATATATTCCTCGCCAATAACCTTACTTGCACCGTATTCTGATTTTGGTGAATAGTCTGCAGTTTCCAGGATAGGTAGTTCTCTAGGCTCACCATAAATTTCTGAAGAACTTGAGAAAACAAATCTCTTGATATCGTTTTTGACACTTGCTTCCAACATATTTCTTGTGCCGAGAACATTAACGTCAAGACATTCAAGAGGTGCTTTCAGTGATCTGTCTACACCAACAGTAGCTGCTAAGTGAACAACATATTCACAGCCGTCCATGGCCTTGTCAATATCCATTGGGCTCAAAATTGTACCCTGGATATAATTAGTGCCTTCAATCTTAACATCGTGAATGTCAAGCATGTTGACTTCGTGGCCGTCCTTGACGAGTTTCTCGACAAGCGCGGCTCCTACCATTCCTGATCCTCCTGTAACTAAAATTTTTACCATTTTAATAGCTCCTCATGTCTTCGATAATTTTACCGTGTTTTTCCAAAAGGTACTTTTTCGCTTCTTCAACCTTTGTTTTATCCCCGGTTATGCTATCAGGTCTCCTGTTATAGGTAAATAAAGGTTCTGAAACATGGATACTCGTGCATTTTTCCTGGGCTTTTATGATAATGTCGTACTCTGGAAGCACAATAGCTTCATCATATGGGCCTGCGTCTTGTAAAACACTTTTTTTGTACAAAATACCGCCTGCAATTGTGTCCATTAGGTTATCAACAGTGACAGTTTTCACTTCCTCTCTTGTTTTCTCAAAATAATCACAATAAGAGAATCCCAAATCAGGATCTGTTTCAAATGGTTTGTATAATTTCTCTAATGCAGTTGGTTCCAACCAATCGTCAGAGTCCAGAATTATGATAAAGTCGCCTGTTGCAGTATCAATTCCCTGATTCAAGGCTTTGATAGCACCCAAATGCGCATTTTTGATAACTACAACATTCCCTTGTGCGTTTGCAAAGGTGTCTAGAAGCTCTTGGGTGTTATCTGTAGAACCATCATCAACACAAATCAATTCAATTTGCTCTTTTGTCAGAGTTTGTGCTGCCACGCTATCTAGTGCTTTCTGAACAAAAGCTGAACTATTGTAAGTTCTTAGAATGATGCTAATTTTTCCTAATTCCATGTTCGTGCTGTACCTGCTGGTATATTTTCATTCAAAGCCTTAATTTCTGGATTTGCATCAAGCCATTTCAAAACATCTTTCAGCTTGACAAAATTACCATCCTGAACCAAAGCATCGTAACTTCGCCTTGCAACAATCAAATCTTCTGGATTATCAACTGTCAGTCTGACTTCAGGTCGTCTTAATTCCTCATCTACTTGCTGCATCTGAATCTTGAATTTGTCAGGATTCTCATTAATGTAAAGTGAGATCAGTTCGCTCCTGTGTTTGTCCTCGCCATCTTGGTGTGATTTCCTAAGTGCATCCATTGTTATAATTTCCACGTGAGTTCCTACTGGAATATTCTCGCAAACTGCAAGAGATGCTTTCTCATCCAAAAGTTTCTGATACATCTCATCAACTTTTTCAACATAAATGTAAGGGTTCTCAGTAGTGCTTCTCAGAATAACATCAGCTTCAACCAAGTCTCCGCCTTTTATCAGTCGTCCAAGAACATCTTTCTCATTTCCATAAACATAAGGAATGTTGTGTTCTTTTGCTAGAAGTTCGAAATGAACATTCTCCTGACCTTCGCTAATTGCAAAAACAATTTCATCAATTGATTTACATTGCTCTCTGATCCTGTCAACAACATGCATAACTATTGGCTTTCCGCCAACAAGCTGTAACGGCTTAGCATAAAGTCGTGTTGATTTATTTCTGCAAGCTAATACTGCAACAAATTTTGTCATTTTAACATATCCTCCACAATAACTTCATTTTTTGGAACGTCCCTTGCTGCTGTTTTTCCAACAACTTCCTCTACTCGCAGGAAGGGCAAGTCTTTTTCAACTCTTTTGAGATGAATATCATCAATTTTAATTTCGTCTCCAGCTTTCAGGTCTTTCTGAGCTAGAATGTGCTTTCTTACAAGTTTTCTGTACTCTTTCTCGCCGTCATTCAGAACATATTCTTTGCTTCCCAAACTCTTCTCAACTCTTCGCACATATTCCACGAACTTTTTGAACTCATCAGGATTCAAGGATGACTGGTAATCCACTCCTTTCTGGCTTCTGTCCCAAGTAATGTGCTTTTCCATTATCACTGCATTCATTCCCATTGGCATAAGTGGATATGGAACTGCAAGCTCATCATCACCATCAAGATGTCCCGCATAACCTACAGGCAATCCGAACTTCTCTTGAATCATTCTAATCCGCTCAAGATTTGTGTCCTCTAATTTTGTAGGGAAGTTCTGGAACCCGTGCATGATTGCGATTTCAGTTGCTCCATATTCCTTTGCTTTAGCAACAGCGTACTCTGCATCATCTAAGCTTGCGCCACCAACGTAAAGGAACACTGGTTTTCCTGTTTCAGCAACTTTTTTGATTAAAATTGAGTTTGTAATATCTGAGGAATGGATTTCATAAGCATCCAGATTGAATTGTTCCATATCTGCAAGGCTGGTTTCGCCAAAAACATCTGCAAAGACCATTAATCCAAGATCTTTTGCATATTCAACAAGTCCTTTCCATTCATCAATTGGCATTTCACACTTTTTCAGAATTTCATAATATGAATATCCCGGTACTGAAATCTCATCTGCAAGAATTCTTTGCACTTTGACTGCATTAGCTCCGCCATCTGCAGAAGCTTTAATTATCTTTTTGGCAATTTCCACATTCCCGTCATGAGCATTTGCCATTTCTGCAATAACAAGTGTGTTCCTGCTATTGAATTCCTCTCCTTTGATTGTTATTTTCGGATTGTACATTCTTCCCACCTAATTACTATGAATTTTGATTTTTGCTTTAAATTGTTTATGATTTTACTTTCACAGCATGTTTTCAATGATCTTTGCAACTTCTACTGCTGCTGGTTTTCCCTTCTGCTTTACATACTGTTTTGCAAGTTCTTTAGCTTCTTCCGTTTTTCCTGTTCTAAGTATTCTGTCAAGTGCCTCACTTAATTCTTGCCCTGTTTTAACAATTTCAACCATTCCTTCTTTCCTTTTCGGGAAACTTGAAAGCGGAGCATTCATTGTGTTAATATAAATCACTGGCTTGCCATAAGCCATTGCTTCAAGTGCTACAGTTGATTTTGTTGTTACAAGAGCTGTACAACCTGCAAGAAGTTCTAAAAGATGTTTTTTTGTCAGTATGTTATTACTCACCCCATGCTTTTTCAACAGAGTCTTGTAAAGTCGTTCACTTTCTGCAGGATGAGGTTTTGAAACCACTTGCAAATTCCTGTATTTCTTTATTGTGTTGTAGAAAATATCATATGGGTGATATGATGCACTTTCGGGAACGCAAGTTCCTCCAAAAACAATTATTGGTCTTGTTCTGTCAAGCCCAAGTGCAGTTAGCACATTATTTACCTTTTCCATACTGAGCTCCTTATTCTCTTTTCCTTCTGGTTGACCAACTGCAAACAATCGAGTTCTACTCACACCACTTCTCACAAGAGTTTCTACTGAAGATTGACCATATACTGCCATTCTATCTGCATTAACTGGAACTCCTTTTGGTCTTTGGTCAAGAAGACCGTACCGCATTACAAAAGTTTTCAAGTTCTTCTGTTTTGCAATTGCAAGCAGTGTGTTTGGATATCTGCTCCAGTCATCAACACCACACACAATCTCTGGTTTTTCAGTATCAAGAATTTTGTTGAACACTTCAATTCTGATTAAAGTTTCAATAAATCTCTCGTAGAACAGGAATGAAAATAGTTTTGAGCAAACCGGCCACAACCTGACTCCTTTGTACTCGAATTTTGTTTTGAAGTTTTCATTTTTCTCCAATTTGTCCAGAATACCTTCTAGTTTTTTCTGCAAACCCTCAATTTTTCTTATAATTTCTTTGTCAGCATAGTCTTGGAATCGCTCATATCTTATTCCAGCTTTCTTGAATTCATCTGAAACTTCTTTTCTAGGATCAAGTCCAACACACACCCTGTCACAATTCTGCAATTCTCTAGCCCATGGCAGAACCTTGTCAGTTTCACAGTGATCGTAGAAGAACAGAGTCTTAGGATCTTTAGATTCTGTTGGTTTTGGGGTTCTATTCTTCAAGCCTTTCAAAATCTTGTCAGCATGTCGACCTGTGAACAATTTCACTCCTCGGTCTTTGTTCTCATTGATTTTTCCAATAACTTTCAAGCCCATTGACTTTGCAACAAGTGCAAACACTTTCTGGTGCATACTTGAATTATTGAAAATAACAACCTGCTCAATCTTTTCTTTTTTCAAAACTCTAAATGCCTCGTCAATTGTTTTTATAATTGGAACCAGATAGAAGCGCCATACTTCTGCAACATTTAAATTCCAGAGCTTCAAGCCCCTGTACTTCATTATTGAATCAATTCCTGCAATTGTTGATTCCATTTCTCGCATAAACTGATAAGTATTATTCCAAGTTTCGTCATCCAGGAACTGTTCTGTTACTTCTGAAAGGCAGATATGAATGATTTCCTGCCTCTCTAGTTCCTGACTTGTCATGTAGTCAAGAGCAATTATTGAAATATCCTTGTATTTTTTCTCCAGACTACTAAGTTTTTGGTGCAGTCTTTTGAACATTACATCACTTTCACAATCCTTTACAAAATCATAAACACCCCGAAGTGGGTGCGAGAACGCCATTTTCTGAACATCAAGTATAACTGCAGTTTTTTTTATCATTTCTTTTTCTTTAGGAAGTCACTTCTAACAGATCTGTGCTGCATAATGAAATATGCAAACCAATACAGGTTGCCTACAACAGCCAGGCCCCATAACACCAGGTAAAGCTGGTTTAGCAGAGCCCCAACAGCAATAATGTTAATGTGCCACTGCCTTGCATAGAAGAATAGATTGTACCATTTCCCAAACCCGCTAAATTTCTTTTTAACTACTTTGTGTGGGATTTGGTTCAAGGTATAAAATCTTGCTGTGACATAAAATACTGTGAAGAAGTAAAGGCTGGCAAGTCCGAGAATCCAGATGTGAGTTACTGGATAAATTCTGTATGCGCCAATTGTAATTGCAATTATCAGAAGTGGATCGAGTATTAAGTCAAGTGCCGAATCAAGATATCCGCCGTAATAGCTGGATTCTTTCCTGCATCTTGCAAGTTCGCCATCACAAAGATCAAGAATGTATCCGAATTCAAGCAGAACAGCTCCCCAGATCAGACATTTCCAAACTCCTGTTGTGAAAAGAGCAGCTCCTGCCATGCAAAACAAGAAACCGATAACAGTAACCTGATTTCCAGTAAGCGAAGTATGATTGTAAAGGAATGGAGTTATCCTTCTTGAGATTTTCCTGTGAACCCAATGAGTTATTAACTGGTCATTCTCCCTGTCAGGAACATCTTTTGTAGTGATTTTCTTTTTCATTTGAGTAGTTTAGGATAAATTTCGTTTTTAGCTTTTTCCAAATCATCTGGAAAGTCGATTTCAATCCACGGAAGTTTGTCAGTTGGCACAATTTTTATTGGAAATCCTTTTTCTGCAAGATTTGTCAGTGCTGAAGTGTCGTAATCCATGAATCTGCCTTCTGCAAGTAGTGATTCAATTTCTGGAATTAGTTTTTTCCAGCCTTCTGAACTGAATTTGATAATTCCAGTCCATTCTCCGCCTGCTTGGTCAAGTGGAATTGCCTTACTGGATTCAATTAAGTGTCCTTTCTCATCCAATTTGACTTTCATTGACTCTTCATCAAAAACTTCAGTGTCTGTAACAAGAACAATATCTCCCTCAGCGTCAATCGCTTTTTTTATTAGCTCATCGTGGTAGAGCAGGTCGCTGTGCAAGTAAAGAAACGGCTCGTCTCCTACTGCTTCTTTTCCGAACCAGAGCGAAGCCATGTCATTTGTAGTTTCGTAAAATGGATTGAACAGGTGAGTTACAGAATCTCCAAGTTTCTCATGAATTTTCTCTTTTTTCCAGCCACTAACAATTGCAATATCTGTAATTCCGTGCTTTTTCAGATTTTCAAGAGTGAGATCGAGAAGTGTTTTTCCTTCAGCAACTTCTGTAAGGCATTTCGGAATCTCAGAATCATTCCCGTATAACCGGGTTCCGCGCCCTGCTGCAACAATTACTGCTTTCATTCTAGTATTTTCTTGAAAATGTTAATCAAGTCCTCCTTTGAAACTTCTTTTGGATTATTATCAAGATGCCTTTTGTCTGGGAACACAACTTCTGCAAGTTCTTCAGCTGTTCCTGTAATCTCCACATTTCCTAGTCCTGTTTCTGTAATAATGCTTTTAATCTCTTGTGAAAGCGCAGGATCTGTTCCATTAAAGTCCATTGCGTGCGGAAGAACAATTGCAATTGCCTCTCCATGTGGAATTCCCTGGTTTGAGAGTGGATAAGAGAGTGCATGCGCAAGAGTTGTTCCAGAATTGCCGAAAGCTTTTCCAGCAACCAGACTTGCGTAAGACATCTGCTCTTTTGCCAATTCGTCACCTTCAATTGCTTTCTTGAGATTAATTTTGATTATGTCAATTGCTTCTTTTGCCAGTGTCTTGGTTGTTTCATCACTCTTTTTTGATTCAGAACATTCAACTGCATGAGCTAGAGCATCAATTCCTGTGCAGGCTGCGAGCTTCTTCGGCATTGTAAATGTGAGCTCAGGATCCACTAGCGCAACATCAGGAAGAAGGTTTTCGTTTTTAATTCCCTTTTTCTTGCCTTCCACTTTCAGGACAGCATCATGGGTTACTTCACTTCCAGTTCCTGCAGTTGTTGGGATCATAATTTTCTTTGCATTTAGCTCCATTGCAGCGTATTTTGCAACATCCAAAACAGACCCTCCACCTAGTCCAATAATTGTGTCAGCCCCAAGTGCTTTAACTTTCTCAACAGTTTCCATACTTGGTTCTGGTTCTACATCTGAGAAGATTTTGATTTCACCTAGAAGTGTTTTGATTTTGTCAACTGGTCCGCGTGTTAGCATACCTTTAGAAGTAACTAGAAGAACAGCGCCTTCTGTAAATTCAGGCAGTTTGCTGATTGCTCCTCTTTCGAATATTATGTGCTCCGGCAGTATCAATTCCATACAAAACAGGTGTTTGAATTGGGTATTTTAAGGTTATGCAAGTTTATAGCACCGAATAGTTTATCACAACCTTAATAACCACTTTTCAGAACACAATTCTTACAAATGGTTAATACAAGTGAGTTTCTCGCTAAACTTTCAGAACTTGGATACAATTTCTACGCTGGAGTACCTTGCTCTATTTTCAAAACTCTAATCAGCCAGCTAGAATCTGGAGATAATTACACACCAGTTACTCGAGAGGATGAAGGTCTTGGATTATGCACAGGGGCTCAGCTAGCTGGAAAGAAGCCTGTAATGGTTATGCAGAATTCCGGTCTTGGAAATTCAATTAATGTTCTGTCTTCACTGCTTCTACTCTACAAAATCCCGACACTCATGCTGATCAGCTGGAGGGGCGAGACAAAAGAGGATGCTCCTGAGCATTGGGTAATGGGAGAATCAATGACTAAACTGCTTGATTCAATTGGTGTTCCGTATTTTATTTTTGAAACACTTGAGGATATGGAAAAAGCTAATGCAAAACTGACTGAAACAAACCAGCCAGTTGCAGTTATTTTCAAAAAGGGGTCACTTGAATGAAAACACAAGAAGCAGTTGCAAAAATAGTATCTCTTTTGAAAGGGGATGAAGTTATTATTTCTGCTAATGGTTTTATTTCACGAGAACTTCACGACACTGGCGACAATGAGCGGAATTTCTATATGATTGGCTCAATGGGAATGGGTGCATCAATTGGAGCTGGAATTGCACTGAATTCTCAAAAGAAAGTGGTTGTTCTGGATGGCGACGGGAATGTTCTGATGAATCTGGGTGCGCTGGCTACAATTGGCAATAAAAAACCTGAGAATTTCCTTCATATTGTAATTGACAATGGTGTTTACGAATCAACTGGCTCTCAGAAAACTGTTTCTGCAACAATTGAGCTGGAAAATGTTGCAAAATCAGCTGGATACACTACTTGTGTTAAAGTTTCTAATCTTGAAGAACTGGAATCAGCAATTGTCAGCGAGTACACTGGTTCGGTTTTCATTCGAGTAATAGTTGAAGCAGGCAAAAGAGAAGTTGGCAGAGTGCAGGCAAGCCCGGAAGAAATTGCAAACCGGCTCAGAACTTACCTTCCATAACTCTTTTAACCTAAAATCAGGACGTTCAATTCAATGACCAAGGCTAAAAAGCTCAGAGAACTGTTTGAAAGCAAGGATCTTGTACGGATCGTTGGAGCTCACAATGGACTAACTGCAAAACTTGTAGAGCTGAACGGTTTTGATGGTGTATGGGCTTCTGGTTTAGAAGTTTCAGCATCCAACGCTGTTCCTGATGCTAATATTCTCACAATGTCTGATTATCTTGCAGCAGCAGCCAGCATGAATGATGCTACAAGCATTCCAGTTGTTGTGGACTGCGATACTGGATACGGCAATTCAATGAATGTAATCCGAATGGTGAAGAAATTCGAGGATGCCGGAATTGCTGCTGTTTGCATGGAGGACAAGAAATTCCCAAAAACCAACAGTTTGCTTGAAGGCGGGAAACAGGAGCTGGCTCCAATTGCTGAGTTTGTTGGCAAGATAATGGCTGCTAAGAATGCTCAGGAGTCAGATGATTTTATGGTTATTGCTCGTGTTGAGGCTTTGATTGCTGGCTGGGGACAGGAAGAAGCACTCAAAAGAGCTCGCGCTTATGCTGATGCAGGCGCTGATGCAATTTTTATTCACTCAAAAAAGTCTGATCCTAAAGAAATTGAGGATTTCCTCAAAGCTTGGGACAATTACAAACCAGTTGTGTTGGTTCCAACAAATTATCCTAGCTTCACAGAAGCTCAGATGAAGCAGTATGGTGTGAAACTTGTTATTTATGCTAATCACGGAATCCGGACAATTGTAAAACACGTTAATGAAACTCTTGCAGAAATTAAGGAAAAAGGGATTACTGAAATTGATTCTAAAATCGCTAGCGTGAAAGACCTTTTTGCTTTGCAGGAAATGGATAAATTCAAGGAAGATCAGGACAAGTTTGTCAGAACAAAAGAATCTGTAAAAGCAATTATTCCAGCTGCTGGGGACAGAAGCGTTGAACCTAGTTTGAAAGAACTTCTACAGGACAGACCACTTACAATGATTGATGTTAATGGAAAGTCAATTCTGCAGAGAAGTGTTGAGAATCTGAAGCAGTGCGGTGTTGATGACATCAAAGTTATTGGCGGTTACAAGGCAGAGCATGTTGTTGCTGATGATATTAATCTAGTTGTGAATGAGGCATATGCTGACGGGCATATTATGGATTCAATTTCAAAAGCTGGAGAGGAATATGCTGAAAAGAATCTGATAATCTACTCTGACATTATTTTCGAAACAGAAATTCTTGATAAATTGCTAAAAACTGACAAGGATATTACACTTGTAATTGACAGTTCTGTTAGAAAGTCTGAAGTCAGGTCTGATATTGATCTTGTAATTGCTGAAAAGCCTCCTTTGGACGGCGAGAGAGTGATTAATGTTAATAAAGAGAATAAAATTCTGAACATTGGAAAGGATTTGGACAGAGAGAAGGCAAAACACGAGTTTGTTGGAATAGTTCTGCTTTCAAAAATTGGAATGCAGAAGCTGATGCAGGTTTACAAGGATGCTGGAGATCAGAAAATGGGTCTCTGCACTGCGATTCAGAAGCTTATTGATTCTGGTGAGGCTGTTAATTCACTTGAAATCAGCAGAGGGTGGAGTGAAATTCACGATTTTGAAGATTATAAGAAAGTTTCTGAGATGTTGGCTACTGAAAATTAAAGCAATTTCTCAGCTGCTTCAACAATTTTTCTAGGTTCTAATTCAACAAGGCACTTCCTGTCCTTGCAATTAAAATAATTAGCAGTAAAAGAATCAACACAAGGAATACAAGCCAAGTCTTTTTTCACAACAATAACTTTCTCACCATAAGGTTTTGCTTTTTCAGAATCTGTAGGACCGAAAATACTAACTACTGGAATTCCAAGTGCTGCTGCAAGATGCCCAGGCCCAGTATCTGTGCTAATGAAAATATCACAATTCTTAATCAAAGCAGCTGTTTCTGGAATAGTTTTGTCAAAGAACATCAACGGTTTCTCTTGCATCATTGCGTGAATACTCTTGCCAGCATGAGCTTCTTCTGGCCCACCAACTATCATAATCTTTGTATTATGCTTCTTGGCAAGTTCAGTACATGCTTCTGCAAAGCCATGCTGAGTCCACTGTTTGTATTTGGTTTCATGAACTGAGCCGGTGTGCACGCCAATAAGTTTCTGACCTTCACCAAGTCCTCTGGATTTCAGAAGGTTTCGAGCACCATATACTTTAGCGTCTGGCAATTCAAGTTTAATACTTCTGTCAATTTCTTTTTCACCAAGCATTTTAGCAATATCCAAATTCACATCAACACAGTGCTTGCTAGTGCTTTTAACAACAATATTTGAGAAAACTCCTGATTTGAAGAACCCGACGTTCTGCTCAACTCCAATCATTTTCTTTGCTCCAATGAATTTTGTAGCTACCCCGCTGAACTTTCCGCTTGGGTATGTTAGAATTGAAAGATCGAATTTTCTTTTTCCAAGTTCTTTCATGAATTTTCTTTTCTTGAAAATCCCTCTATGCTCTTCTGGATTGAAGAAAACAATATCGTCCACTAGTTTGTTTGCCTGCATTAATTCAACAACTGGTTTGTATGAAGCAAGCAGAGTGATTTTTGCAGTTGGAAACCTTTTTCTTAAAGTTTTGAGCAAAGGAATTGAAAAAATCATATTTCCCAAGCCCATCAGGTTTACAACAACAATATTCTGAAAATTCTCATCAACTGGTCTGCTTCTTGCAAATAACAAATCCCACGGAATCAAGAATTTCAAGGCTAGTATGTTCTCAAACATTCTAACATGCAAAGGAATTTTTATTTTAGACATTTTAAAGTTTTGAAATTATGTCTGTTGTTGAATCACAATCAACTAACTTCAATATTTCCAGTCTTCCGCCATATTCTTCTAAAGCTTTTTTCTCAGGAACTTGTTCTGGGGTATAATCTCCGCCTTTAGCTTGGATTCCTGGTTTCAGCTCGCGGATAAGCTGTTCTGGAGTGTTTTCATCATAAATCACAACATAATCCACGCTTTCTAGGGAATCAAGCACTTCAGCTCGCTGATCCTGCTGAATTAATGGTCGTTTCTCACCTTTCAACTTTTTAACTGATGCATCGCTGTTCAGTCCAACAATCAGAACATCTCCGAGTTCTCTGGCTTCTTTCAAATAGCGAATATGACCAATATGCAGAATATCAAAACAACCATTAGTGAAAACTACTGTTTTCCCTGCTGTTTTCAGCTGGTCTACAGTCTGTTTTGCATCTTCTCTTGACAAAACACTCATTTTAGAGCCTCCCTCAGGTCGATTTTGTGAACGCGCCTCTTCCCAATAACAAAACCAGCTGCTTTGTTAGCCAGTTTTGCAGATTCAAGATCATTTATTCCAGATGCAAGAGCAACAGCAAGCACTGCAGCAACAGTATCTCCAGCTCCTGTAACATCATAAACCTCTTTAGCTTCTACTGGAATTTGTTCTGCAGTTCCATTTGAAACAAGCATCATTCCTTCTGCTCCCATTGTCATCAAAACTTTGCAGTTCAGCTTTTCTGAAAGTGTTTTTCCGATTTCTTCAGAAGTGCTGTTCTCAGAATTAACAATTTCTCTGGATTCTTTTAAGTTCGGAGTAATAATTTCAACTCCTTTGAAAATTTCAGCATTAACTGGTTTTGGATCCACAAGCACTTTCTTTCCAGTTTGCTTTGCAGCTTCCACAATTTTATCAGTCATAACACCTTTTGCATAATCTGAAAGAACAATTATGCTGGCGTCTCCTGCTTTTTCTGAAATAGCAGATATGATTTTATCCTCATCCTCTTCACTGATTTTGTCTTTTTTTTCAGTATCAATTCTGAGCAACTGCTCTAACTCACTAGTTACAATCCTTTTCTTAACAGTTGTAGGACGGTTTTTGTCAATTATAATTGAGTCAGCCGTTATTCCGCTGGATTTGATAAGTTCTGCAAGCTCTTTGCCTTCTGAATCATCACCAATAACACCAACCAGCTCTGCTTTTGCTCCAAGCTCAACAATATTTTTTGCAACAT
This sequence comes from archaeon UBA543, assembly GCA_002502135.1. Lineage (GTDB taxonomy): Archaea > Undinarchaeota > Undinarchaeia > Undinarchaeales > UBA543 > UBA543. The sequence goes on from DAPM01000017.1 coordinate 53,740, forward strand.
TTGCAGCTCCGCCAAGAACATCCTTTATTTTCTCTTTGTTAAAAACCGGTACAGGAGCTTCTGGTGAAATCCTACTTGCATCTCCAATAACATATCTGTCCAGCATTAAGTCTCCAATAATAAGTACTTTGACTGATTCTGGTTTCAGCTCGCTCATTCAAGCGCCTCGCAAATTTCATGAAGTATGAAAGCGTGCATTTCTTGAATTCGTGGAACCTGATCTGATTGCACCTGAATACCAAGATCGCATTCTCCAGCAAGTGTTCCGACATTTCCTGTCAATGCAATTGTCTTTATTCCAAGTGATTTTGCTTTCTGAGCAGCTTTAACAACATTCTCAGAAGTTCCGCTTGTGCTAATCACAATTAAAACATCTCCTTGCTTGCCTAGAGCTTCAACCTGCCTCTCAAAAACTTTGTCATAACCATAATCATTGGAAATTGCTGTCATAACAGCAGTGTTAGCATTAAGAGAAATTCCTTCAAGGGGCTTCCTGTCGCTTTTGTACTTGCAAACCAGTTCTGCAATAAAATGGTTAGCATCAGAAGCAGATCCGCCATTACCGCAAGCAAGAACTTTGTGCCCAGCCAGGTGGCACTCTTTAATTGCATTTACTGCATTCTGCACCTGATCTTTCAGGCCAATAGCGCTTCGCGCCAGGCTTGCTAAATTTTCTGCTCGCTCTTCAAATGTCATAGTTTTAGAACTCCTGATTTTGTTATTTAAAGTTAATGAAAGGCTAATTTATCTTGAAGTGGCAGAAAATCCATGTTTTCAAATCACTCAGACCGCTTCAAGATTCACCCAGGAAATAGAACCCCGGCCGTTAGGTCGGGGATTGAATGACTGGGTGTTATCTGATTCCTGCGCGTATTTTGCTCTTCAAACCGCTCCCAATCTTCGAGTAAGCAGAAGCAGCTAATTTCAATGAACTACTAGAGTAAACACGAGTGTAATCAGCAATTTCACCACCCCAGCCTAGTTTGAAGTTTCGGATTCCCTCAATTCCGGCTCCCAACATGTCGTATTTCTTAAAACCATTTTCATAAGCCCATTTTATTATATGCCACTGGATTACATTATTTGGATACAATTTTGCAAGTTCTCCCTTGATCGATGCACCTGTCCAATAATAAATTGTTTTTCCAGAGTGCGGGAAAGCAGCACAGCCTATTGTTTTTCCCTGATACTTTGCAAATAAGAGTTTGATCTGGTTCTTTGCATGCAAGCCCTGGATTATTTTCTTGTAAAATTCTTTTGGAAGTGGATTATAGTCGCTTGCAGAGTAGGTTTCCATTAGCATTTTGTAATAAGTTTCAATTGCTTCATCAGAATAATCTTCTTCAATTGTTACTCCATCCTTCTCAGCTTTGTTAACGCAGTATCTGTGCCCTTTTTTGATTATTTTGAAGTGCTCCTCAGCACTTGGTTGATTGAATTTTGTAATAATTGTCTGAGCTGTTTCAGAAGAGCCGAAATCTGTCTGAGTTCCAGGTGGAAGTATCATGAAAAAGTTTCCAGCTTCTTTTTTGAGTTGTTTGAGCTTGCTGTTAATATCAGAATCTTTTGAAACAATGCCAAGGTATGCTGTTTCTGTTCCGAAAATCGGTGAGAATCCAATCTCCACTGGCCCCATCTTTTTTCTGAAAATCGGGCAAATAGCATTTTTAAAAACAGCAATTTCGCATTTAGTTCCTAGACTTTCTAATGCAGACAACCATTCATAAGAATGGAAAGGCGTTGCTTGCTCAAGCTGACTATATTCTTCAACAAGTTCCTTTGCTTCTTCAAGTGTTTTGATTTCCATTTACTTTTTCTGCAATTTTCATGCAGTTTGCTTTCCAGCATTTCTGATCTTTTGAAACTCTTTCAACTAACCACTGGTAGAACTGTCTCTGTCTTGGTAGGTCTTCGGAAAGCGAGCGCTGGTGTACGATTATGTTTATTATTTTTCTATCTTGTTTGGCTTTCTGAATTAATGCCTCGACTTTCTCAATCGCTTTTTCCAGTTTCAGATTTTCGTAAAATGGACTGAACAAGTAGGTCTCCATTAAATGAACAGGAATTTCAACAATCCCTTCTGGAGTTTTGTAAGCCTGCTTTAATCCTCCTGATTTGTCAAGTTCTGTTGTATCATATTCATATCCAGCAGTTTTCAGGAGCTTGAGCATATTTGGGTGAGTTTTGAGGTAATGCATCCGAATTCCTCTCGGCCTTCTATGAAGCATATTGTAAAGAGTTGCATATTCGTCCTTGATTTCTTTTTCATTATCCTGAAACTGTCCATGCACTCCAACTTCAAAATTGAATGGAATTGTTTTTACTTTCTCCCTTGCTTGGTCTCGGTCGTACTTCAAGCCGATTCCTGGGTTCATTGCAAAAAAGAAAGTGCTTGGAATACTGTTTTTGAAATCCAGTTCACACATTTCGTGAACACAATCCCATGAATCTTTTTTAGTGAAAAAAGAGTTTTTTATAACTTTCAGATAGCTTAGGATACTTCTCCTAAGTCTGAGTACTTCAATCGAACAGGTAACCCAGAATTCAATTATTTCCCAAAACCGGTGCTCCTTGTGCCCTAAATGGTCAACATCGTGACTAATGCAGATTCCCCACTCATATTCTTCAGGAAGTATTGACGCCATGTTCGAAGCTTCCTTCAAAAAGTATTTAAGAGTTATTAAGGAGAAATCGTTACTACAATGAGAATAAGTGTTATCGGAACTGGTTACGTCGGTCTAATTACTGGAACAGGCCTTGCCAGCAAGGGGCATACAGTCACTTGCGTGGATATTGATAAAGAGAAGGTTGAGAAGATCAACAAGGGGATTTCTCCTATTTTTGAAGAGAATCTGGATGAAATGCTGAAAAAAGCTATTGCAAAAGGCAATTTCAATGCAACTCTCGATATCAAAAATGCAATTTTCAATACTGAACTTTCTTTTATTTGTGTAGGAACTCCTTCCAAGGATGACGGAAGCGCTGACCTGAAATACGTTGAAGCTGCTGCAAAATCAATAGGAGAAGCACTGAAAGAAAAAGATGCTTACCATCTTGTTATTATGAAAAGCACTGTAATCCCTGGAACAACTGAGAATGTGCTTATTCCAATACTGGAGAAAGAATCTGGCAAGAAAGCTGGTGAAGCTTTCGGAGTCTGCATGACCCCTGAGTTTCTGCGAGAAGGCAGAGCAGTTGAAGATTTCCTGAATCCTGACCGAGTTATAATTGGACAACTGGACAGCAAAGCTGGAAATCTGGCAAAACAGGTTCATGAAACAAAGGACAGGCCGTTCCTGCGAACAGATTTGAGAACTGCAGAAATGATAAAATACTCAAGTAATGCTTTCCTTGCTACAAAAATCTCATTCATTAATGAAATTGGTAATATTTGCAAGAAAATTGGAGCAGACACACTACAGGTTTCACGCGGAATTGGTATGGATCATAGGATTTCACCGCACTTTCTGCGTCCTGGAATTGGGTTCGGAGGCTCCTGCTTTCCAAAAGATGTGAAAGCACTGATGCACCAGGCATCTGATGATTATGATTACAAACCAAAGATTCTGAATGCAGTAATGGAAGTTAATGATGACCAGCCATTGAGACTTATTGAATTAGCTGAAAAGAAACTTGGCGACTTAAACGGCAAGACTGCTGCTATCCTTGGATTGGCGTTTAAGGCAGGTACTGACGACTTGAGAGAGTCCAGAGCTATTCCAATTATTCACAAACTCATTGAAAAAGGTGTTAAAGTGCAGGGTTATGATCCAAAAGCTGGTGAAACTGCCAAGGAAGAGTTTGGAGACAAGATAACTTATGCTCAAAACATCCAAGAAGCTTTGAAAGATGCTGACTTTTGTTTAATAACAACTGAGTGGCCTGAGTTCAAGAACATTAATTTTGATGGAATGAAGGGAAAAGCAGTGTTTGACGGAAGAAATATTCTTGAGAACCGCGCAGATGTTGATTATGAAGGGCTTTGTTGGTGAGATTTAGCTAATTTCTCTATATTTCGTTGTTTTAGCTGTGCGATTATGAGTTTAATGCCTTTAGCGGTATCTCAATACACGACATATGAACATATAAATACTAGTAAAAATAACCCAGATTATGCGTGAAATCAGGTTTTCAATAAAACATAAGGGAAGCTGGTCTTTAGAAGCAGTTGCGGACTTCTTTGATGTGAAGGCTAGTCTAATTGGAAATAACTTGTGGAAGTTTGAAGCCAAAGATGAGAGACAGATTGCGGACTTTCTAAAATTCTTTCAGAATCACAGATCTGTTGATGCTTCAAAACTCGTTTTCCAGCAGGGAAAGTTTGCAGTTGTTCACGAGAAATCAGGTTCTGAAATCCGCAATCTAATTTCCAAACACAATTGCCACGCAGGTTCGAACATGTCAGTAGCAAATGGTTTTGAGAACTGGGTTGTTTTTGCAGAGAATTCACAGGATGCAACCAATTTGATGAAAGACTTGAACAAGCTTGGCGAAGTTATTGTTGATAAAATGGGGAAATATGATCCAAATAAGAGCCAATTCCAGCTTACTGACAAGCAATTACATTCAATAAATCTGGCTGTTGCTTATGGTTACTACAACTGGCCTCGCAAAGTAACTCTAGAAGAGCTAGCAACTGTCCGAAAAGTTTCCAGACGCACTTATCAGGACCATCTGAGAAAAGCTGAAGAGAAAATTCTTAGGAAAATTGTTGAAGAACTCTAAAACAGAATTCCCCACAACAAACCTAAACCGTAACTAAAGTGCACAACCATATACCCTACAAACATTACAATACCTTCATTAGCATTCTTTGCAATTTTCGTGCAGGAGTAGATTATCGGTGCAACATAGATCACAAAACCAGCAAGCAGGAGCTGTTTTGCAATTGGGAACATACAGCTCAGAATTGATAGTGTTACAAAGAATAGAACCATTGAAGCTGGAACAAGATAAACTGGTTTGAATGAGTAATGATGCTTCTCAATCATTTTTGTGCGGGCCCACCCGTACCAGAACATCTGCTTTGCCAATCCAGTATAGCTCGGTCGCTTGTATTGCTCAACATAAGTCTGCGGAGTGTACAGAAGTTTGTAACCGTCTTTTCTCAATTTAATATTTAATTCAGCATCTTGTCCGATTCTGAATTTCGGATCATTCAAACCAACATCAAGAAGCGCTTTTTTTCTATAAAGTGTAAATGAAACTGACTCCACAAAATTGTCTTTTTCATCCTGACTTTGCGAAGTTCCTATTCCGCCAACTCTGCTGTAAAGGATTTTCCCAACTGCTTTCTGGAAATCTGTGGAATCTGCAGGATCTTTGTGCCTGCACCCAACTCCTGCAACATTTGTTGGCTGGCTGTCCAGTTTTTTAGTAAGAATTTTCAGTAAATTTGGAGCAACTAGTGTGTGTCCGGACAACTGCATAATGTATTTGCCTTTTGCTTTCTTTATTCCAATATTTCTTCCTGATCCTGACTCCTGATGCTGGTTGTTCAGCAGAGTAATTTTCACTTTAGACTTCTTCTGCCACTCTCGAATAATGTCTCTAGTATTATCTTCAGACTTTCCGTCTGCAAAAATGATTTCGTAGTCCTTTACAGGGTAATGCTGTTTGACCAGGGTTGGAATTACTTTCGTAAGGTTTCTGCCCTCATTCCTCACAGCAATTACAATTGATACTTTTACTCCCACATTATCTGTTCTAATTAGTGTATTTAAGAGTTTTGTGGATTGCTGTTGTTTTGTAGGATTAGGTGTTAGGCGTTGGGCTTTAGGCTTTAGGTTTTGATAGAACAGAACTAACGCCCAAAGCCCATTCTGTTTACTCAAATAACTCAGAACGCCTAACGCCATCGTTCCCCAACTTATTTAAACAACAAATTCTGATACTTTTCGGGAATGGGCGACAAAGTTTTAGTAACAGGTTCAGCTGGTTTTATCGGCTCTAATCTAGCAGAAGCACTCTGCAAAAAAGACTACAACGTTCTTGGGATTGACTGTTTTACTGATTATTATCCAAGGAAGCTGAAAGAACAGAACCTTTCAAACCTAAAATCAGAGAAGAATTTCGAGTTTCTGGAAACAAATCTGGTCGACTGCGATATTTCAAAGCTTCTAGACGGTGTTTCAACAATCTACCACGAAGCTGCACAACCAGGTGTTCGATACAGCTGGGATCATGTGCAAGTCTATATTGATAACAACATAATCGCAACCCAGCGCCTGCTTGAAGCTGCAAGAAAAAACAAGCAGAAAATTGTTTTTGCATCATCCTCTTCTGTTTACGGAGATGTGAAAGAGCTTCCAGTAAAAGAATCCACCGAATTGAATCCAATTTCGCCCTACGGTGTCACCAAAGTCACTTGCGAGGATCTTCTCAAGATTTACAATGAAGCTCATGGAATTCCTTCTGCGATTCTCAGATATTTCACAGTTTACGGGCCAAGGCAGAGGCCGGATATGGCGATTAATATTTTCAGTAATAAAATAATGAATGGTGAAGCATTTGAATTGTACGGCGATGGTTCGCAGTCCCGTGATTTCACTTATGTTGATGACATTGTTGCAGGAACAATTTCTGCAGGCGAGTCTTCAAAAGAATTTGAAACTTACAATATTGGCGGCGGTTCTACTATAACTGTGAAGGGATTAATTGACAAAATCGGAGAAATAGTTGGAAAAGAGCCGAACTACAAGTGTGTAGGAGAGCAGAAAGGGGATGTAAAACACACTCATGCTGATATCACAAAAGCTAAAAACGATCTTGGCTATTCACCAAAGACGAAAACCGCTGAAGGTCTTCAAAATTATATTAATTTCATTAAAGGTTAACCCAAAATGGCTGAAAAAACCAAAAAATTCGACAAAAAATACGTCATCTATATAGCACTCGTGCTTTTGATACTTGTTGGCGCATACTTCCGTTTTTACCATGCGGATTATCCTGCTGTGGGGTACCACAATTGGAAAGAAACCCACTATCTCACTGAAGCTAGGAACTTCAATCAGGACGGTTTCTTTGCAAATGGATTCTTTGCACCAGAATGGGATTATCCTGCACTTAACACAAATCAAGCTGGTTTGCACGGCGATACTTTCCCCATGATAAGTGTGCTTACTGCAGTTTCTTTCAAAATTTTCGGAGAAACATTGCTTGCAGCGCGGATGATAGGAATCCTATGCGGACTAGCTGCAATTTATCTGATGTTCCAGATCTGCAAGAAAATGTTCAAGCGCGATGATATTGCAATCGTTGCTGCAGCTCTTACGGCTATAAGTCCGCTGTTTGTGTTTTTCAGCAGAAATGTTCAGCTTGTAAATCCTGCACTTCTATTCATGCTGTTGTCCTGGTATTTCTTCCTTGATTGGCGTGAGTCACTTGCTTTGAAGAAAGGTATACTGACTGCGTTATTTTTGATGCTATCTCTTCTGACAAAATATTCATTCTTCTTAATTGCAATTCCAATGCTTGCAACAATTCCTAAGAAAGTTTGGAAAGAAGTTGGCGGAGCTGCAAAGAAATTCAATTTGAAAAAGCTCAAACCATATCTGATTTATGGTGCACTCATGCTTCCGGTTCCTGCCTGGTATGCTTATGCAAAAGTCCTTGAAGCAAAGAGTGGAATGACAACTGTTTCAAGCTCTATTTTCACTGCAGACATGGCTGGAATTCTTTCCAGTTCATGGTGGACTGCAGTTAAGGGATATGTAGCTGACAATTACACAATGATTGGGTTTATTATTGCAATTGTCGGGCTTCTGCTTGTTTACTTTATGAAAAAGGACAGTTTCGGCAACAAATTCACACTCTGGTATGCTGCAGGATCTGTTCCATGGATTCTAATGATGGTCGGACAGCTTGGAGGCCACTCTTACCATCAATATCCAATTGCTCCTTTGATTATAATTCTGATGTCATATGCGCTTGTGGCTGTTGTAACAAACATTGCTGGAATGGTTGGAAAAGGAGTTACAAGAGATTATGCAAAGTATGGACTCCTCTTGTTAGCAGTAATTCTTCTCCTAATACCGTCTGTAAGTGCAGCTTCCAGGCAGTTTGATGTTCAATTCCTGGGATTGGATATTGCTGGCGAATATATTAAAGATCACAGCTCTCCTGAAGACAGAATAATTTTCTCCAGAGGCCAGAGCTTTGGAGTATTATGGCATGCAGACAGGAAAGGATATGGAATTCCGCTTCCAGAAGCGGATCAGATAATGGCTGGAGAAGCTCAAGGTGTGAAGTGGATTTTGCTTTATCAATGGGGATTAGGAACTTTCCAGAATCCTGGCAGTGCTGGATACTTGCAGGAAAATTATGCTCCTGTGCAAATGGGCTTCATGAGCAATGGCGAGCAGACTCAACTGGTTTATATCTTGTTAAAGAAGGGAGGCTCTTTCACTCAGGAGAGTTTGCAAGCATTCCCTAATGAACATGGGGTTGACACTAAAATCTATGAATTCTCCAAAGGATACATAGAATTTGCATACTCTTCTGCTGACTAATGAAAATAAGCAAGCGTATTAAGACAGTTCTCGCAATCTTACTGACTGTTGGTCTTGTCTGGTTTCTTGCAATGCAGGTTAATTTAGCTGATGTTATTCAGATTATTCAGCAAATGCCGATTAGTTTGCTTCTTGCAAGTTTTGGTTTGTATGTATTGGGTCATCTTGGCAGAACTATTCGGTTTTACAAGCTTCTTGGCTGGAAAAACGGATTTCACGAGCTTTTCAGTATTGTTGCCCTGCACAACTTGTTCATAAATACGCTTCCTGCAAGGACAGGTGAGCTTTCATACCTTTACATGACTAAAAAACGAGATGTTTCTATTGCAAAGAGTGGTTCTGTGCTTGTAATTGCTCGTATTCTGGACATGATTGCTATTGCAGTTATTCTATTGGTTGCTGTAATTATGGTTCCAGTGCTTCCTGCATTTTTGGCAACTGTTTCTTATTTTGTTGCAGGATTGTTAGTTGTGAGCTTGTTTATGCTGTTTTCACTTGTTCATTTCGGAAAGCATTTTATGAGCGGAATTGGGAAGCTTTTCAGCTTATTCAGACTTGGAAAAACTAGTATTGCTAAATGGGTTTTGGAAAAAGGTGATGAAGCTATTGACAGTTTCAAGGTTTTGAAGTCAAAAGGAAGTTTTTTCGAGCATTTGTTCTACTCACTTTTCATCTGGGGAGTTCGGTTTGTACTGTTTTGGCTAATAACAATTGGATTAGGTGTTGAAGTTGGTATCTGGGTTGGTATTATTGGAATTACTTTGCCTATGCTTTCAACATTTTTGCCAATTCAAGGGCTAGGTGGTTTTGGAACTCTAGAAGGTGCTTGGGTTCTGTCGTTTATGTCACTTGGAATTGCTAAAGAAGTTGCTATTCTCACTGGTTTCGGGTTCCATATTGTGTTCTTGACATTTTCAATAATTACTGGTGTTTATGGGTTTATGGCGCTGTCGCTAATTAAGAAATTAACAAAATAGTTATTTCTTCCTCTGAACCTTTTCAATACTGTAAGTATCACGTGGATCGTGTCTGGTTCTCACAAGCATTTCTGCAAGCACTCCTGTAAAGAACAACTGCACTCCCATAATCACTAAAAGAAGTGTAAGTATGAGCATTGGCCTGCTTGCTATTGATTCACCATAAACGAATTTTTCTATAAGCAGGTATGCGCCTGAAAGACCACCAAGGAACAGAACCCCTGCTCCAAGTGTACCAAGAATATGAACTGGCCTTTCGCTGTATCTAAGCAAGAATTTCAGAGTCAGAAGATCAAGCAATCCTTTCATCAGTCTTCCAACACCGTATTTTGATTTTCCAAAGCGTCTTGGCCTGTGATTAGTAACTGCTTCTGAAACTTTGTATCCTTTGCTTGCAATCAGTGCAGGAATGTACCTGTGGTTTTCCCCAAAAAGCTTCAAACCTTCAACTGCTTCACGTCTGTATGCTCTTAGGGTGCAACCGGAATCATGAATTTTCAATCCTGTAAGCTTCCTGTTTAAGAAATTTGATAATTTTGAAGGCAGTTTCTTCACAACATTGTCTTTTCTTGCCATTCTCCATCCGCAGACTACATCGTGTCCTGTTTCCAGTTTGTGAATCAGCTTTGGAATGTCTGCAGGATCGTTCTGCAAATCAGCATCAAGAGTTACAAGTATTTTCCCTGTTGCGTGGTTGAAACCTGCCATAAGTGCCGGAGTCTGCCCGAAATTCTTCCTAAGTTTTACAATAACAACGTGAGGATCTTTTCCAGCAATTTCTGTAAGTGCGCGATGAGTTGTGTCTGTAGAGCCGTCGTCAATAAAAATCAGCTCGTACTTTCTCTTCATCCTCTGCATAACGTCTGTTAACTCGTCGTATAGCTGCTTCACACTTTCTTCTTCATTGTAAGTTGGAAGAACAATTGAGATATCCATATACTGAATTTTAGCTGAGATGTTTATATAGGTTATTATTTACTGTTCTGGGTGGATTAGGGGCACGGGGGCTTAGGGGCTTGGAGTTGTTCTTTTTTTCTCAAAACTTAAATACACTTCCAGCAAGTTTTATTGTATGGATATCAAATTCAGCACAACTGGAATCAGGGGAATTTCAAACAAGACAATGACAGCAGAGCTTGCGCTGAAGCTAGGACAGACTTTTGGAACGTTTTTTAATGGAAAAGGGAAGGTTTTAGTTGCAAGAGACACCCGAACCAGCTCGGAAATGTTGCGCAGTGCACTGATTTCAGGTTTGCTTTCTACAGGAATTAATGTTGTGGATGCTGGTCTGGCTCCAGTTCCTGCGCTTTCCCATTGCGTTAAAGAAGGTTTTGATGCTGGAGTAATGATCACAAGTTCTCATAATCCGCCTGAATATAATGGAATGAAGTTCATGACAGGTGAAAGTGTTGAGTTTTCATCTGGTGAAGAGAAGAAATTCATAGAATTAGCAAAAAAAGAGCCAATTAAGGCTGACTGGGATAAGGTTGGCAAGCTGGAAGAGCAGGATATTCTGGAAAAATACAGCAAAAAACTAATTGGATTGATTGATGCTGAAGCAGTTAGGTCAGGAAAATTCAAAGTTGTTGTTGATACTGGTAATGGCGCACAGGGAAAACTGATGCCAGGGTTGCTGGAGAAGCTGGATTGTGAAGTTGTTGGACTTTTCACAAAATTGACAGGAATTTTCGAAAGAGCACCTGAACCAAGACCAGAAACCCTTGATGTGTTGATTGAGAAAGTAAAAGCTGAGAATGCTGATTTCGGAGTTGCTTTTGATTGTGACGGTGACAGATGTATTTTTGTTGATGAAACTGGAGAAGTTGTTATGGGTGATGTTACTGGAACTCTGCTTGCAAGAGAGATTTTAAGAGAAAAGAAAGGTGCAAGAGTTGTTACACCGATTTCCACTTCAAAAGTAATGGATGATGTTGCAGAAGCTGAAGGTGGAGAGATTATTAAGACAATGGTTGGTGCTAAATACATTGGTGAGACTTTGAAAAATGAAGGTGCTGATTACGGTTTTGAAGAAACTGGCGGAAGCTTTTTCCCGGAAATCAGTTTTACTCGAGACGGCTCTGCTGCTACAGTTAAAGTTCTTGAAGTTCTTGCAAAATCTGGGAAGAAGTTCTCTGAATTAATTGCTGAACTGCCAAAATATTATCAGATTAAGCTGAAAGTTGGCTGTGAAGAGGATAAAAAGTCGGATATTCCTAATTTGAAAGACAAAATTGACAAAGAGAATAAGGAAATTGTTACAATGGACGGAATTAAAGTTGTTTTTGAAGACGGCTCAGTGCTGATGCGCGCTTCTGGAACAGAGCCGCTGATAAGAATTTTCGTGGAAGCAATTACAAAAGAGAAAGTTGAGGAGTATGCAAGTTGGGGCGAGAGTTTGGTTAAAGCTCTTTGAGTTATTTCTTTTTCTTAACAGGTTTCTTTTTCTCAATCTCATCCATCCGAATAGCAACTTTCCTAACTAAATCAGTAATTTGCCTCTGTGTCTCCTGGTTTCTAATATAAACATGGAAGATCAATGCAAATGCTCCAAGCAATCCAAGAAGCATCAGTGCATCCAAACCACGTCCAATATCTGTGAATAAGCTGAGGAAATTAGCAAAAGTCAGAGGGAACAGTGCAACTATTAACAGCAACACAGAAACAGAGCTCCAAATAACAATATCTTTTCTCTTGAACCTGCCTTTTTTGTATAAGACTCTTGTCTCAAAAGCAATCAGGAGCGCTATTGCGATCCCGACCAGTTGTATTCCAAGTATTTGTAGTTCCATTTTTTGTTTGTCCTCCTTATGAAGGGGCACCGGGGCGCGGGTGCGCAGGGGCGCCGTCTTGAGTTTTCGGTGCCCCGGCTACCGGTGCACCGGATCCACGGAGTTACCTTTTCACCCCTATTGTCCGGAGCAACATACTCCACACAATTCTAAGGCCGTTCTTGAACGGCATTTGATTAGTACCTCGCTGAACACTGCGGTCATCATAAATAGCTTTTATTGGTATTTCAAGTATTCGCAGGTTGTGATGTCCAAGTTGGTGGATTATTTCTGAGCTAACTTCGTATTTATCACACAAAATTATCAGTTTTTCAGCAGCTTCTCGGTTAAATGCCCGCAAACCGCTTTGTGAATCAGTGATTGTGGTATCTGAAAGAATGTTTGTAACTCCTGTTAGAAGAGTGTTTCCAAAGCGTTTGATTCTTGGCATTAACTCAACATCCTTTTTGCTCATAAAACGGGAACCAATAACTGCATCTGCTTTGTTGTTCTGGATTGGCTTGATTAATCTTTCAACATCTTTTCCTAAGTGCTGAAGATCTGCATCAAATGTAACTACAATATCTACATTACTCCTGATTGCTGCCTGAATTCCAGTTGAAAGCGCTGCACCAAGTCCGCGGTTGATAACATGAGTGAGAACATGAACGCCTTGCGCTTCTGCAAATTCTTTAGTCCTGTCTTTAGATCCGTCATTTACTACAAAAATATCATTTTTCGGGAACTGTCTTTTCACATCCTTGAGAGTCTGTACTATTGACTCTTCTTCATTGTATGCAGGAATTACAAAGACTAAATTCTGTTTCATTGTTTTTATGCTCTTGATTTTCGGTTATAAAGATTATGTATTGGGGCTTCAGATTAGCAAAGTGACTATTCCTAGTGCAATTTCAATTCCCCAAATCACTGCAACCACTTGCCATTCTTTTCTGAAGCCAAGCCACATCACAACTTTGATAAGTGAAATATACTTTCCGCGTGGAACTAGTCGTCCATTCTCAATTCCAGTTGGCTGGTGCTCACGTCTGTCCATTATTCCAGTGCTGAGGAATTTCAAACCAGAATCAATTGCATACGGAATCAGGAGTATTCCCAAACTCAGCAGGGGAGCGCCAATCAAATACGCTGCAACCATCATTGTGCCGATTGGCAAAGTTCCAACATCTCCTGGGAAAACTGTTGCAGGATACTTGTTAAACAAGAGGAATGCAAACAAACAGGCTGTATAAATGTAGAGTATTGAACTGGCTGGATTGTTGCTTGAACCTGCAAGGAACAGGATTGCAATCATTCCAGTTCCCATTTCAAGACCATTAAATCCTGCGAGCATGTTTGTCCAGTTTGAAGCAACTGCAACTAATAAGAAAATCATGAGCATTGGTTTTAATTCCCAAGGCACAAGCCATAGAAGTGGAATTGCTGCACAACTGACTATGAAGAACTTGCTTTTTGGCGGAAATCCGAAAATATCATCAAACAAGCCGATTGCTGCTGATGTCAAGAATGCTAAAAGAAGAATCAGAGTTGTTATGTTCTGGTTAATGAAATACATTACAAGCATCAGAATTGTGAATGCTCCTGCAACTGCAATGCCGCCGCTTATTGGTTTCTTTGGTTTTCCTTCCTTGTGAAAGTCATCAGAAACCAGCCCTTTGATTGTGAATTTCTTTATTGCAAGTTTTGTGAGAACTACTGTTAGGATAAAGGCTGCGCAAATGAGGTAGATAAGTTGGCTCATAGTTCTAGTGCTTCTCGAACTTTAACAAGCGGATCTTCAAATTCGCCCATTGCATTTTCTGCAATTTTTCTGGAATGGTCTTTGTTTGATTCACTAATCATTCTTGCGATTTCTGCAGGATTAAGTGAGTGCTGCATTAAATTCTTGCCTATCAACAGATTGTCAACTTCGAGCAGTTGCTGAGGATAGCAGGATACTGTTGGAGTTCCAAGTAGTGCAGATTCCCTTGTCATTGTTCCGCCTTCTCCAAGGAATGCTTCTGAGTAGTAAACCAGGCTGTGGAAGTCAATCCCGTTTTCAGAAACCTTTGCTCCACACTTTTCAAAAACTGCCTTGTCGTGCTGGTTTCTAGGGAATGCAATTATGTCATAGTCTTTTGAAAGTTCAGAAATGTGTTTTTCAAGTGAAGTGTCTTTGTTGAAATAGGTTGCATCCAGCGGACCTGTTCTAATAGTCAGAATTTTACCTTCTTCTAATCCGAGCTGATCTAAAACATCTTTTTTAGCAGTGAATCCAGCAATATTAGCAACTTCACAAGTTCCATTAAAGCCAATTATATCCACGTTTCCAAAAGCGAGCTTCATTTTAGCTTCAATACATTCCGGAACCACTGTTTTTTCAGAAAAAGGAGTTGTTAGATTGTTCTGCTCAGTGCTCTGATCATTGTCAATCACTAAAGTGCTTGGAATTCCAAGTCCGTAAGCAATTCGCATTCCTTCAATTGAGTATTTGCACAAGAATTTGTCAGGATTGAACTGTTTTACAATTGGTAGAAGCTCATTTGTGCGGTTTATGCTGGCCTGAAGCTTTTCAGAATGGTCTTTTCCAGCGTGTTCTCCTATAATTTTAGCGTCAATGCCTTCTTGTTTTATAATATCCTCTAGGTATCCATATTTCCTTGCTGTTATGAGCAGTTCATGATCCGGTTCCAGTTGCTTAATCAGCCGTCTGAAGAACAGAACATGCGGTGAATTGCTTAAATCAATCCATATTTTCATCCCTAATCCCTTTCAAAAGTTAATATTAGCTGTATAAATACGTTTTCAATAGTGAAATTGTTTGAAATCTACTTTTTTGAGAGTCTCAGCACATAAGTCTTGCCTTTCTTTTCCCTGACAACTGTTTTCATCTTTCTCAGCTCTGCAACTATCCTGCTCACTTTCGGACGAGAGAAGCCAGTTAGTTTTGGAAGTGCTTCTTGCCGTAGTTTTCCTTTACTCTGCTCTATTAAATTGATAATTGTCTGCTCATCATCTTCCAGAGCTTCTGCAGGAACAGATTTTTTCCTGAACATCATTGCACCCCACAAACTAGACACTAAAAACACTGCTAATCCACCGATTATTAGTCCAATTACAAGGAATGTGCTCTTTTTTGGATCTTCGCGCTTTATTGGACGCACATTAGTTTGTTGAAGTCCGCCTAGGTTTGCAAGATCTTTCTTTACAGAATTAGAAGCGTCGCCTATGAGTATTATGCGTGTAGCGCCCAGACGCTCAATTGCTGTTTCAACTGCTTCTGGGAGTTCGTCTGGTTCTGTAATCAGGAGAGGGCTGTTGTATTCTATTGCTGTGCGTGCTGCAAGCATGAGTTCTCCGGCATTTCCTTGAGTAACTACTACTGTTTCTGCAGAGGACCATAAGGTCATTGCAACTCTAGCTGAAGTGCCGTAACGGTTCCAGTCCCAAATACGAGTGCTGGTCATGCCGATGTTATCTAGTTTTGATTCAATGCTCTTTGGAATAGCTTCAGTTCCACCTATAATCAGGACATCTGTGTATCCTTGCTCTTTGTAACCCTCAAGTTCCTCTTCCAGTTCATCTATTAGCCGTTTTTGTGTAACTGTTACAAGTGGGATTCCTGCTTTTGAAGTGTAGGCCTGTGCTACCAGCATATCTACAGGTATATCACCACGAACTATTACAGCATCAAAATTCTGTGCTGCAAAAGCGCAAGCTGGCAAGGCTATTAGAATTGCCAGTGTTATGAGAATAAAACAGTTGCATTTCGATTTCATACGATTTCACAATTAATGAAATCGTAGTAGTATATAAAACTAATGCTTCAATTGTTTTTCAAGTAACTCAGCAAGTTCTTTAATGCTTCCATTTCTGAAAAACTTACACTTCCGTTTATTTCCAACAGCTTCTGGAATACCACCAGTTTTAGAAGCAATACAGTCCAAACCACAGGCCAGTGCTTCTGCAAGCGCCAAACCATATCCTTCAGATCGCGAAGGCATTACAAACAATTCAGATTCATTCAACAGTTCTGGAATATCTTCTCTTTGCCCAAGGAATTTTACTCTTTCCTGTAAATTATTCTCCTTGATTATCTTGTTCAGTTTTTTCTTGTAATGAGAATCTGCAGTTCTGCCCACTATTACAACAGAGTATTTTGGAATTTTGTCAGCTACTTTTGCAAATGCTTTAAGAAGAATATCAAACCCTTTCCGTTCATAAACTGCTCCAACAGATATTATCTGCTTTTTCTTTGCAATATTCATTTTCTTGAACTTTGGACTGAGTTTGTTCCTTGTAATCTCAATTGCAGGATTTTTCACTCCAGAATCTTGAATTTTCCGCTTCAGAGCTCTACTGACCACATGAATTTCATCAGCATTCTCTAAAGCAATTTTTGTAAGCCATTTGTGCGGAGTTTTCCTTAGATTTACTAGAATATCAGATCCGTGGCAGGTCACAGTATAGCTAATTCCATAGAGTTTTTTTGCTAAATATGCAATAAATCCAAAAGTTGTTGCAAAATGAGCATTAATCACATTAATGTCCTTTCTGTGCTTGAGAATTTTCCAGAGCAAACGAGGTATGTCAATTGCAAACGATCCTTTCTTAATTAGGTCAATATTAGCGCTCTTGCTCTTCCTTTTGCTTGTTCCAATAAACAGTCCACCGACTCGCTCGTGCTGTTGTTTTGCTACAATTCCGACCCCTTCAAACGGTGGAGGGTACGGTCCTAGTATTGCATGCTTTTCCATCTTCCCCTACTGAAGATTGTTACGAAAACCTTTTTATACCCTTCTCCTCACCTATTTTATACTTGGGGTGACTTTTCTTGGAAATAATAAAACGTCTTGACCATGGAAGTGTCCTTGCTCTTGTGACGCTTGATCGAATAAAAGTGCACGAGGACATCAAGGAGGACTATCTGGCAGAGCTCAAACAACGGATTGAAAACGACAAAGAGCTATACCGGCCTATTCTGGTTGCTAATAACGATTTTGTGGTTCTGGACGGCCACCACAGGTATCACGCATGCAAAGCTCTTGGATGTAAGAGAATTACCTGTATTCTTGTTGATTATCAAAGAGATGATATTATTGTCAATGCTTGGAGCCCTTTAATTACTGATTCTGCAGAAGTTGACGCTGTTTTCGATGTGCTAGAGAATCACGGTTTTGATATTGAACAGCTGGATTCTGAGGAGAAAATGCACGAGCTGGTTGATTCCCGTGAAGCTGCTATTGGACTAATCAAAAAGGATTCACCACTTGAATTCTATTGCGCAAAACACGTTCCTAAGGACGGAGCACAGAAAAAAACATTTTCAGAAGCAATGAAACCGATTATCGGCGATCTACGAGAACGACACAAGCTCCCTGTTTTGAAGTATTTGGATACTGCTGACAAGGCAAAACAGCTTATTCTTGATAACGAAGCAAGTCTTTTGATTAAAGTTCCAGTTATTAGCAAGGAAAAAATTCTAAATCGAGCTAATCTGGAAGAAAAATACCCACCAAAAACAACTAAACATACTTTACCCGAAATTCAGGATTACCACGTCACTATTGAAAGGCTAAGACAGGTAAATCCTGCAGAAGATACTGAGTTGTCTGAAGAACAACGGCTTGCAGATGAACAACACACTCTGGAGCACGAGCGAGAAGAGTTCAAGCCAAGTATTGAATGGTGGTATGAGGAAGCTTAGGCTCCAAACAATTTCTCTTTCCCAGCATAATTCATAAGAATCGGAAGTAGGTCTGTTCCGCGAATTCTACCAATTCCTCCGTGCATGCAATTCTTCTCATCAAAAGCACGAGAAACATCAGTTCTTGTTGTAGGTCCGCGAATAAGGAGTGGAACTGGGTCGCCTGCGTGCTGTTTCAATGAAACAGGAGTTGTGTGATCTCCAAGAACTGCAATAACTAAATCTTTGTTTACTGATTTTGAAATAACATTCAATTTGCTATCCACTTTCTCAATCATGTCAACTTTTCCTTTGAAATCGCCATCATGACTGAAATTATCAGTTGCTTTTATGTTAAGAAGTGCAAAATCCCGTGTTTCAAGTGAGCGGAGTGCAAAGTCAATCTTTCCTTTAATATTTGTGTCTGCTCCCCCTGTTGCTCCTGGCACATTTACAACATCCAATCCAAGTGAAGCTGCAACTCCTTTTACAATTGCTGTTCCTGCAACACAACTTCCCCTAATGTCATATTCTCCTTCTACTGT